>NZ_CP133778.1:2140000-2445714 GCF_034347405.1 Pseudomonas sp. CCC3.1
TTTGCCGCTCTTAGCAAAGTGACACGGCGTAAGGCCGGAACCCGTAGAAAGCCGTTGCGCATCGAATGGATATGCCAACGAGCCGCGTCGTCCCCCAATCGCTGGCAAGCCCACTCCCACAGGCCTTGAATCGCTGCGAAAAACCTAGTTCAACGGCTTATACGCCAGCCGAAACTTATGCAGCAGCGGCTCGGTATACCCATTAGGCTGCGCGCCCCCTTCAAACACCAATGCACAGGCCGCCTGAAACGCAACCGACTGTTCAAAGTCCGCTGCCATGGGCGAATAGTGCGGGTCATCGGCGTTTTGCTGGTCGACCACCCGTGCCATGCGTTGCAGGATCTCTACGGTTTGCTCGCGGGTGATCACGCCGTGCAGCAGCCAGTTGGCAATGTGCTGGCTGGAAATGCGCAACGTCGCGCGGTCTTCCATCAGCCCCACGTTGTGGATGTCGGGCACCTTGGAACAGCCAATGCCTTGTTCGACCCAGCGCACCACATACCCCAGCAGGCCTTGCGTATTGTTCTCGACTTCTTGACGAACCTCATCCGCCGACCATGCGGCCTCACTCACCACCGGCACGCTGAGCAAGCCTTCCAGCAGCGATGGGCTGACGTCCGCGTAGCGGGTCTGTTCGAGTGTTTGCTGCACGTCGCGCACCGAGACCTGGTGGTAATGCAGCGCATGCAGGGTCGCGGCGGTCGGTGAGGGTACCCACGCGGTGTTCGCACCGGCTTTGGGGTGGGCGATTTTCTGTTGCAGCATGTCGGCCATCCGGTCCGGCATGGCCCACATGCCTTTGCCGATCTGTGCCCGGCCGCGCAGGTTGCAGTCCAAACCAACCAGTACGTTGTTGCGCTCGTAGGCGTTGATCCAGGGCGTGCTTTTCATGTCGCCCTTGCGCAGCATCGGCCCCGCTTGCATGGCGCTGTGCATCTCGTCACCGGTGCGGTCGAGGAAGCCGGTGTTGATGAAGGCAACCCGCGACGACGCGGCGCCGATGCAGGCTTTAAGGTTGACGCTGGTACGCCGCTCTTCGTCCATGATCCCCATTTTCAGGGTGTGACGTTCGAGGTGCAGCAGGTCTTCGATGCGACTGAACAACTGCTCGGCAAAGCTGACTTCAGCAGGGCCATGCATTTTTGGTTTGACGATGTACACGCTGCCGGTGCGTGAGTTGCCGCGACGTTGCAGGTCATGCACGGCGATCAGGCTGGTCACTACGCCGTCCAGAATGCCTTCGGGAATTTCCAGGCCCTGATTGTCGAGAATCGCCGGGTTGGTCATCAGGTGCCCGACGTTGCGAATAAACAGCAGCGAACGCCCAGGCAGCTTCAGCAAAGTGCCGTCTGCGGCGGTGTACTCGCGATCCGGGTTGAGGCGTCGAGTGATGGTGTTGCCATTTTTTACCAGGTCTTCCTGAAGGTCGCCCTTCATCAAGCCCAGCCAGTTGCGGTACACCTGCACCTTGTCATCGGCGTCTACGGCGGCCACCGAGTCTTCGCAATCGATGATGGTCGAGAGCGCCGCTTCGATCAGCAGGTCTTTCACGCCTGCCGCATCAGACTGGCCAATCACGCTTTGGCGATCAATCTGTATCTCCACGTGCAGGTCGTTGTTCTTCAGCAAAATTGCGGTCGGGTCGGCGAGCGGGCCTTGATAGCCGATGTATTGCGTGGCATCCGACAGGCCAATCTGGCTACCGTCTTTGAGGATGACGGACAGGGTTTTATCTTCGATCTGGTAACGCGCAGCATTGGCATGCGAACCCTTGCTCAGTGGGAACGCCTGATCCAGAAGCGCCCGCGCAAAGGCGATGACTCTGGCCCCGCGCACCGGGTTGTAAGCGCGACCCGCTTGGGCGCCGTCATCGTCAGGGATTGCATCGGTGCCATACAGTGCGTCGTACAACGAACCCCAGCGGGCGTTGGCGGCATTCAGTGCGTAACGGGCATTGACGGCGGGTACCACCAGTTGCGGCCCGGCCTGCACACTGATTTCGGTGTCGACGTTATCGGTGTCGACCTTGACGTGATCCGGCTGAGGTTGCAGGTAGCCGATGCCCGCCAGGAATGTGCGATAGGCCGCCATGTCGGTCACCGGCCCTGGATGTGCGCGGTGCCAGGTGTCGAGCTCGACTTGCAGGCGATCACGCTCAGCCAGCAATGCACGGTTGAGGGGTGCCAGTTCATGTACCAGTTCGGCAAAGCCACGCCAAAACAGCTGCGCGTCCAGGCCCGTTCCGGGCAGCACGTCTGAGTCTATGAAGTGTTGCAGCACAGGGGCGACCTTAAGGCCGTGACAGTCAACGAAATCAGTCACTTTTTCTCTCCATCCGTTCTGTTTAATTGAGGCTCTGCGCGCCAACTTTGGCCACTTGGGCATCCTGTACGGAGGTCACTCCAGACACGCCAATCGCGCCGATCACCTGGCCGTCGAAAATGATCGGAACGCCGCCCTCCAGGGAGGTCAGCAGCGGCGCCGACAAAAAGGCCTGGCGGCCGCCATTGACCATCTCTTCATAGCCCTTGGACTCGCGCCGACCCAGGGCCGAGGTGCGGGCCTTTTCGGTGGCGATGTAGGCGCTGATCGGGGCGCAACCATCGAGTCGCTCAAGCGCCAAAGGGTGGCCGCCGTCATCGACGATCGCGATGCTCACGGCCCACTGATTGTTCTGGGCTTCGGCGCGAGCAGCGGCGAGGATGTGCTGGACTTCGGTCTGGCTCAGTACGGCTTTGCTTTTCATGGGGTTCTCCAGTCTTTAGTGGGGTAATGCCGCTTCAACCAGCTCGATCCAGTGCTGCACGGGGGTTCGATCCGCACTGTTGAGGTGTGATTGGCAGCCGATATTGGCCGTGATAATGACGTCAGGATGCCCGTTTTCCAGCGCGTTCAGCTTGTTGTCGCGCAATTGTCGGGACAGTTCGGGTTGGGTCAATGAATAGGTGCCTGCTGAGCCACAGCACAGATGGCTGTCGGCAACGGCGGTGAGGCTAAATCCCAGGCGGGTCAGAATCGACTCCACTGCGCCCCCCAGTTTTTGTGCGTGCTGCAAGGTGCACGGGCAATGGAACGCCAGCCGCTGGCTGCTGTGGACGCCGAGTGTTTCCAGCGGCTCGTCGCGCAACACCTCAACCAGATCCCTGGCCAGCGCACTGACCGTTTTGGCCTTGTCGGCATATGCCGGGTCAGCATTGAGCAAGTGCCCGTATTCTTTGATAAAGGCGCCACAGCCGCTGGCGGTTTGCACAATCGCTTCGGCGCCTTGTTCAATGCTTGGCCACCAAGCGTCGATGTTGCGGCGGGCGCGGTTCAGGCCTGCGGCCTGCGCATCGAGGTGATAATCCACGGCGCCGCAACAACCGGCTTCGCGGCTTGGCGTGACGCTGATCCCCAGTCGATCCAGCACCCGTGCGGTCGCCGCGTTGGTGTTGGGGGACAGGCTCGGCTGCACGCAGCCTTCAAGCATCAGCACATGCCGGGCGTGGCGGCGGGTCGGTCGTGCCTTGGCGGGCGGCACGTCGTGCGGCAATTTGGATTGCAAGGTGTTGGGCAGCAAGGCGCGGAGCATCTGGCCGCTGCCGACCAAACCTTTGAACAGCCCGGGGCTGGGCACCACTGCGCGCAACCCCTCGCGTAACAGGCGCTGGCCGAGGGGCCGGGCAACCGCCGCATCGACCACCGCCCGGCCAATGTCCAGCAAATTGTGATAATCGACGCCTGAAGGGCAGGTGGTTTCGCAGTTGCGGCACGACAGGCAGCGATCCAGATGCTGTTGGGTTTTCTGGGTGACTTCGTTGCCCTCCAGCACTTGCTTGATCAGGTAAATGCGGCCCCGCGGACCGTCCAGTTCATCGCCCAGCAATTGGTAAGTCGGGCAGGTGGCATTGCAAAAACCGCAGTGCACGCAGGAGCGCAGGATACTTTCGGCTTCTTCGGCGCGCGGCAGTTGGCGGGCCTGTTGGCTCAAGATGGTTTGCATGGCTCAAAGCTCCGCGTACAGGCGCCCGGGGTTGAAGATACCCTTGGGGTCGAGTTGTTGCTTCAGGGTGCGGTGGTAGCGCATCAGTGCTGCTGGCAATGGCTGGAACGGACTGTCGATCAGGCCGTGGCGGTAGCAGGTCACGTGCCCGCCGACTTCTTCGACGACCCTACGGATAAAGGCAGCTTCGGCGTCGGACTTGAGCCAGCGCTGGGCGCCGCCCCAATCAATCAATTGGTGGCCGGGCAGCGACAAAGGCGGGGTGTTGTTGGGCAAGGACAGGCGCCAAAGGGGCGGGCCCTCCTCAAAGAAACTCAAGCGCTGCTCATTCAGCTCAGCCCAGTACGAAGCGTCGAGCAACTCGCCGCCCAGTCGGTCATGGGCGGCGGCCACCGAGCTTTCGCCCCCCTCAAGCCGCAGGTGCAGGCGCTGCCCGTCGTGGCAGGCAGCGCTGATCGGCAGCGGCTGCTGGCCCCATTGCGCAAGGCGCAGCAGGGCGCGATCAGTGTCGATCTCCAGACTGATGCTCAAGCACTGGCGCGGTTTGGGCAGGACTTTGAGCGACACTTCAGTGATCACGCCCAGCGCGCCATAACTGGCGGCCATCAAGCGCGACAGGTCGTAACCCGCGACGTTTTTCATCACTTCACCGCCAAACCGCAAATGCTTGCCGTGGCCGGTGATCACGCGGGTGCCCAACACGTAATCGCGAACGGCCCCGGCCCATGGGCGGCGTGGCCCGGACAGCCCGCTGGCGATCATGCCGCCGACCGTGGCGCCAGCCCCGAAGGACGGCGGCTCGCAGGGCAGCATTTGCTGCGCCGCGTCCAGTACGTCGTGTAACTCGGCCAAGGGCGTGCCGCAACGGGCGGTGATCACCAGCTCGGTCGGGTCGTAGCTGACAATGCCTCGATGGGCGCGAGTGTCGAGGACTTCACCCAGCATCGGGCGACCCAGAAATGCCTTGCTGTTGGCGCCCTGAATGCGCAGTGGCGTGGCGTTTGTCAGGGCCTGATTGACCTGGTCCAGCAGCGCTAGGCTGTTATCCCTATCCAGTGGGTTGCGCATCAGAAACGCTCCAGTTCAGGGAAGGGCATCTGACCCATGTGCACGTGCATCGCGCCAAACTCGGCGCAGCGGTGCAGGGTGGGGATATTTTTGCCGGGGTTAAGCAGGCCGCTAGGGTCGAACGCGGCTTTGACGGCATGAAACAGCGTCAACTCATCGCGATTGAACTGCGCGCACATCTGATTGATTTTCTCGCGGCCCACGCCGTGTTCGCCGGTAATGCTGCCACCGACCTTGACGCACAATTCGAGGATCTTGCCGCCCAGTGCTTCGGCGCGATCAAGCTCGCCGGGTTGATTGGCATCGAACAGGATCAGCGGGTGCATGTTGCCGTCACCCGCATGAAAAACGTTAGCCACGCGCAAGTCATATTCGGCGGACAAGGCGCTGATCGCCCGCAGCACGCCGGGCAGTTCGCGGCGCGGAATGGTGCCGTCCATGCAGTAATAATCCGGCGAGAGGCGACCCACCGCCGGAAACGCATTCTTGCGCCCGGCCCAAAAACGCACGCGTTCGGCTTCATCACGGGCCTGGCGCACTTCGGTGGCACCAGCCCGTTGCAGCACCTGGCGTACGCGCTCGCAGTCGTCGTGCACGTCGGCTTCAACACCATCGAGTTCGCAGAGCAAAATGGCTTCGGCCTCGACCGGGTAGCCGGCGTGGATAAAGTCTTCAGCGGCGCGAATCGCCAGGTTGTCCATCATCTCCAGGCCCCCCGGAATGATCCCGGCGCCAATAATGTCGCCCACCGCACGCCCGGCCTTTTCGACGCTATCAAACGCCGCCAGCAGCACCTTGGCGGTTTGCGGCTTGGGCAGCAGTTTGACTGTGACCTCGGTGATGACTCCGAGCATGCCTTCAGAGCCGGTGAACAGCGCCAACAGGTCAAACCCCGGCGAATCGAGGGCATCAGAGCCCAGGGTCAGGTGTTCGCCGTCGACGGTCAAAATCTCGACCTTGAGCACGTTGTGCACGGTCAGCCCGTATTTCAGGCAGTGCACGCCCCCGGCGTTTTCGGCCACGTTACCGCCAATTGAACAGGCAATCTGCGAGGAAGGGTCTGGCGCGTAATACAGGCCCAGCGGCGCTGCGGCCTGGGAAATCGCCAGGTTGCGCACCCCCGGCTGAACCCGTGCGGTGCGTGCGGCCGGATCGATATTGATGATGTTATTGAAGCGCGCCATCACCAGCAGCAGGCCTTTTTCCAGCGGCAATGCCCCTCCGGACAAGCCCGTGCCCGCGCCCCGTGCAACCACCGGCACCTGACGTTCATGGCACAGTCGCAGCACGCTCTGGACGTGGTCGATGTGATGCGGCAGCACCACCAGCATGGGCGTGGTGCGATACGCCGACAGGCCATCGCACTCGTAAGGCTTTAGCTCTTCGGGTTCATGCAGGATTTTCAGGTCAGGCAACTGCGTTTGCAGGGCCAGTAGCAGGGCGCTTTTGTCGACAGTGGGCAGAATCCCGTCAACGCGCTCGTCGTAGAGAATGTTCATAGGCGGTAGGCGACGCTCAGTTATTTTTATTAGAGGTCCGTTGCCGGATGCAGCTGACTTGCATCATTGGCCTGAGGCGTTCTACTGTCCATGGATTATTGGGCTGGTCGAACCAGTTTTTGCCCCGCTGTTTGTTTGTTTTAAATAAAAATAATCAATAAAACAAAGGCTTGAGTTTGCATCTGAGTCGACATGATTCTGGTGGCCTGGCTGGTCATACCAGTGGGAGAGCTGCATGCAAAAGGTACAAACGACTCGCCAGCCGCAAGTGGCCGACGTGGTGAGCGAACGCATTGAGCGCCTGATCGTCGATGGCGTACTCAAGACCGGGCAATTGCTGCCCTCGGAACGCCGTCTGACCGAAAAACTCGGCGTGTCGCGCACAGCCCTTCGTGAGGGGCTCAAGTTGCTGCGCGCTCGCGGCATCATCCATACCGAGCAGGGCAAAGGGTCCTTTGTGGCCGACCTTTCAGGCCATGCGGGCGCGTCGCCACTGATGCACTTGTTCAGCTCGCAGCCGCGCACACTCTATGATTTGTTCGAAGTTCGCAGCTTGCTGGAAGGGGAGTCAGCGCGTCTGGCCGCATTGCGCGGCACTGACGCCGATTTTGTACTGATCACTCGCAGTTATCAGGCCTTGCTCGATGCGCATAGCCGTTCGCTGGAAGCGAGTGAGCATGCCCGTTTTGATCATGCCTTTCATCTGGCGATCTGCGAGGCCTCGCACAACCCGGTGTTGGTGCAAACCCTGCGTTCGCTGACCGACTTGCTGCTCAACACAGTGTTTGCCTCGGTCAACAACCTCTACCACCGCGAGCCGCAGAAGCGCCAAATTGATCGCCAACACGCGCGGCTTTACAACGCCGTGACCGGACGCCTGCCGGAGCAGGCGCGCAAGGCGGCTATCGCGCACATCCAGAGCATCTGCGAAAACCTCAAGGAAATTGAAAACGAGGAGCAGCGACTGGTACGGGCCACATTACGACTTGAGGGCTGGGCGTAAGCGCGCTCTCGTGGGCGTTGACCCTGCGCCCATCAGGTTCACACGCCAAGCGTCTGCCCGCAGATGGGGCATTGTGTGCGCACCAAAATAGTCGCGAATGATCCAGCCAGAGGCATTCGCATACGTATTTTTATGAAAATTCCTACATGTTTGGCTTTTTCCCCCTTTCTAAATTAATGGCATACCGCTTGCTCTAGCTCATCACCGGGCGCAGGCATCTCTGTGATCGGGCGACGCTTCTAACGGGGGGTTGTTCATCAGTGTTGGACTGCGTATTTCCCTTCGATTCAAAGGACTGATCATGCAAGAGAAAGCAATGGTGGTGAGCCGTCGCAAGGTATTGAACTGGATCGGAGTGACAGCGGGAGCCGCTGCGATGTATCAGGCAATGAGCTCGTTGGGCTTTGCCGCTGAATCAAATTATGAGCGCAACTTTGCCTTGAGCGGTGCACCCAAGGGCACCCGGGTCTTGATTCTGGGCGCTGGGCTTGCGGGCATGACCGCTGCCTACGAACTGCGCAAGGCCGGGTATCAGGTCAAGGTGCTGGAATTTAATGCCAAGCCCGGCGGGCGCTGCTGGACCTTGCGCGGAGGGGATCGTTTTACCGAGTTGGGCGGTGCGACTCAGCACTGTGAGTTTGATAAAGGCTTGTACCTCAACCCCGGGCCGTGGCGCATTCCTTACCATCACCATGCCGTGCTCGATTACTGTCACAAATTCGGCGTCGCGCTGGAGCCTTTCATTCAGGTCAACTACAACGCAATGGTCCATTCCACCAAGGCGTTTGGTGGTAAGCCACAACGTTACCGCGAGGTGCAGGCCGACTTTCAGGGGCACGTTGCCGAGCTGTTGAGCAAGGCGGTCAATCAGCACGGCCTTGATCAGGCGCTGACACAAGAAGACCGCGAACGCTTGCTGGAGGTCATGCGCAAATGGGGGGCGCTGGATGCCGGCAATGCCTATAAAAAATCATTGGAGACCAGTCTTCGCCGCGGTTTTGCAGTGGATGATGGCGGCGGCCTGATGCCCGAGGCGGTCCCGTCAGAGCCTATCGATTGCAAGGCGTTGTTCGATTCCAATCTGTGGCAAAGCATTGCCAGCGGCCAGGAATACGAATTCCAGAGCAGTATTTTCCAGCCGGTTGGTGGCATGGACATGATTGCCCAGGCGTTCCAGAAACAGGTCAATGACCTGATTCATTACAACGCCAAGGTCACGCGCATCCAGCAAAACGACAAAGGCGTGACTGTGACGTATCAAAACAGTGATGGCAGCGGCGGGGCGCAGCAAGAGCAGGCGGATTGGTGCGTGTGCACGTTGCCGCTGTCGATTCTTGGGCAACTGCCGGTCGATGTCAGCGCCCCGATGATGACTGCGATTCGTGCGGTGCCGTACGAGTCCTCGGTGAAGGTCGGTTTGCAATTCAAGCGTCGTTTCTGGGAGCAGGACGAGCACATCTACGGCGGCATCACTTACACCGACACGCCGATCAGCAAAATCAGTTACCCGAGCACCGACTATGGCAAACAGGGCAAAGGGGTTCTGCTCGGGGCTTACATCTGGGGGCCGAATGCCTACGAATTCACGGCCATGAGCCCGCAAATGCGCGTGCAGAAAGCCGTTGAGTACGGCACGCAGATTCACCCGCAATACCCTGGCGAATTTGAAAACGGGATTGCTGTCGGTTGGCACCGAGTTCCCTGGACTAACGGTTGCTATGGGTTATGGACGCCAGAAACCCGCCAGCAGCACTACAAAAACCTGTGCCAGATTGACGGTCGAATTGTGCTCGCGGGTGAACATGCTTCCTATATTCCAGCCTGGATGGAAGGCGCAATCCTGTCGTCTCAAGACGCCATCAAGCGCCTGCATACCCACATCATCGCCAGTGCGAAAGCAGCCTGACAGGGAGTTAGCCATGCGAACCACGATTACCACCGCCGTTTTGTTGAGCCTGCTGAGCAGTGCCACTGTATTTGCGGCAGACGCCCCGATACTTTCAACCTCAGGTAAATTCGACGAGGCGACGGGCGAAGCCCTGTTCAAT
This sequence comes from Pseudomonas sp. CCC3.1, assembly GCF_034347405.1. Lineage (NCBI taxonomy): Bacteria > Pseudomonadati > Pseudomonadota > Gammaproteobacteria > Pseudomonadales > Pseudomonadaceae > Pseudomonas > Pseudomonas sp. CCC3.1. The sequence goes on from NZ_CP133778.1 coordinate 2,149,601, forward strand.
CAGGTGTGTCAGGGCTGCCATATGGCTGACGGCCAGGGCTCTCACGGAGCCGGTGCTTATCCGGCTCTGGCCGCAAACCCCAAGCTGGGGGCCAAGGTCTATCCGGTCTATATGGTGTCATCCGGGCAGGGCGGCATGCCGGGCTTCCAAAAGTACATGGATGACCAGCAGATAGCCTCTGTGGTCAACTATGTGCGCACTCACTTTGGTAACCAATACGCCGATACGGTGACGGTCGAAGACGTTAAAACCGTTACCCGGCGCTAGGGTCTGTACGAAAGGTTTTCGAGCGAAGGTCAGGCAAGGCGAAAACAGGCGAGGAAGCAGAGTTTACGGGCTGTAAATGAGCATTCCGAGTCTGTTTTCAACGCCGCATAGCCGAGCGTAGAAACATGTCGTACAAAGCCTAACAAGCAACAATGGACTCTGTATTTTCATACCCCTAAAGGAATAAACAATGTCGAAAAAAATCATCACCACCGTTCTATTGACCTCTCTGTTGGGTGGTTTGATGGCGACTCAGGTCAACGCAGCTGAAGTGATTCGCCACAAGCTGCCGAACTCGAATTTCCCGATCTCGCTGGCGGTGGAAATTCCACCGGGTGTGACCGTGGTCAATCTCAGTGGCGTGGTGCCGCCCATTGCCGACAGCAAGGCCGACCCCAAGACCCTGGCCGCTTATGGCGACACCGAAGTGCAAACGGTCAACGTGCTGAAGAACATTGAGGCCACGTTGAAAAGCATCAACCTGACGATGGGTGATGTGGTGAAAATGCAGGTGTATCTGGTGGGCACGCCTGAAACCGGGAAGATGGACTTTGCCGGTTTTATGAAAGGCTATACCCAGTTCTTTGGCACCCAGGCACAACCAAAACTGCCGACGCGTTCTGCGTTTCAGGTCGCAGGGCTGGCTAATCCGAACTATCTGGTAGAAATCGAAGTGACGGCTGTTCGTCCATAATTCGGGCGAATACCCTGTTAAGCCATGAGCGACTGACGATCAGTCGCTCATGGCTTAACGGCAGTGCGATTTGAAGGGAGAGACAACAGGCTTTAGGCGACTTTGCCGCGGATCGTCAAAAGACTTACGCCCAACCCCATAAACGAAACCCCAAACAAACGGTTAAGTGCTTTTGCGCGTGCTGGAGACGACAGGTAGCCCTTGAGCGTCTGGGCCAGCAAGGCGTAAAACAGGTGCGCGACAATCGAGCAACCGGCAAACGTGAATATCAGAACGGTCAGGTAGCTCAGGCTGGAGTTGCCGCCCTGAATGAACTGAGGCAGGAATGCGGCGAAGAAAAGAATCGCCTTGGGGTTGGTAATCGCCACCGAAAAGCCTTTGCTGAACAGTTTCCAGGCCGACACGTCAACGGCGGGGGCTGAGCGCACATTATCGAAAGCGTGATTACGGCTGCGCCACTGTTTAACGCCCAAGTAGATGAGATAGCTGGCACCTGCGACCTTCAGCACTAGAAAAGCTGTGGCCGACGCTATCAGCAGCGCCCCCAGTCCGGCACTGGTCGCCGAGGCAATAATCAGCAGTCCGATCGCGTTGCCAAGAGAGCCGATCATGGCGCGCCACGGGCCATGGCTCACGGAATTGGACAGCGACATGATGACCGCAGGCCCGGGAGTGAGTGTCACGATCAGGGCAATAAAGGTGAAACTGAGCCAATCATTTATTGAAACCAACGGGAAAATCTCCGGAAGAGTCAAGCAGCAGGGCAGGCAAGCCTGTCATAGTTTGCAAGACTGTCAATGCGAGTGAGCCGGAATTTTTTTGCCTTCAGCGCATCCAGTTCCTTTAGGGGCACTGGCGTACGAATCCACGCAGCTGAAGGCGTTCTCAGAGGCGCGGCAAGAAACAGCCTGCTCGCCCCCAGAGTGGTGCTGAGGCTAGGTGCATCGCTCCAGGTACTCGCTAACGCCTGACGAGTGAGGTCATTGAACGTCACGTTCTTGCGACTGACTACTAGGGTTTGTACGAATTGTTTTCGAGTGAAGGTCAGGCAAGGCGAAAACAGGCGAGGAAGCGGAGTTTACGGGCTGTAAATGAGCATTCCGAGCTTGTTTTCAACGCCGCATAACCGAGCGTAGATACATTTCGTACAGAGCCTAAGTCTGCGGCCAAGTGCAGATCATGCCCAGCCCGTATATTGAATGAGCCTTTGCAGGATATTTTCGGGTTGTGCCCGAGCTCCTGGCAGGTTTGCAGGTAGTCATCCACTGCTTCATGAAATGCCGCTTCAAGCTTGGCGACTGCCTGGCCTTCGTAATTGACCAGAGGGCGAATGAACTGGAGTTTGCCGTACAGGCAGTTATTTTCAGTGCTGGCTTCGATTGAGCTGTAGTCGCTCTTGTATTGCATTTGGTTAGTCATGTTATTAACACGGCTGCCAGTCCCTTCTATTTGGGAATAGCCGAAACGCCGGAGCGGGGGTGATGAGTTCGGGCCATGTGTATGAGCTTCGGTCATTAATCAATTTGGACAGAAAATTTTCGTCCTTGGACAAACTATTGTCTCGGTTATGCGACTAAATCTAGTTGCAGCGATTAGGGCAATCAAGCAGCAAGAGATAGGTGTAGCGACGCACAATGATGATCGTCCCCACGCGTAATTAATGGTCCTTTTCAAGTCATATGAACTGAGACAAAACCACATCACGTGGTTCGTAGCCACATTATTGACCCACTCGTGCACCTATACTGAGACAGCTCAAGCTGCCGGCGAAGTGACGCATCGCTCTTCGTCAAATTCAAAACAGGATTGGCTTTACGCCATTAATTGGCTCATACATAAATCGCACGCGACCTTTTTCAACGACCGAGTCCTACCTCTTACTTTGAAGATTGCTCATGACCAGTTCCCTGCATCAACACACACCTTCACTCACGGTCTTTGATCCACGCGGTTTGTCTGTGCGTGGCATTGCCTACCATCGACGGGAAGTTGAGGCGGTTATCGCAGAGCGAGTCCAGCGCCAAGTGTTCAATGCTCGGGGGCAACTGGCTCAGCAATGGGACCCGCGTTTGCTTGAGCTGAGTGAGAGTGAAGCCGGGGCTCAACCCAACCAATCCACACGCTATAGCCTCAGTGGCCAAGTGCTGTTGACAGAGAGTGTGGATGCTGGCTGGCGACTCGCGTGTCATGACGCTGCCGGGCTGCTGCGTGAGAGCTGGGATGGGCGCGATACCCATCGCAGCTATGCCTACGATGAACACCTGCGACCGGTGAGTGTGTTTGAGCATGAGCTGTCGCTGTGTGTGGAGCGTTTTACCTATGCGGGCGTCGACGAGGAAAGCGCCCGTCACAACCGCTGCGGGCAACTGCTTCGACACGATGATCAGGCGGGCAGTCTGTGGCATGAGGCATTTGCACTCACCGGACAGCCGCTGAGCGAGGCACGTCAATTCTGCGCAGTGCTGACGCCATCTCACTGGCCTGAGTCTGAAAAAGATCTGGAAGGCAACCCGTACACCACCCACTGGCGGCACGATGCGCTGGGCGCGGTCATCGAGCAAATCGATGCGCTTGAACATGTGCAGCGTTTTGAGTTTGATATTGCGGGCCAGCCCTTTGCGTCCTGGCTTGACGGCGTCGCGCTACTCAAAAGCACGACCTACAACGCTTTTGGCCACGTAGAAATTGAGCAGGCAGGCAATGACGTCACTACCACGGCGTATTACTCCCCGCAGGGCGGCCTGCTATCAAACCTGAAGGCCAAAACCTCGACGGGCAAAACACTGCAAGACTTGAACTACCAGTACGATCCGGTAGGCAATATCGTGCACATTGAAGACCTGACCCAGCCGGTGCAATGGTTTGCTGGGCAGCGTATTCAGGCCGTCAGTACGTATGCCTATGACACGCTCTATCAATTAACCCGCGCTACCGGTCGTGAAAACGCCAGTCAGACCATCGGCCCGAGCCTGCCAAGGCTGGAGATCTTTGGCGCGATAGATGAGAGCTGTTGGCGCAATTACAGCCAGACCTATAGCTACGACAGCGGCGGCAACCTGACTCAACTCAAGCACGATGCAGGGGCTGGCAATGCTTACACCCGCGAAATGGTCGTCGACACACGCAGCAATCGCAGCCTGTTCAAGGACGATTCACCAATAGATTTTGCCAACGCCTTTGATACCAACGGCAATCAACAAGCCTTGGTACCGGGTCAACTTATGCAGTGGGACAGTCGCAATCAGTTGCAGCTAGTCACCCAAGTGCAGCGCGACGCGCCGGATGGCCGGGACGACGACAGTGAAACCTACGTCTATGACGGCGGCGGGCAGCGTGCGCGCAAAGTGCGTCGCGCCAAAACCCGTGGTGGCGAGCACATCAGTGAAGTGCTTTATCTGCCGGGGCTTGAGATCCGCACCCGCACGACAGGCGAGCGATTGCACGTAGTGATCGCCCAAGCGGGGCGCAATGGCGTGCGTTTGTTGCACTGGGAGGCAGGCCGTCGCAGAGGCATTGATAATGATCAATTGCGTTACAGCTTGAGTGACCATTTGGGCAGCAGCACGCTGGAACTGGATCAAGCCGGCGAGTTGTTAAGTCAGGAAAGTTACTACCCCTACGGCGGTACGGCCTGGTGGGCAGCGAAAAGTGCAATTGAAGGCCGCTACAAAGTCATTCGATACTCGGGTAAAGAACGGGATGCGACCGGGTTGTATTATTACGGACTCCGTTATTACGCGCCGTGGTTGCAGCGGTGGATTAATCCGGATCCGTCAGGGGATGCTGATGGATTGAATCTGTACTGTTTTGTACGAAATAACCCAGTGGGTTTTTATGACTTATCAGGACTTTGCTGCTGGGGAGTGAATGATGAGTATGAAGAAGCTGCCAAATGTAATTATAAAATTTCAAGCCGCGGACTTGTAAAACTCAGAGAGATAAGTCCGGCCTACGCAGAGCGTGCGATAAACGCTGTCGAACTGGCGCACATAGCCGTTAAAGAAGCACTTGATATAGTGAGAGCTTATACAGCCAGCGCTGATGTAACTCCCGAGAGTATGACAATAATGAATAGTGTTATCTCAGGGGAGGACCCGGAAACAATGGCTTATCTTGAAAGTGTTTATAAGGGTGTTGATGACCATTTGACGGCTATTCGGAATGATGCGGATATGGAGTCGTTTGTCTTCGTAAAACCCCTCTCTAAAACCCTAAAAGCTGAAAAATATGGAACAAGGCCCGTCGTGCGAGCTTTTGTTTATACAGGAGATTCAGAGCGCAGAGTTTTTATGAATATGGCAAGGCTAGAGGGTGATCATGTACTAAAATCCGCAGCAACGATTATTCATGAGCTTTCCCACTATCAAGGAACGCATGATTTTTTATATGTAGATATGGGGTTTGCGGGGGTGGGGGTCGACACGCCTATAGATGAAGCAAGTAATGCCTTGATGGCGTTGTCTAGTAATTTAAATTCAATAGCTAATGGTACTCGTGATGGCGATATTTTTAAAGGCTTGGTTAGAATTAGAGAGAAACGTCTGAATTCATCATTTAAATTGGTTCATCCGGAACTCATGGGAAATGGCAAGAGTGTTTCATATCCTGGTATTAGGCAAAAAATACTTAGAATGAACGCCGATTCGGTTGCCATGCTAGCAATGTCACTCTCAGCGGGCAAACTTAGCCATGGACTTAGATAGAAAGAGGTATAGAACAACTCACTCAGGCGCGCCGGGCCGTAGCTGGTTGAAAGCTGGGTGACGTATAGGTGGTCGGCGGCTAGGCTCATCCTGGCGCTTGCAGGCGCTATCTTTCAAAGGCCAAAAGATTGCAGCCTGCACCTGCTCTGGCGAGGCAGCGCCATGTTTTGCTAGGCTGTTCAGCAATCGCAAAGGGAGTGCTTAAAGAATGGAATTGAAATCGCCAGATAAAAATATTCGAATCGTCGGTTGCGCAGGGGTTGTTGCGGGGCTGGGGATGATCGTTGCCGGGCATGCCAGTTTTGGCACCAGTCTTCTGGGCGGCGGGCTGCTGTTTCTGGCCTTGCCTTTGTTTAGAACAGCGGGCAAAAAATAAGCGTTTTCTGCCCGCTGCGGGTCTGGCTAAACAGTCAGGCGGTCACGAGTCGGCGCGTTCGGAACCAGCCAATCACCACGGCGCCAATCAGCAGGAAACCCAGGTAACCGAACAGCGGATACACCTGGCCCACCAAGCTGATAAACCCCACCAGGCTGCCGATAAAGGCAACGACCCCGGCCGCGACAGAGCCCATGCGGAACGTCCGTGTGCCCGCTGGCAGCAAGCGCGCACAAAAGGAATAGAGCGTGCCGACGGCGGTGTTGAGGATCATGCAAAAAATGATCACGGCCATGATCAGGCCCAGCACCGGCGAGGCTTCAGTGGCAATCGACAGCATCGGCATCGGCAGATCGGCCACCGTGTCCAGGCGTGAAAGCAGCCCCAGGCTCATGACCAGCATCAGCAAACCCAGTATTGCGCCACCGAGGATGCCGCCCAGCACGGCCTGTTTTTCGGATTTGGCAGCGCCGCCCATGATCGCCAGTATCGGCACCCCGGCAACGATGTTGTACGAGACGTACAACAAGGCCCCCAGCAACCAGTGGCTGGCCCCGGACGCCTGCTGGCTGGCCAGTTGGTTGAGATCATCGAAGCTTTGATCGCGGGTGGCCACGCCATACAGCGCCACGCCAACGGCTGCGAGAATCAGAAAGGGCGTGGCGGCGCCGATCATGCCGATGACCTTGTGCACGTCCAGGCACACCACGGCGACCACGATCAGCGTCACGATCACGCTGCCAGCAATCGCCGGAATGCCGAATTGTTGTTCCAGCAAGGCGCCGCCGCCCGCCAGCATGACGACCGTGACTGCAAACATGAAGAAGGTAATCATCAGGTCGACAAAGGACCCCAGAAAGCGTCCGCACAGTGCATAGACCACATCTTTGTGCGAGGTCGCGTGCAAGCGGCTGCCCATGCCCGCCAGCGCCATACCGAGAAAGGTGAAGAGTGCTGCACTGACGACTGCGCCCACCAGACCCCACACGCCGAACCCGACAAACATCAACAACAGCTCGCGACCGGAAGCGAAACCAGCACCCACTATCACGCCCACAAACGCACCGGCGATTTTCAGACTTTCTTTCATGACGACTTCCCTCTCTTTATTTTTATGCTTGGAGCAGGTGCTCACCGGCGACCTGCGGGGCAGCGCATTGATAGTTGGCGCGTTGGTTCAGCTGGCGCCGAGCCAGGCCTGAACTTCGACTTCGACATCAACCCCCAGCGCGAGCTGGGCGCCAACGGTGGAGCGCACCGGGAAACCGTTGTTGAAGTGACGTGAGTAGACCTCGTTGAAACCGGCGAAATGTTGCATGTCCGACAGCCACACCGTGGCCTTGACCACTTGATCAAACCCCACGCCGCATTCGGCCAAGGTCTCGCTGATGCGTGTCATCACGGCTTCGGTCTGCACGCGAATGTCGCCGCGTACCACTTCACCTTCAGGGCTCATGGGCACTTGCCCGGACAGAAACAGAAAATCGCCGACCCGAATCGCTTTGGAAAACGGGTAGGGCAGGTGGCTCGGGTAACGCTGTAGACGCTCAGACATGGGAGAACCTCTTGGTGTGATCGGATTAACGCAAACGGGCAGGGCTCAGCCGCTCAGGCTCGACGCCCTGGCAGCGCAATGCTTCAGGCAAGGGTTGGCCGAGCAACTGCGCGCTGGCCAGTTGCGAGACCCCGGCGGCCGACTGAATTCCGTAGCCACCTTGAGCAGCCAGCCAGTAGAAACCTTCGCGGTGATTGTCCCAGCCGACCACCAGGTCGCCGTCGCTGACGAATGAGCGCAGACCTGCCCAGCTATGACGCGGTCTGCGGATGCTCAAGGTGGTGGCGTGTTCGATGTGATAAATCCCGGTGGCGATGTCCAGTTCCTCGGGCATCACATCGTGCGCCGGGACCGGGTCGGCGTTGGCAGGCGAGCCCAGCAACTGACCGGCGTCCGGCTTGAAATAAAAGCGTTCATCAATCCCGATCACTGCGGGCCATTGCGAGAAATCCATGCCTGACGGGCCGTCGAAGGTGAATGCCGTACGCCGACACGGTTGCAAACCAACAGGCGGCACACCGCATTGCAGGGCGACCTGATCGGCCCACGCACCGGCAGCGTTGACCAGATTGCGTGCGCGCAACTGGTGCCCGTCAGTCAGTAACACCTGCCAATAACCGCCTTCGCGGGTGGCCGAACTCAACTCAGCGTTGCACTGCAACACGCCACCGGCGCGGCGCATGGCCCGCAGAAAACCCTGGTGCAGCGCGTGCACATCCAGATCGCGGGCGGCTGTTTCGAGCAGGGCGCCCGCGATCACGTCCGGGCGCAGGCAAGGCACCAGTGCCAGTGCCTGCTCGGTATCAATCAACGCCAGATTGGCGGCGTGGTCATGGCTGGCTTCAAAGGTGTGCTTGAGCAATGCCTGCTGCTCATGACTGGCGACATACAGGCAACCGCGCGGCGCCAGCAACGCATGCTCTGTGAAGCCCTCGGGTGGTTGTTCGTAGAAAGCGCGACTGGCGCGGGTCAACGCCTGAATCTGCGGCGTGCCGTAGGCTTCCATAAACATGGCTGCCGAGCGCCCGGTGGAGTGGTAGCCCGGCTGTGTTTCGCGTTCCAGCACGGCAACACTGGCATGTGCGGCGAGCCGCCAGGCCAGCGATGCTCCAGCAATACCGCCGCCGATGATGACGTAGTCAAAACATTCGCTGTCGTGCATGCCGATCTCTCTCCATCGAGAAGCGCCCTGATAGGCGTCTTTAAATTCTCATATGCGAGAAATGTAGGATATGAGAATTTAACAGTCAACCCTTCTGCGTGAGGTAATATTCCAGCCCTTATCTGGATACCGTTCCAGACACCTCCTTTCGCTCGATAGAGAGTCCGCATGAGCGCTGATCACGTCCCTTCCGCCTCGAACTCCCCAGGCCATTCCCATCCGTTGATTGACCGTACGCAGGTTGGCGCTCGTTTGCGGGCCATACGAAAAAGCCAGAAATTGACCCTCAAACAACTGTCCGAGCGTTCCGGTGTCGCGCTTTCGACCTTATCGAAAATGGAATTGGCGCAAGTCTCGGTCAGCTACGAAAAGCTGGCCGCCGCCGCCCGGGTATTGGGCGTAGACATCGCCCAATTGTTCAACCCCGACCGCGAGCAGGGCGAGGCGGTGCAACCCACCGTGGTCAGCACCGCACTCGATAGCGCAGCGGGTTACAGCACCGGCAACTACGACTACCACCCCATGGCGGGGGACTTTCCCGGGCGCAGCATGGCGCCGATGTATGTGAGGGTATTTGCCCGCGAGATGAGTCAGTTCGAAGACTACATCCGCCACTCCGGACAAGAATTTGCGCTCGTGCTTTCCGGGCGTGTGCGCATCCAGTTTGAAACCGGAGAATCAGTCAGCATCGGTGCGCGCGAGACGGCCTATTTCAACAGCGGCATCGGTCATATCTACCTCTCTGAGGCTGAAAACGGTGCCGATGCTGAAGTCATGGTGGTGATGTCCGAGTAAGTCTTTTCTGTGTTCCACGTAAGCATTCGCTGTGAACTTTGTAGGGAAATTATTTGACATATTTGATTTGTGATCACATATTGAGGCCCATAAGAACGACAACACAGGTTTGACTCATGACACACGGCTCAGTCCCGCTCCCAGCCTTGCGCCAGGTTTCTCGCGATACCCTGCAAGATCAGGTGTACCGCCAAATCCGCGAAGCCTTGATGAGTGGTCGCTTTCAGCCAGGCCAAAAGCTGACCATCCGTGGTCTGGCCGAAGCCCTCGGCTCCAGTCCCATGCCAGTGCGCGAAGCCCTGCAACGCCTCAGTGCCGAAAATGCCTTTGAAGTCACCGAGACTTCGCGTTTGCGAGTGCGCCTGATGACGGTCGACCGCCTGCGCGAAATTCGTGATGCGCGGGTTGCCCTCGAAGGGTTGCTGGCAGAAAAGGCCGTTCTGCTGCTGGAAAAAAACGACCTCGCTGACATTTCCGACCTGTGCCAGCAAATGCAAGCTGCGGCAGATCAAGTGGATGTGTCCCGTTATCTGTGGACCAACTTCGCTTTTCACCGACGCATTTATGCGGTGGCCCGAGCCGAGTTGACCATGGCCGCCGTGGAGAATTTCTGGCTGCACATGGGCCCCTGTTTTGCCCTGGTCGCCCCCGATAAAGCTCACTTGCAGCGCTCGATGGAAGCCCACACCCGCATCGTCGAGGCGTTGACCGCCCGCGATGGCGCCGGTGCTCGCGCCGCAGTGACCGATGACATCATGCAGGCCGCCGATTCACTGGCGCGTCTGCTCGTCAAGAACGGCCCTTCGCGGTCGTCTGTTTCTGGAGGAAAACGTGCATGAGTGTCTTACAACGGTTGCAGCCTTATCCCGGTTTGCGCGTGTTGATTTCTGGCGGGGCTGCCGGGATCGGTGAGGTGTTGGCGGCAGCGTATCTGGAGGCCGGTGCTCAGGTGCATGTGTGTGATGTGAGCGAGCCTGCCTTGACGGCGTTCCGCGACAAATACCCTGGCACGGTTGCGACCCGTGCCGATGTCAGTGACGCGGCGCAAATCGAGGCGGTCTTCAAGGTTCAGCGTGAGCATTTTGGTGGCCTCGATGTACTGGTCAACAACGCCGGTATCGCTGGGCCTACCGGGGGTATTGACGCCATCAGCGATGCTGACTGGCAGGCCACCATCACGATCAACCTCACGGCGCAATATCGCTTCGCGCACCATGCTGTGCCGTTGCTCAAAGAATCGCCACAGGCTCATTTGCTGCATATCGCCTCGGTGGCGGGCCGCCTCGGCTATGCCTGGCGCACGCCTTATGCCGCCACCAAATGGGCGATTGTCGGCCTCATGAAGTCGCTGGCATCGGAGTTGGGTGAAAGTGACATTCGTGTCAACGCCCTGTTGCCCGGCATTGTCGAAGGGCCGCGCATGGACGGCGTGATCCGCGCCCGCGCCGAGCAGGTCGGCGTGCCAGAAGCCGACATGCGCCAGCAATACCTCAACAAAATCTCCCTTAAACGTATGGTCAGCGCCGAAGACGTGGCGGCCATGGCGTTGTTTCTCTGTTCACCTGCCGCACGCAATGTGACCGGCCAGGCCATCAGTGTCGACGGTAACGTCGAGTACCTGTAAGCCGCTGACGTAGCAACTGGCGCTGGTCGCCAACGACGCACACACCGAAACACCCGGGATTTTTTTTCATAAGAATAAAAGTCGGAGAATCGTCATGTCCAAAAAACGTCCTGTCATCATCACCTGCGCCGTCACCGGGGCTATTCACACGCCTTCGATGTCGCCCTATTTGCCCGTTACTGCGCAAGAAATTGCCGAGGCCGCGATTGGGGCTGCCGAGGCTGGCGCCGCCATTGTTCACTTGCATGCCCGTGACCCTGTCGACGGCCGCCCCAGCCAGGACCCGGCGCTATTTGCCGAGTTTCTGCCGCAGATCAAGGCGGCCAGCGACGTGGTGATCAACCTCACCACCGGCGGCGCGCCGACCATGGGCGTCGAGGAACGCCTGCAACCGGTGCTGCAATTTCAGCCGGAGCTGGCCTCGCTGAACATGGGTTCGATGAACTTCGGCTTGTACGAAATGCTCAACCGCTTTACCGAGTTCAAGCATGAGTGGGAGCGCCCGTATCTGGAAGAAAGTGACGACCGAATCTTCCGTAATACCTTCCGTGACATTGCCCATATCCTCAATTCATGCGCCGCAAACCGCACCCGGTTTGAAGTCGAGTGCTATGACATTGGCCACCTGTACACCGCGGCCCACTTCATGGAGCGCGGACTGATCAAGCCGCCGCTGTTCATCCAGTCGGTCTTTGGTCTGCGGGGCGGGATTGGCGGCCACCCAGAAGACCTGGCGCACATGCGTCGCACGGCTGACCGCCTGTTTGGCGAAGACTACGTATGGTCGATTCTCGGTGCCGGGCGCGGGCAAATCCCACTGGCAACCATGGGCCTGTCGATGGGCAGCAATGCCCGGGTCGGGCTGGAAGATTCGCTGTGGGACGGCCCCGGCAAACTTGCGACGTCCAATGCCGATCAGGTACGGCGTATCCGCACCGTGATCGAAGCCTTGGGCGGGCGCGTGGCCACGCCGGACGAAGCGCGCGAGATTCTCGATCTCAAGGGCCGTTACAACGTCAATTTCTAAATCGCGAGCAGGCCGCGCCATCGCGCGGCCATGTCCATCCCGCACAACAACAAAAAAGGGATAACACCATGCGTAATCAAGCTGCACCTCGCGATGAGCGGGTGCTGAACAAACTGATGTTCGTCAAATTGATGCCGTTGTTGATTGCCGCTTATGTATTGAGCTTTCTCGATCGCACCAACATTGCCCTGGCCAAGCACCAATTGGACGTTGACCTGGGTATTTCGGCGGCGGCTTATGGCCTGGGAGCGGGGCTGTTTTTCCTGACCTATTCACTGTCGGAAATACCCAGCAACCTGATCATGCACAAAGTGGGAGCGCGCTTCTGGATTGCCCGGATCATGGTGACCTGGGGCTTGATTTCAGCGGCCATGGCGTTTGTCCAAGGTGAGACGTCGTTCTATGTCTTGCGCCTGTTGCTGGGCATTGCCGAAGCGGGTTTGTTCCCCGGTGTGATGCTGTACCTGACCTATTGGTTCAACCGTGAACAGCGGGCGCGGGCGACCGGATATTTTCTGCTGGGCGTGTGTTTTGCCAACATCATTGGCGGTCCGCTGGGCGCAGCCTTGATGCGCATGGACGGCATGCTGGGCTGGCACGGCTGGCAGTGGATGTTCATGCTCGAAGGCCTGCCCGCTGTCGCATTCGCGTGGGTCGTATGGCGCAAATTGCCAGACCGTCCAAGCAAAGCGCCGTGGCTCTCGGCCGAAGAGGCGCGGGGCATTGAGCAGCGCATCGCGCAGGAGTCAGAGGAGGGCGCCGGCAAGAGTGGCCACTCGTTTAAACAGTGCCTGACGCCGCAAATCCTGTTGGCCATTTTTGTCTACTTCTGCCATCAGATAACGGTCTATACGGTGATCTTCTTTCTGCCGAGCATCATCAGCCGATATGGTGAAATGAGCACCATGAGCGTCGGGTTACTCACCTCGTTGCCGTGGATAGCGGCGGCAGTGGGCGCGGTGTTCTTGCCACGTTATGCAACCACCGCCCGGCGAGCCCGAAGCATGCTGGTCGCAGGTTTGCTGACCATGGCCGCAGGGCTGGGCATTGCCGCGGTGTCCGGGCCGGTGTTCAGCCTGATGGGCTTCTGCCTGTCGGCGGTGATGTTCTTTGTGGTGCAGTCGATCATCTTTCTGTATCCGGCTTCACGGCTCAAAGGCGTGGCATTGGCCGGTGGCTTGGGCTTCGTCAACGCGTGCGGGTTGCTGGGCGGATTTGTCGGGCCGTCGGTCATGGGCGCCATCGAAATGAGCACCGGCAATGCCATGAATGGCTTGAAAGTCATCGCCGTGGTGCTGGTGGTGGCTGCACTGGCGGCGTTGCGTTTACGTCAGGGGCAAGAATCGGCAAAGCCCAAGACCATCGCTGGGCAACCCGCCACAGAAGGCGTTTAACGCTTCGTTCCTCGTCAGCGACTACGGGGTCATGATGCGATAAAAATCTCGGCCGCATTGCTTACCAATCCCTGCGCCCCGACGAAGAATTGCTTGACCCGTTTGTCATACACAATCGGGTTGACCAAGGTCGATATGCCCAAGTCGGGCAAGTCTTCAACCACGGTTTTCTGGAACTCGGCGAACAGCGCGAAACGCTTCTGTACGTCGGTTTCCACCGCTGCCGCTTCGAGCAGTTGATCGACCTGCGGGTTGTTGTAGTGCGCGCCATTGGAGAAGGGCACGCCGGGCTGGAAGTTTTTCGACCAGTACAGGCGCTGCACGCCTACGGTGGGGTCGAACAGGTTGCTCATGCCATTGAGGGTGAAGTCGAAGTCGCGGTCGGTGTAGACGCGCTTGACGTAGGTGGCAAAGTCCTGGGAGCGCAAGGTCACCTGGATGCCGATCTTGGCCAGCGCCTGTTTGATGTAATCGGCGGTGCGTCGATAGGTTTCCGGGCCAGGCAGCGGGTCGAGGGTCAGTTTGAAGCGCACGCCTTGGGCATCACGGGCTAAACCGGCGTCGTCGAGCAGTTGGTTGGCCTTGGCTACGTCAAAGGCATAGCGCGGCAGGTCGTGGGCGTAGAAGTTTTTCATGTCCGGGCTGATCGGCCCGTACAGCGGCTGGCCATAGCCCAGAAAGATGGTCTTGCGGATGAATTCGAGGTTGATCGCGTGAGCGATGGCAACGCGCACGGCGTGCTGTTTCAGGTACGGGTTGTCGAGGTTGAACTCAACGCGGGTGATGCCGTTGATGTACGGCTCGCTACGGTCTTCGATGCTCAGGCGCGGATTGATCTTGATCCGCTCAATATCGCTGAGCGGTACGCCGCCGGTGGAGATGTCGATTTCTCCGGCTTCCAGCGCAGCCACGGTGGCTGCCGAGTCGGCGATAAAGCGCACGATGATTCGGTCCAGATAAGGCTTGGGCGCATCCCAGTAGTTGGGGTTGCGCTCAAGAATCACATGGCTGCCACGGACCCATTCCTTGAACACAAACGGCCCTGTGCCAATCGGCGCGCTGGCGTTGGGGTGCGTTTCGGGGCGGGCTTCGCCATACACGTGCTTGGCGACAATGGGCGACTCGCAGGCAGCCAACGCCGTCAGCAGGTACGGCGCCGGTTTGCTGAGTGTGAGTTGCACCAAATGCGGGTTGATTGCCGTAATGCTTGCCACATTGGCGAACGTTGCCCGGCCACGCGGGTTCGAGTTTTTCAGGGTATTGAGCGAGAACACCACGTCATCGGCGCTGAAATCCTGGCCGTCATGCCATTTCACGTCCTGGCGCAGGCTGAAGGTGTAGGCCAGGCCATCCTCACTCACAGTCCAGGCGGTGGCCAACTGCGGCAGGGGTTTGAGGTCCATGTCGTAGTTGAGCAAACCTTCGGTGACCTTGCCGGTGATATACACCGCGGCCCCTGCGGTATGCGTCAGGTTGACCAAAATTGGCGGCTCGATGGCGATGTGCAGTTTCAGCGTGCCACCACGTACCGGCGTGTCGTCGGCATACGAAAAACGTGGTGTCAGTTGCAGCAGGGCAGCGGTGGCGCTGGTGTAAGCCAGTAGCTGGCGTCGGGTCAGGGTCATGGGAGTGTCCGCAGGCAAGACTTAACGTGTAGGAGCGAGCTTGCCTCGCGATCTTTTAAACGATCAAAAGATCGCGAGGCAAGCTCGCTCCTACAGGGGGGGGCGTGTGCAGTTCTTAGATGAATGGTTAACGAGGGGTTCGGCCTTCTACCGGGTGACCCGGGTCGGTAAAGCCCAGCGTTGAGGTGTGGCCGGGGCTGACCAGTTGGTCGATGAAGGCTTCGTCCTCGGCGGTGATCTTCACGTTCAGCGCGCGCAGGTAATCATCCCACTGCGCTTCGGTGCGCGGCCCGGCGATGGCCGAGGTCACCTGACGGTTGTTGAGCACCCAGGCCAGGGCGAAATCGGCCGGGGTGATGTCGCGCCCGGACAGGTGTTCCTGAATGCGCTGAGCCACCACCAGCGACTCCGGCCGCCATTCGGTTTCGAGCACGCGCTTGTCGCTGCGCCCGACCCGCGAGTCGGCGTCCGGTTTTACGTCGGGCTGGTATTTACCCGTCAGCACGCCACGGGCCAGCGGGCTGTAGGTGACCACACCAAGGCCGAAATGGTTGGCTGCCGGGATCTGCTCGGCTTCGGCGGTGCGGTTGACGATGTTGTACAGCGGCTGACTGGCCACCGGGCGGTCAATGCCCAGTTCGTCGGCCAGTTGCGCGACTTCGGCAATGCGCCAGCCACGGAAGTTCGATACCCCGAAATGCCGCAGTTTGCCTTGCTTGATCAAGTCGGCGATGGCACGCACGCCCTCACCCAGCGGCGCGTCGAAGGTCGCGTGGTGGAAATACAGAATGTCGATGTAGTCGGTGCCCAGGCGGCGCAGGCTGTCTTCCACCGATTGAATGATCCACTTGCGCGATTGCCCGCCCACGTTAGGCCGCCCGGCGCGCGAATAGCCGAACTTGGTGGCCAGCACCCAGTGCTGGCGCTGGTCGCGGATCGCCCGACCCACCACCTCTTCGGACTTGCCGTCATGGTAAACGTCGGCGGTGTCGATAAAATTGATGCCCTGATCCTGGGCCTTGGCGATGATGCGCTGCGACGTCGTCTCATCGGTCGGGCCGCCGAACATCATGCTGCCCAATGTCAGCGGTGAAACCTTGAGGGCGCTGCGGCCCAGATAGCGATAGTCCATGGGATAAATTCCTGGGTTAATGTCGGCCTTGGGCCAGTGTGGGGTTCAAGGCGTCGGTCAGGCCGTCGCCCAGCAGGTTGAATGCAAGCACCGTGAGGAAAATCGCCAGGCCGGGAATGGCGGTCAGGTACCAAGCGGTGCGGATTTGTTCTCGCCCGCTGCCGATCATGCTGCCCCAGCTCACCTGATTGGGGTCGCCAAGGCCCATGAACGACAGCGCCGACTCCATCAACACTGCCGAGGCGACCATAATTGATGCGGTCACGATCAGTGTCGGCAGGATGTTTGGCAGTACTTCGCAGACGATGATGCGCAGGTGTGTGTAGCCGACGCTGCGGGCCGCGAGGATGTATTCGCGCTCACGGATCGAGCGCACTTCGGCGCGAACCAGCCGGGCGACGGTGGGCCAGGAAATGATCCCGATGGCGAAAATCAGGGTCGGCACCGAGGGTTGGGCAATTGCGACCAAGGCCACCAGCAATACAAAGCTGGGCATGGTCTGGAAAATCTCGATCAGGCGTTGCAGGCCATAGTCGACACGCCCGCCGAAGTAACCGGCCAGCGCGCCGATGCTCAGGCCCAGCACCACCCCGAACAGACTGGCGAGCACCCCGACTTGCAGTGACACGCGCCCGCCATGCACCACCCCGGCCATCAAGTCGCGGCCCAGCGCATCGGTGCCCAGCGGGTAGTGCCAGTCCTGACCCGGCCACAGCAGCGCGTCAGCCTCCATCGCCAGCGGATCGCCGGGGTAGAGCAGCGGGGCCAGCAAGGCGAGCGCGGCGATTATCAGCAGGAAAAGCAGCCCGCCCATCGCCGTCGGGTTGCGCATAAAGCGGCGCAGGGCCGCACTGCGTGGCGTGCTCATCGACGACTCCTGATGCGCGGGTCGAGCCAGCTTTGCAACACGTCCACCAGCACATTGGTGACGATCACCAGCAAGGACGAGATCAGCAAAATGCCCAGTAACACGTTGTAGTCACGGGCCATGACGGCGTCGTAGGCCAGCCGCCCGAGGCCGGGCAGGCTGAACACGGTTTCGATCACCACCGCGCCCCCGAGCATGCCGCCCAAGTGCAGGCCTGCCAGGGTGGTGATCGGCAGCAAGGCGTTGCGCAGCACATGTTTAAAGGTAATGACCCACGGCGAAAGCCCCTTGGCCGTGGCAGTGCGCACGTAGTCCTGGGCCCCGGCTTCGAGCATCGAGGCGCGGGTCAGGCGCGCATAAATAGCGATATAGATCAGCGCCAGAGAACTGGCTGGCAGGGCCATGTAGCGCAAGGTGTCGAGCAGCGCCGGCCAGCCGTGCAGGTCGGCGCCAATGGTGCCCGCGCCGCCGGTGGGCAGCCAGCCGAGCTTGACCGAGAACACCACGATCAGCATCAGGCCGATCCAGAACCCCGGCACTGAATAGAAAAATTGCGAGCACACCGACAACACGCGATCTGGCCAGCGACCCTGCCAGTGGGCCATCAACATGCCCAGCGCAATGCCCAGCAGCAGCGAGAAAAACAGCGCCAGCAGCATCAGGGTCAACGTGGTGCCCAGGCGTTGGGAAATCAGGGTTTCGACCGACGAGCCATAACGCGGCGAGTACCCCAGATTAAAGTGCGCGAGGTTGCTCAGGTAATGCCACAACTGCAATGCGATGGACTGGTCCAGCCCAAATTGACTGCGCAGCGCTGCCAGGCTTTCCTGAGTGGCCGACCCCGATTCACCGGCCATCACATCGGCGGCATCGCCGGGCGCCAGTTGCAGTAATAGAAAGTTGATTAAAAGAATACCGAACAGGGTCGGCAAGGTATGCAACAGCGCACGCCAGAATGCAGCGTTTAATGCCCGAAGAATTTTCATTGTGTTAGCCCGTTAAGTGCGCCGCTATTAACGGGGTGCTTATAACCTTTGTCAACAAATGAAAAAGTTCTATTGTTATGCGCTTTGCGTTTCTAAGCATAGATAAAAAAGGTATACGCGAGCCAAGTAGCAATGATTGACGGACGGGCGAGGGATGATTACTGTCGGCCTCCAGCCAAACCCGTGGTTTGGGTAAAGTTCCGTAAAATACAAAAAGTTATAAGCTCTGCTCTAAATGGGCAGAACACTTTAATACGCTCGTTAGTTGAGGCAAGTGTGACGCTTAATCAAACTATTAATGTCCGCTCTTCTGCAGGCCTGCACACCGTGTTGGGGCGGGTTCCGGCCCTGGTCGAAGAGATTGCCCAAGGCGCCTCGCAACGTGACCTGGAACGTGAGTTGCCGTTTACTGCCTTCCGTTTGATCCGCGAAGCCGGATTGGGTGCCTTGCGCATTCCACAGGCTCTGGGCGGGCCGGGCGGCAGTGTCAGCGACTACATCGAAGTGATCGCCGCGCTGGCCAGCGCCGACCCCAACGTCGCCCATGCATTGCGCTCGCATTTCAACTTCACCGAAGCGGTCATTCACAGCCCGGACAGCGCCGAGAAACGCGATTACGTCAACAAAATCCTCGACGGCAAACTGTTTGCCGGGGCTCACACCGAAGTCGGCGCGCCGCTGGGCACTATCCTCACGCGTTTGACCCGGGAGGGTGATGACTACCGTTTAAACGGTAAAAAATGGTACGCCACCGGCTCTGCCTATTCGGATTTTCTGTCCTTTTCAGCGACCAACGACGAGGGCCAGATGATTTCTGTGCTGCTGCCCGCTGGCCGTGCCGGGATCAACGTACTCGACGACTGGGACGGCATGGGCCAGCGCCTGACGGCCAGCGGCGGGGTGTTGCTGGACAACGTGCAGGTGTTCGCCAGCGAACTGAAAATCCGCAGCCACAACGCCGATGTCGGCCGTCATTGCTCAACCTTGCGCCAATTGCACTTGGCGGCCTGTGCGGCGGGCGTGGTGCGCAATATCCGTGAAGACGCCCTGGGTTATGTGCGCAAACAGGCGCGGGCCGCCATGCACAGCCCGGCCGAGGTGGCGCGTGACGATCAGTTCGTGCAGCAGGTGGTCGGTGAAATCGCGGCCAACGTTTACGCCGTGGATGCGCTGATTGCCCACACGGCACGTATTCTCGATGACAGTTCTCAGGCCCTGTTGAATGCCGACCCGGCACTGGACCAACAATTGCTCGACGCCTCGATCAGCAATGCACAAATGCAAGTGGTGGTGGCCAAACTGGCGTTACGCTCTGCTGAAGTGATGTTTGAAGTAGGCGGTGGTTCGGCCACGTCGCGAAAATATAACTTTGACCGGCATTGGCGAAATATTAGAACCGTCTTGAATCATAATCCGTTGTTGCACAAAACCCGCGTAGTGGGTGACTTTTATATCAATGAAACAACCACTCATCTTCGCGAAGGGCTGGTGTTTTAAGTTGTACTTGCTGTAAGCCATTAGTGCTGTCTTCGTGATGGCCCGTTGTTAATAGCGCGCACGCCCTTACCAGGTACCGCATCTCCTAATCCTTGTTAGATGGCCAGGAACGTCCACCACGCCAGCAATAAATTGATTGTTTGCAGGTAGTTCATGAATGTTCGTTTAAATACCCCTCGTTCGTCGCTCAGTGTGATGGTGTCCATCGGTGTCATGTCATTGTTCGGCAGTACAGCGGCGCTCGCCGATGACCCCGTGCGCAGTACCGAGCACAGCGGCAAAAGTGACAACTCACTGGAAACGGTTGTGGTCACCGGTTCTCGGGCCGAATCGCGCACCGTAGCGCAAAGCCTGGCACCGATTGATGTGATCAGCGCTGACGACCTGGCCCGATCCGGCAAACAGAATTTGCGTGATGCCCTCGCCGCACAAGTGCCTTCCTATACCAACGACGCGGGTTTTACCGGCGCCACCGGGATTGCCGTCAAATCGGCCACCTTGCGCGGCCTGGGCGGCAACTCGGTATTGGTGTTGGTCAACGGTAAGCGGCGGCACAACACGGCGCAAATCTTTCACCAGTCGTCTTCGACCTCTAACGGTCAATCGCCGGTCGACCTTGACCTGATCCCGGTCAGCGCGGTTGATCACATCGAAGTGCTGCGTGACGGTGCGGCGGCGTTGTATGGCTCGGATGCCATCGCCGGGGTGATCAACATCATCCTCAAGAGCAATAAAAGTGGTGGCCAGGCCAGCGCGATATACGGCCAATACGGCGAGCGGGTGGGGCACAAGGGCAACTTTGGCGCTACCGGCCAAACACTCTTCAACCAAGGGTTTGAACTGCCGAACGACGGTTTTTTCAACGTCAGCGGTGACGTCAAAATCCAGGAAACCAGCAACGTCGCGGGTGCGGTTCCCGACCGGACCAAAATCTATTCGGGCGACGACCCGCGCGAATTCAGCGAAAGCCGCAACCGGCAGATCATGGGCCAGCCGCGCGCCCAGACCTACAACTTTGCCTATAACGCGGAACTGCCGCTCAACGACGCGCTGGACTTCTACTCGTTCACCACCTTCAGCCATCGCGACTCCACCGGCTTTGGCACCTATCGAACGGCCAACTCGGCGCAGAACATTCCTGAGATCTACCCGGATGGCTTCCTGCCCAAGTTCCGTTCAGTCGAGGACGACTATCAAAGCGTGTTCGGCCTTAAAGGCAAAGATGTACTGGGCTGGGACTGGGACGCTTCGACCAGTTATGGCCGCAATGATGTGCACTACCACAACGACGACTCGCTGAACGCCTCGTTTGGTCCGGCCAGCCCGACCGACATCGACAACGGCGAAGCGATTTTCAGCCAGTGGACCAACAACCTCGACATCACCCGTTCGTTTGACACCGGCTGGTTTGACAGCCCGCTGCACGTGGCCAGCGGCCTTGAATACCGGATCGACAGTTATCAGATCCGCAAGGGTGAATACGCCTCCTATGCGGACGGCGGCTACATCTACCCGGCGGGTTCGCCCAACGCTGGCAAGCGTCCGAGTTCCGGGTCGGCCGGGTGGGGCGGCTTCAGCCCCGAGGCAGCCGGCAGTTGGGATCGCAGCAACACCGCAGGCTATGTGGACTTCACCCAGAAGTTGACGAGTGACTGGGAACTGAGCGTGGCCGGGCGTTTCGAGCATTACAGTGACGTTGGCGACACCGCCAGCGGCAAGCTGTCGACCCGTTATCAACTGACCCCGACCTTTGCCATACGCGGCGCGGTCAACAACGGCTTCCGTGCGCCATCGTTGCAACAGCAGCACTTCTCATCCAGCACCTCGGCCTGGAGCGCCAACCCGATTACTGGCGTGCTCAGTCAGACCATCACCACTTATGCGCCGCCGGGTTCAGCCGCAGCTGTCGCCTTGGGTTCCAAAGACCTGAAGCCGGAAAAGTCGCTTAACTACAGCCTTGGCTTTGTCGCCACGCCGTTGAAGAACCTCGACATCACCGTCGACCTCTACCAGATCGACATCAAGGACCGCATCCTCCAGACCAGCGCGCTGAGCGGGGTCAATGATCCGAACATTGCAGCCTTGCTGACCCAGGCCGGGTTGAGTACCAACCAGAGCGTCGCCTACTACGGCAACCTCGCCGACACCCGTACCCGCGGTATCGACCTGGTGGCGGATTACCGTGCTGAATATGGCCCCTATGGCCGTGGCAAGTGGACCCTGACCAGCACCCAAAGCCTGCAAGAAATTCGCAGCATCAACGAGCCGGACTCGCTGGCGGGCACCGGAGTGGAAGTGCTCGGGCGCGACAAACAGGGCAACTTGACCAGCGCCTTCCCGAAAAACAAAACCTCGCTGTCGCACACCTGGTTCATTGACGACTTTGAAGTGGCGATCAAGGAGTCGCGCTTCTCGGCTGTCACCGGCAAGAGCTACTACAACGCCAACCGAGATGAGAAGGTCAAACCGGCCTACATCACCGACCTGGACGTGGCCTACAACATCAGCGACCAGTTCAAGGTCTCGGTGGGTGGCTTGAACATCTTCAACAAACGCCCAGAACAACTCAGCGAACAAGCCAAGCTTTACTACTTCATGCCCGTCGATGACCCGGCCTACAGCTGGTACTCACCCTACGGCGTGGATGGCGCGTACTACTACGCACGCCTCGACTATTTCTGGTAAGCGCCCTGGCGCGCCCGCTCTTCAGCGGCTGCGCGCCAGCCTTTACTTCGCCTGGAGAAGGATATCGAAATGGCTCAGCCCCACGTCAATCACACCTTTGAGCGCGCTGCCTTCCCGGCACCGCAAGACTTTGCCGACAGCCCCTTGAGCAAAGCGCTCAAACAGCCCTTGCTGCTGGGGGTGTTCCTCAACATGCAAGACATTCGGGTCAGCAACCACCCGACGTCCAACACCTGGACGTTTGATTACAACGCCAAAATCGTCCAGCAAGCCGAAGCGCTGGGCTTTGAACTGGCCTTTAGCCGTACCCAGTGGCTGCCCAAGGGCGGCTACGACGGCGAAGCCTCGCTGGACTCCTTCATCGCCCTCGGCGCCATGGCAGCCATCACCCACAGCATATTGCTGATCTCGACCATTCACGTGCTGTACGGCCCGTTGCACCCGCTGCACCTCGCCAAATACGGCGCCACCCTGGACCACATCGCCAAGGGCCGTTGGGGTATCAACATCGTCACGGGCCACCGACCCATCGAGCATGAAATGTTCGGCCGTCCACAAGTCGAACACGACGAGCGCTATCAATTGGCGGGCGAACTGTTTGACGTGCTCAACACCTTGTGGAACAGCAACGAAAACTTCACCTACGAAGGCCGTCACGGCTGGAAAATCAAAGACGGCTACATCACCCCCAAACCTGCGTACGGGCGTCCGGTACTCGTCACCGCGACCGGTTCCGAGGCTGGCATCGACTTTGCAGCCAGCCAATCCGACCTCGTATTCATCACCAACTCATCGGGCGCTGGCATCCGCGAGACCCTCGAAGACATCCCGGCCCACATACAGAAAATCAAAACGCGTGCACGCCAGTTTGGTCGAGAAGTACGCACCGTCATCAACCCGATCATCGTCAGCCGCGACACCGAACAAGAAACCCGCGACTACCTCGAAGCCATCATCGGCAACAAAGTCCCCGGCGCATTCGGCAGCCCCAGCGCCTACGCCAGCGACGCCCACGCCTGGCGCGGCCGAGCAGAAGGCACCCGCAACACCGGACTTGGACTGGGCGGCAACATCGAAATCATCGGCACCCCCGAACAAGTCGTCCAACAACTCACAGCGCTCAAAGCCGCCGGCATCGACGGCGTACAACTCAACTTCCACGACTTCGCCGTCGACCTGGCACATTTTGGCGAACGGATACTGCCCTTACTCAAACAAGCAGGACTAAGGCTATAGCGCAGGCTTTTGATCTGGCTTTTGCTTTTGATCTGGCTTTTGCTTTTGATCTACCCGCCCCTTTCGGCAGGCCGAGTGTAGGTTTCGCGGAGTGGGTCGACCGGCAAGGATGCCGGGAGAGCCGCGCCGGGCCATGGAAGGCCCGTCGCGGCGTGCCCACGGAGCGGGACCGGAGCGAGGGAACCTTCGCGAAGCGAAGGCCGTACGCAGGGGCAAGGCCTTTTTGGGAACTTTTGTGGCTGTTTGACAAAAGTGCCTCGCCGTAAGGGCGAAACCCGTAAAAAGCCGTTAAGCACCAAATGGATATGCACACAGAAATCCAGAAAAGCGCTGCCGCTACGCGCCAGATCGCAGCCTTCGGCAGCGACTACAAAACCAGAACAATGCCAACCAGGAGAAAACCATGAGCCTCGAATTCATAGGCCACACCAGCAGCCGCAGCGGCGCAGAACTCATCGAAGCCACCGGCCCGATCATCGACAAAACCTACATCAAGCACCTCGCCCACACCGCCGAAGCCAACGGCTTCGACCGCCTGCTGATCGGCAGCTTCGCCACCTGGCCCGACAACAGCCAAATCGCCGCCTTTGTACTGCACAACACCGAACGCCTGGGCGTCATGCTCGCGCACCGCCCAGGCTTCGTCGCTCCGACCGTCGCCGCGAGGCAACTGGCCACCCTCGACCAATTCAGCGAAGGCCGCCTGGCCGTACACATCATCAGCGGCGGCACCGACGAAGACCAACAGCGCGACGGCGACTTCCTAGCCCACGACGAACGTTACGCGCGCACCGCCGAATACCTGACGGTGGTGAAAAAGGTCTGGCACAGCGACCGCCCGTTCGATCATCAGGGTGATTACTACCGCTTCAAAGGCGCACATTCCACCGTCAAACCCTGGCAAACCAACGGAGTTCCGATCTTCTTTGGCGGCTCCTCGCAAGCCGCCTTCGACGTGGCCGGCCAGCATGCCGAAGTCTATGCGCTGTGGGGTGAGTCCCTGGCGCAAACCGCCGAAACCATCGCCAACGTGCGCAAGGCAGCGGCCAAATACGGGCGCGAAGACCAGATCAAATTCCTTCTGGCTTTCCGTCCCTTAGTCGCCGATACCGAAGAAGCCGCATGGGCCCGCAGCCGTGAACTGTTGGCGGCCGCCAAAGCCAAATACCCGGCCGCCCCCGCATTGCACCAAAACGTTGGCTCACAGCGTTTGCGCGATGCAGCCGCTCAAGGCGCAGTGCTGGACCAACGCTTATGGACCGAATTTGCAGCCGTCACCGGCGCGCACGGCAACTCCACAGCGTTGGTGGGCACCCCGCAACAAGTGGCCGACGCCTTGTTGGAGTACCACAAACTGGGCGTCGATAAATTCCTGATCCGCGGTTTCGACCCGGTACCCGACACCCTGACCTTTGGCCGCGATGTGATCCCGCTGGTGCGTGCAGCCGTGGCCCGGCATGCCTGAAACCAGCCTGCTGCAACAGCTGTTCGGCGCCCAGCGTTTTACGGAGCAGGGCGCAGCCTGGCCGTCGACAATCCGGGTCCAGCACGGCCCATTGACCCGGCTGCCAGAGCTGTTTTGCCAGTCCTTGCTGCAACAACCTGATCAATTGGCAGATGCCTACCGAGGGCCGCTGTCGTTTGGGCGCGGCTTGCGTTCGCCGCAGACCTTCGACAGCCGTGCCAACGCCGCCAGTTTGCTGCAATTGGGGCTCACCGTTTTTCTGCAGGACGTTGAGCCAGTGCTGAACGGCGCGACGGAATTTTTGCGCGCACTGGAACGAGAACTCGGTGTTGCACCGGGCTGTGCCCGGCTCAGTGCATTTGCCTCGGCGGGAGATGACGGCGTGTCGTGCCATTACGATGCCGAAGACGTCATCTCCCTTCAGCTACTGGGGCGCAAAACCTTCCACGTCGCGCCGATGAGCGAAATCCCGTTGCCTTACGGCGCGCAATTTGGCCCGGACATGGTGGCCGTCGAAAACCTCTACGAACAAGCGCGCAAGGGGTTTCCTGACCCCGACGGCGCGACGTTTCAAGCCTTCGACCTGCAACCCGGCTCGGTGCTGTACCTGCCGCGCGGCACCTGGCACCGCACCGAAGCGCAGGAACCCTCGCTATCACTGAGCATTGTCATACGCCCGCAGGTGCTGGCCGAGGCCTTGCTCGGCTGGTTACAGCCTTGGCTGCTCGGCGATGTACGTTGGCGATTGCCGCTGTATGGCTCAACGCAGGCACACCGCAGCGCTTTAAAACCGTTGCTTAATGAACTGGCGACCCGCTTGAGCCAAGGTGCTGAACAGCCAATTCTGAGCTGGAGTACAGCGCCGCCGGTGGACAGTACCCACTTGTTGCGGGTGCCCGGTTCGCGCCTGAACGCAGTGGCCAGTGCCCAATCGCGCATTCGCCTGCAAGTGAGTGCGCTGGATCAGGACTGGCGTTCACGCATCACCTTCGACAGCGAAATTCCGGCTGCGCTGCTGACTGCCATCCAATGGTTACAACAACGTACCACCGCCTTCAACCTTCAGACCCTTGCCGAGCAAATGCCACACATAGCGCCCGGCGACGTACGCCAATTGCTGGAGCTACTGGTCAAAGCCAATGCCTTGCGCCAACTGGTGCCCCGCTAACCCACAACCCCAGTGTAGGAGCGAGCTTGCCTCGCGATCTTTTGATCTTTTAAAAGATCGCGAGGCAAGCTCGCTCCTACAACGTCAGCATTTAACCCACTGAAACATTACTCAAATTGCCAATGAACCCGCCCCCTGTGGAGTCGGTCAGGTTGTGCACGGCAATGCTTGCCAGTAATGCATCCTCGCTGGAAACAATCGGAATGCGCGGCAAGTCTTCCAGCACTTTTTGCTGCACTTGGTGGTACAGCTCCCAACGGCGTTTGGGGTCGTTATCGATTTGCGCCTGCTCCAGCAGCGCGTCGACCTGCGGGCTCGAATAGTGTGTGGCGTTGGAGTACGCAACGCCCGACTGAATGTTCTTCGACCAGTAAAAGCGTTGCAGGCCAATCGCCGGATCGGGCGCAGTAGAGGCGGGTGACAGGGTGGTGTCGAAGTCGTAACGGCCATAGATGCGGTCGATGTATTGCGCGTAGTCCTGATTGCGGATCTCCAGTTTCACGCCAATTTTGGCAAAGCTGCTGCGCAGGAAATTCGCGGTCTGTTGGTAGGCCGCCGACGGGTTGGGGTCGTTTTTGATTCGCAGGCGGATACCATTCTGGTCCGGCTTTAACCCGGCTTCATCCAGTAGCGCAGCCGCGCGCTTGAGGTCGAACGGGTAGTGCGGCACGTCGGCGCTGTAGAACTGCGGGAAGTTTTTCGGGATCGGTGAGTCGGCGGTGGTGCCTTGCTCCAGCAGGATGTGCTTGAGGATGAAATCTTTGTCGATGGCATGCGCAAATGCCTGGCGCACGCGTACGTCCTGGAATTGCGGGCGTTGCAGGTTGAACTCGAACGCCATGATCCCGGTGCCGCCGTAGGTGTTGAGGCGATCATGAATGCTCAGCGCGGGATTATTTTTCAGACGCTTGATTTCGCTGTTGGACAAGGTGTCGGCATACGCCACGTGCACAGAACCGGTTTCCAGTGCCGCTGACACTGAAGACGGGTCGGACATGAAGCGGTAGATCACGTGGTTGAGCAGCGGTTTGCCTGCTTGCCAGTAAGCAGGGTTGCGCTCCAGGGTCAGGTAGTTGCCGCGCACCCATTCCTTGACCCGAAACGGTCCGGTGCCGATGGGGGCGATGTTGGCCGGGTTGTTGAGGATGTCGGTGCCCGCGTAGAGGTGACGCGGCAACACTTGAGAATCTCGGGCGTTGAGGGCGCTGAGCAGATAAGGCGTGGGCCGCGACAGGTTCCACACCGCTGTCAGCGGGTCCGGGGTGTCAACGCTTTGCACATTGGGAAACGCCGAACGCCCGCGCGAGCTGTATTTTTTCCAGACTTCCATCACTGAAAACGCCACGTCTTGAGAGGTGAACGGCTGACCGTCATGCCACAGCACACCGGGGCGCAGTTTGAAGGTCACCTGCAAGCCATCAGGGCTCACGCTCCAGCTTTCGGCCAGTTGCGGTTGCGGACCATTGGTAGGGCTGAGGTACAGCAGGCCATCAAATATTTTCGGTGAAATCAGTTGCGTCGCTGGCGCGGTGGTCAGGCCGGTGGTCAGAACGGTGGGCTCCGGGTTCTGCGCGATGATCAGCGTGCCGCCCGGTGTATTGCCGTAACTCAAGCGCTGCCCCAACAACCCGACTGCCGCCGTGGAGGCCAGCGAATACCCGAGAAACGTGCGTCGATTAAACATGAGCAAAACCTTTGAGGTGAGGCTCCCCGCAGTGGGGAGCCGTACGGTGGAGGGTTACCAGTCGTAGCTCAGGCGCGCGTAGTAGAAGCCGCCGCCAATGCCATAAGGCGTGTTGCGGTTGGCGTAAGGGTCTTCATGGTTGATGGTCGAGGCCAGCGTGTCAGGTTGGTTGGGTGGGCGTTTGTTGAACACGTTGTTCGCGCCGAGGGTGGCTTTCAGGTTGTCGGTCACCAGGTAGCTGACGGCCGCATCGGTGATGAACGAGTCGCTGGTGGTGGAGTCCTGAGCGCGATTGAGCACGTTGTTCACCGCGCGGGTTTTCGAGTAGTAATGCTCGGTCAGTTGCACTATGAACTTGCCCAGTTGCCAGTCCAGCGAGGCACGGGCAATGTTTTGCGGCAGCGCTTCTTCGAGCAGGGTGATGCGCTCGCGGTCCAGCAGGCTGAGTCCGGCATTTTTCAGCACGGCCGGGTCGTTGACGCGCTGGACTTCAGTTTTGTTGCGCGCATAGCTCAGCCCCCAATGCGCCTTGCCATAGCGTTCGTAGTCGATGTCATAGTCGAGCTTGAATTCGACACCACGGGTTTGGGTATCACCGAAGTTGGTGAAGTAACGCACTTGCTGCTGGCTGGTCAGGCCCGCGTCGGTCAGTGCTTTGGCCACCGCTGCGTTGTTGAAACCGTTGAAAGCGCCGGTGAGGAAGATCCGGTCACGAATGTTGATCTGGTACACGTCCACCGAGGCCGAGAGGCGATCGGTGGGGGTAAAGACCAGGCCGAAGCTGATGTTGGTGGATTTTTCCGGCTTGAGCTCCTTGGCGCCCAGTGCCTTGGCTGCCGGTGAGTCGGGACGTAGGGTGTCGTAGTAATACGAGATGTACGAGGTGTTGGTGATCGGGTCGTTGACCGGTTGTACCGTGGCACTTTGGTAGTTTTGCTCGGCCAGAGACGGTGCACGAAAACCATTGCTCAATGTGCCGCGTGCGGCGATGACGTCGTTGAACTGGTAGCGGTTGGAAAACTTGCCCGCGACCGCCGAACCGAAGTCTGAGTAGTCCTCGTAACGCACCGCCAGGCCGCTGTCCCATTTCTCGGTGATCTGCTGCGCGAAGTCGACGAAAAACGCAGTGTTATGCCGCGATTCGTCAAATTCAAACTGCGGGCTGAAGCCGGTCAGGAACGCCGAACCGGCCCCCGCCAGTTTGCCGCGCAGGTTGACCGCCGGGTAATCGTCCGGGTAACGGAAGCCGCCGCCCGCATACGAGTAATACTCGCCCGAGCCCAGTGACAGGCTGTCGTAACGGTACTCGGTACCGACCGTGACGTTCAGCGGGTCGGCAAAAAAGCCGGTGTCAAAGGCGCGCTGGGCCGTCAGTGAGGCGATGCTTTCGGCAAATTTAAGGTCGCCTGCGTGCAGGTTTTGCAGGGGTAGCAAGGCCCCGAACGACGGGTTGGTGGTGTTGAGAATGTTGATGTCGGCGCGGTTCTGGCCGTAGCTCAGGCCCGCGTCCCAGTGCCAACCGAGGATGTCTTCGGCTTTGATGCCGAGGTTGACCTGCATGTCCTCTTCTTTGGTTTGCAGACGTGAGCTGTAGCCACCGGGCGTAGTGATGACGTTGGAAGTGGCGTTGGTTTCCGAACGGAACGAACCTTTGGCCTCCGACCTGCGCGGGCTGTAGGTGGCGAAGGAATACAGCTCAAGGTTGTCGTTCAGGGGCAAGCCGAGGTTGTAGGCGAAGCTGGTGCTTTCCTGGATCGGCACCACCTCGTAGTTTTCCGGCACGTTGCGGTTGGCGGTGGCTTCACGCGGATCGTTGGGCGCCGCATAAATTTGCCAGATGGCTTGGGTCGGGGCTTTCCATGGGCCAACGGTGTGGCTGTCGCCGGTGTTGAGGTACGACAGGCTAAGGTTCAGGAAACCGCCGTTTTCGCCCAGCGCGAACCCCGAGTTCAGGCCGCCGGTGTAGGTGGCACCCGCATCGCCCAAGCCGCCGACTTTGGACACGTCGTGGTTGTACTCGCCATAGGACACGTCTGCCGAGCCGCCGGAGGCTGCCGATTTGAGGATCACGTTGATCACCCCGGCGATGGCGTCCGAGCCATATTGGGCAGCGGCGCCATCGGTCAGCACTTCAACCCGCTCGACCGCCGACAGGGGGATCAACCCCAGATCCGCGGCGGAGGAGCCCAGTGTCGCGCCCCCGCTGTTGTTGATCATCGACGTGCCGTGGCGTCGCTTGCCATTGACCAGCACCAGTACCTGATTACCCGACAAACCGCGCAGCGATGAGCCGCCGACGTTCTTCGACAGGGCACCGCCGTTGCTGTTGATATTGATATAGGACGGGCTGACCAGTGACAGCGCGCGGCGCAGATCGGTGGCGCCGGTTTCACGCAGGGTTTCGCCTTTGATCAATTGCACCGGTGACAAGGCTTTGAGGGCGGTGGTCTCGACGCGCGAACCGGTCACCACCACGGTTTGCAGTCGGTCTTTTTCGTAATCGGTTTCTGCTTTGGCGGTGTCAATGGGGGCGAAAGTGGCGGCGCCCATGGAGAATACGACACCGAGGGTATGACGACGGGAGTGGAGTGTGGACATGTGTGTTTGCCTGGTATTGCCTCTGCATTTTATTAAGTGTGTGCAGTAGTGAGTCGACGCTGGCTGGTTTAAGCCTGGCAAGTGTGTGGGCAGTGTGGCGGCTGATGCCGCTCTTTAAATCGGTAGACGTTTTGGGGGAGCGTTGTCTCCTGGGTCAGTGATGGAATCGGGGTGATCAGCCCAGCAGGTGATACTTGCCGATCAGGTTGAATTTCCAGGCCACCGGGTCGTGCACGGTGTGGGTCCGGGCGTTGCGCCAATGGCGGTCGAAACCGTATTCGAGGCGCGTTGAACTGGCGCCACCGAGCTGGAACAACGTATTGCTGGCCAGCAGTGCGGCTTCGGTGGTGAGGATTTTTGCCGTCGCCAACGCTGAAGAGACTTTTTCTGATGGCCCTGGCCCCTGTTCCGCGGTCACCTCGTCGAACGTCAAGGCGGCGCGTTCCAGCACCGCTTCGCCGGCATGAATGCGGGTGTGCAGGTCGCCGATGATGGCCAGTACATACGGGTCTTGCGACACGGCTTCGACCCCGGTGCGCAGGTAAGGGCGGGCGTGTTCGCGGACATAATCGAGTGTGTCCTTGAACGCGGCACGGGCGATTCCCAAGTCGAGCGCGCTGTGAAACAAATCGGGAATGCCATAGGTATTGGCGGTGCTCTTGCCCAGTTCCGAGTTCAAAACGTGGCTGTGTTCAACCCGCACGTTGTCCAGCAGCAAAGTGCCGCTGGCGGTGGTGCGCTGGCCGAAACCGTCCCAGTCATCAATGATCGTCAGCCCTGGCGCATGGCGGTCCAGCACGGCGGTTTTCGACAGGCCGTCCTCGTCGACACAACCAATGGAAATCAGCTGTGAAAACAGCGCGCCGGTGGAGTAGGCCTTGGACCCGTTGACCCGGTAATGATCGCCTTCGCGGGTGATCCGGGTGCGTGTGGTGCCAGCGGGCAGGCTGCCACCTTCGGCGTGTCCGTTGCCCCAGCGATAGCCCTGCAGGATCTTGCCGAAAAACAGCTGTTTCTGTTCTTCGCGGCCCACCGCCTCGATCACGCTGGAAGCCAGGATAATGCTTAGCAGCAGTTGCCCGATGGAGGCGTCGGCCTCGCCAATGGCGGCCACCACGCGGGTCAGGGTCAGGTATGAAACATAAGCGCCACCGTACTCGCGGGGCACACGGATGGCCAGCAGCCCGCTCAGTGCGCAGTCTTCCAGCTCTTGCCAGGGCAACAGGCGTTCGACATCGCGGCGTTGGGCATTGAGCTTGAATCTGGCCGCCAGATGTTCGGCGACGTCCACGGCCTCCTGGTCGCTGCGGATGATATGAGCAATCACCGGCGGTTGAAGGTCGAGCAGTGCATCGGTCATGGAACAGTCCTTTTTGTTTCTGTTAGGGGAATTACGCGGCGCTACGCTTGATAACGGGCATCGGCGAAGTTGCCGTACAGCGCTTCTGATGAGTTGAAAAAGTCTTTCAGTTGCTTCTGCGTCACCACCACCACGGTGGGCGAGACGATGGGGATCTTCGGCAGGTCCGTCAGCACGATCTGCTGGAATTCGTCGTACCAGGCTTTGCGTTTCACCGGGTCGACCTCGGACTGGCCCAGGTCGAGCAGTTCATCGAC
The DNA here is from genome assembly GCF_034347405.1 of Pseudomonas sp. CCC3.1. NCBI lineage: Bacteria > Pseudomonadati > Pseudomonadota > Gammaproteobacteria > Pseudomonadales > Pseudomonadaceae > Pseudomonas > Pseudomonas sp. CCC3.1. Next base: position 2,181,759 of record NZ_CP133778.1, read on the forward strand.
CCGTTTGTTGGCATAGCGGGCGCCGTTGGAGAACGCGATGCCGGGTTTGAAGTTGCTTGAATGGTAGAAACGCTGCGTGCCCATCACCGGGTCCGGGCCTGCTGTAGCGGTGATCAAGGTGGTGTCAAAGTCGCGTCGGGTGTAGACACGGTTCACGTATTCGGGGAAGTCCTGCGAACGGATCACCAGCTTGACCCCGATCTTGGCCAGATTGCTGCGCAGGTAATGGGCGATTTGCAGGGTTTCACTGGCGGGGTTGGGGTCGTTGAAAATCGTCAGGCGAATGCCGTTGGCGTCTTTTTTAAGGCCGGCTTCTTCGAGCAGGGCTTCGGCTTTTTTCAGGTCGAAAGGGTAGCGCGGCACGTTGTCGTTGTAGAAGTCGCTCATGCCCGGTGGAATGGTGCTGTACGCCGGTTGAGCAAAGCCGAAGTAGATATTCTTGATCACAAAGTCGCGGTCGATGGCGTGCGCAAATGCCTGGCGCACGCGCACGTCCTGGAACACCGGTTTCTCCAGGTTGAACTCAAAGCCGACCAGGCCGGGCGAGTAGGGCGCGCTGATTTCACTGACCTGCAACTGGCTGATGCCGCGCAGACGCTTGACGTTGCTCAGGGCCACCGAGGCCAGTTGCACGGCTTGGGTTTCCAGGGCGGCCGAGGCGGCGGTCAGGTCGGGGATGACACGGAAGATCAACGCGTCCAGATGAGGCTTGCCCGCGTCCCAATACTGCTCGTTGCGCACCAGATTGATCGACACACCGCGATCCCAGCGCTCGAACTTGAACGGCCCGGTGCCGATGGGCTTGATGTTGTACGGGTTGGTCAGCGGGTTGCCGTCGGCATACAAATGCTTGGGCAATACCTGGGCATCGGTCGACGACAGCGCACTGAGCAAGTATGGGGCTGGGGTCGACAGTGTCAGTACCACCTGCAACGGCGTCGGGGTTTGAACTGTGCTGACCGGGGCGAAGGTGGTGATGCCCCGTGAGTTGAACGTGCGCCAGATGTTTTCCAGGGTGAACGCCACGTCCGCAGAGGTGAACGGTTGGCCGTCATGCCAGGTCACGCCGGGGCGCAGGTTGAAGGTGTAGACCAGGCCGTCATCACTGACCTGCCAATCGGTGGCCAGGCGTGGCACGGGCTGGCGCTGGGCGTTATACGACAGCAGGCCGTCGAACACCTTGCTGGTCACGGTGTAGATCGTGCCATCGGTGGTCAGCGCGTTGGTCAGGATGGAAGGTTCAGGGAATTGCGACACCACAAGGGTCTGTTTGCCGTCGACGGCGGCGAATACCCCGGATGCCTGGCTCAACAGACCGGCACCCGCCGTCAGAATGATGGAATCCTTGATAAACAGCCTTCTGGAAATCGACATGCAGCACCTTTCGCAAAACAAGTAATAAGAAGACGCACGACATTCAGTTCTATGGTTAGAACTAAAAGAGGCACTTTATGAATGTGTTCAATGAAGGGCTGTTCTGTTGGTTTCAAAACAGTGACGCGAGCCTAGCGGATAGTTTTAATCATATTCAAGGCCCTTAGTTATAACGTTAAGTGCAGGTTTAATAGCCGACGTGATAATAAGTTTAGAACTTTTTTGTCGGTGTTAGCGTGCGCGATTTGCTGTATTAGTGTTGGCCGTTAAATAAACACCCCTTTCAATTGATTGTTTTTGCAGAGAACTCAATGCTGACCAGCACTCTTTATCAGCGTTTAACCCGACTCGTGAAATCGGGGTTTCGAGGGCCCTTGTTTCGCGCCTTGCCGACAGCCGCGGGGGTGATTGTTCTCAATTTTATTTTGCTGCAGATGGTGCCCGGTGATGCGGTGGACGCGCTGGTTGCCGAAGCAGGGTCGGCCACGGCCGAAACCACCCAGTTGCTGCGTCAGCAATACGGTCTGGACAAATCGTCGCTGGCCCAGTTTGGTGACTATATCGGCCAGTTGTCGCAACTGAGCCTGGGGGACTCGCCGCGTTATGGCATCCCGGTGCTTGAGGTCATTAGCCAGCGTTTGCCCAACACCTTGCTGCTGATGGGCCTGGCACTGTTCATCTCGGTCGGCGTGGGGGTCAGCCTCGGCGTGATCATGGCGTTGTGGGCAGGCAAGTGGCCGGATCGGCTGCTGTCTTCGGTGGTGTTTGTGCTGTATTCGACGCCCGGCTTCTGGATCGGGCTGATGGCCATTGTCCTGTTCGCAGTCAAGCTCGACTGGCTGCCTGCGGGTGGCGACGGCACCATCGGCGCGGGCCTGACCGGGATCGACAAATGGGTCGACAAGTTGCAGTACGCGATATTGCCCGCGCTGACCTTGGCCAGTTTCTTCGTTGCTATTTACGCCCGTCTGACTCGCGCGTCGGTCCTCGATGTACTGACCCAGGACTATGTGCGCACTGCCCGAGCTAAAGGCCTGTCGCCGTGGCGCATTACCTGGCGCCATGTGCTGCGCAATGCGTTGCTGCCGCTGACCACCGTGGCGGGCGCGCATTTGGGGGGGCTGTTGGGCGGGGCGGCGGTAGCTGAAACCGTATTCGGCTGGCCGGGCATCGGCCGCCTGACCCTGGAAGCGGTGCAAGCCCGTGAATACAAAGTGTTGCTGGGCATCCTGTTGATGTCCTCGTTTATCGTGATCATTGCCAATTTGCTGGTGGACTGGTTGCACATGCGGCTGGACCCGCGCATCGCCGCCCGATTGAAGGGAGGTTGAAGCATGAGTCTTGATACCCCAAGCACGTCGCTGGACTTATCGCGCCCCACGCTCAGTGGTTGGCGTCAGCAGCTGGGCAGTGTGCTGCTGGGGCGCTGGGCGCCTGGCGGCCAGCGCCCGCAGGTACACACTGACGATTTACTGCAAGCGCCTCGCAGCCATTGGCCCGTCGCTCGCGCGTTATTGCATTCGCCGGGTGCGGTGCTGGGCCTGTCGGTGCTGCTGTTTATTGTGCTCATGGCCCTGAGCGCCAACTATTGGTACCCCGGTGACCCGCTGGACATGGTCGGGCAGCCGCTGCTGTCGCCCGGTGAAGACTGGGAATTCCCTTTGGGGACCGACGCACTGGGACGTGATCTGGCGGCGGGCATCGTGCATGGGGCACGGGTTTCACTGCTGGTGGGGATCACGGCAGCGCTGGTCAGTGTGTTGATCGGCACCCTGATCGGGGCGCTGGCAGGTTATTTCGGCGGCCGGGTCGACCGGGTGCTGACGTGGTTGATCGAAATATTCCAGACCACGCCCTCGTTTTTGCTGGTCGTGGTCGTGGTCTCCATCACCCAGTCAACCGTAGGCATCATCGCGGTGGTCATCGGTCTGACCTCTTGGGACACGGTTGCGCGACTGGTCCGTGCCGAATTTCGGGCATTGCTGGGTGCCGACTTCGTACTGGCTGCGCGCAGTGTTGGCTACAGCACGGGGTGGATCATCTTTCGTGAAGTGCTCCCCAATGCGTTGCCGCCGATCATCATCACCGCCTCGGTGATCGTCGCGTCGGCGATCCTCACCGAGTCGTCCCTTTCGTTTTTAGGCGTAGGCGACCCGAACAACATCAGCTGGGGCAGCATGATTGGCAGCGGTCGCGACATGTTGCGCAGCGCGTTGTACCTCACCGCTATTCCAGGGCTGGCGCTGGTGATCACGGTTTTTAGTCTCAATTTGGTAGGTGACGCCTTGATCAGTGCCTTGAACCCACGACTGCGCGGGAGAACCGCATGAATGCTGTAGTTAACGTCGATGATCATCGCCACATATTGCTTAACGTCTCGGACTTGCGGGTCAACTATGGCCAATACCACGCCGTAAAAGGCGTGAGTTTTGAGGTGGCTCGGGGGGAAACCCTGGCGTTGGTGGGGGAGTCGGGGTGCGGAAAGTCGACCACCGCCATGGCGATCATGCGCCTGCTGGGCGGTCGCGCCGAACTCAGTGGGCGCGTTGATTTTGATGGGCAGGACCTGTCCGCTATCAGTGATCCGTTGATGCGCAGCCTGCGCGGCAACGATATTTCGATGGTTTTTCAAGACCCCATGACCTCACTGAACCCGGTGCTGAGCATTGGCGAACAGATCGGTGAAGTGCTGCGCCGCCATCGCGGCCTGTCGCGCAAGGACGCCCGTGCCGAGTCGCTGGCATTGCTCAAGAAAGTCCGTATTCCTAACGCAGAAGCGCGTCTGGATGACTTCGCGCACAACTTGTCCGGTGGCCAGCGTCAGCGGGTCATGATCGCCATTGCCGTAGCCTGCAAGCCGCGATTACTGATTGCGGACGAGCCGACCACTGCGCTCGACGTGACCGTGCAGGCGCACATCCTGCAATTGCTCAAGGAGTTGAGCGAAGAGTACGCAATGGGCCTGCTGCTGATCACCCACGACCTCGGTGTGGTGGGGCAATGGGCCGATCGCGTGGCAGTGATGTACGACGGCCTGATCGTGGAAAGTGGCAGCACCGAAGCGATCTTCACTGCGCCGCAGCATCCTTATACACAAGGCCTGCTGGGCGCCTCGCTGCGCCTGGACAGCGATTCGCATTACGCCAACGCCTCGCTGCCGGAAATCAACGTGCGGCGCAGTGAAGGCGGGGCTATCCAGTTTGAACTGCACAGTTATCCGCGCACGGCCAAGGCCCATGAGCCGGTACTGGACGCGGCACACCAGCCGATTTTGGACGTTCGCAACCTGCGCACCGAATACAAAACCCGTCAGGGCCTGGTGGCGGCGGTCGATGACGTGTCGTTCCAGATTCAGCCGGGTGAAACCCTGGGGTTGGTAGGGGAGTCCGGGTGCGGCAAGTCGACCTTGAGCAAAACCATCTTGGGCCTGATTCGCGCCAGTTCCGGCGAAATCCTGCTCAATGGCACCGATATTTCGGCATTGAGCGAGAAACAGCTGCGCAGTCACCGACCCTTTATGCAGATGGTCTTTCAGGACCCGTACGGTTCACTGAACCCCAAACACAGCGTGTACCGCATTCTCGACGGGGTCCTGAAAAACCACGGCATCAAAGAAGCGCAGCAGCGCAGCCAGCGCATTCTGGAAATCATCGCCCGGGTCGGCTTGCCGTTAGCGGCGGTGTGGAAGTACCCGCACGAATTTTCCGGCGGCCAGCGTCAGCGCATCGGCATTGCTCGTGCGTTGATCTTGCGCCCATCGTTGGTGATCCTCGACGAAGCGGTGTCTTCGCTGGATGTTTCGGTGCGCGCGCAGATCCTTAACCTGCTCGCAGATCTCAAAGACGAATTCGGCTTGTCCTACCTGTTCATCTCGCACGATCTGTCAGTGGTCAAGTACATGGCTGACCGGGTGCTGGTGATGCACGACGGCAAAATTGTCGAAGAGGGCGCCCATGACGGAATCTGGAAACACGCCCGCCACGACTACACCAAAAAACTCATCGGCTCGGTGCCGGTGCCGCGTTACCCGGTCAGCGACGAAGAGTCGGTGCCCTACACGAATTCGGCCTGGCAGGACCTGCCAGTGGCCATGCTGTTGTCGCGTTTCGCGATCTAGTCAATGAAAAGACCATTAGGGGAGTGAACATGAGCGCTATCGAGTACCGCAACCTGGGCCGCAACGGCATCAAAGTCTCGCCCATCACCCTGGGCACCATGATGTTTGGCGGCCAGACCGACGCCGCCGTGGCCAAACGTATCGTCGACCGGGCGTATGAGCAAGGCATCAACTTCATCGACACCGCCAACGGCTACAACGGCGGCGCCTCGGAAGAAACCGTCGGCCGACTGATCGCCGAGCGTCGTTCGCAATGGGTGTTGTCGACCAAATTCGTCAACCCCAACCCTGGCGCGCTGGGTCCGAATGACCGGGGTGCTTCGCGGCACAACGTCATCCAGTCCGTCGATGCCAGCCTCAAGCGCCTCAATACCGACTACATCGACCTGTTTTACCTGCACCGCGAAGACCACACCACCCCGGTCGAAGAAACCCTGCGGGCGCTGTCGGATTTGATCCGCGCGGGCAAGATTCGTTCTTATGGGTTGTCGAACCACCGCGGCTGGAAACTGGCCGAATTCAGCCGCCACGCCGACTTGCTGGGCATCGAACGTCCGGCGGCCAGCCAGCCGCTGTACAACCTGGCCAACCGCCAGATCGAGAACGAACACCTGCCGGCTGCCGAGTACTACGGGATTGGCGTTGTGTCCTACAGCCCATTGGCACGTGGCGTATTGACTGCCAAATACGACCCGAGCCAGCCGCCGTCCGAAGGCACCCGTGCGGGTCGTAACGACAAACGCCTGCACCAGACCGAATGGCGTCCAGAGTCATTGAATTTGGTGCAGCGCGTCAAAGACCACGCCGAGGCACGTGGCATCACCCCTGGGCAGTTCGCGCTGGCGTGGGTACTCAACAACAGACTCATCACCTCAGCCATTGCCGGGCCGCGTACCGAAGAACAATGGAACGACTACGTCCCGGCGCTCAACTACGCGTTTACAGCTGAAGACGAAGCCTTTATTGACGACCTCGTCATCACCGGGCACTCCTCGACACCGGGCTACAACGATCCGAGCCACCCGTTTGCCGGGCGTAAATCGCGGGTTTAAGACAAAAGAGCGCAGCCTCCGGCAACTCCCACAGATCTATGGCGCGTGCAAATCTCGTAGCAGTTGCCGAGCACCGCGAGGCTACGTCCGGCTGCGCAGCAGTCGTAAAATCAAGCACCGCGGGGTATCAGTTGTACCCTGCACGTAGGGTTTACGATCGCTTCGCCATCGGACGTAGCCTCGCGGTGCTCGGCAACTGCTACGAAATCGGCTTGCTATACACCATAGAGTCTCCCACCGAAGATCAGGGAACCTGAGCGAAGCGAAGGCCGTACGTGGGAGCAAGGCCTTTTTGGGGACTTTTGTGGCTGTTTGACAAAAGTGCCTCGCCGTAAGGGCGAAACCCGTAGAAGGCCGTTAAGCATCAAATGGATATGTACACAAAACGCTGCCGCCCCGTAGCAGTGGCACATTCAGCCCTTCACCAAAGTCCATCCCCGCCATTGCGATTGAACCAAAAGCCCACACGCAATCGTAACCGCCACCAAACCCCACAAAGCAATCGTCGTCGCCACACCCACCCGATCAGCCATAAACCCCGCCACCAGCGTCGCCAACGGCTGCAACCCAAACCCGATAATACTGAACAGCCCCATCAAGCGGCCGCGCATCGCCACCGGCGACAAAATCTGCACCATGCTGGTACACGTCACCATCGCCTGCGAAGTGGCCAGCCCAAACATAAACAACGCCAGCAACTGCACATAAAGCACCTCGGTCAGCGCCGAAACCACCAGCCAACTTCCCATCCATACCAGGGTCAGCGACAACGTCAGGCCCATACGCTGAATATGACTGATCACCGGCGACAGAAAAAACGCATACACCAGCGACCCGGCCGCCGCCGCTCCCAGCAACAGCCCGGTCAATTGTGGATCGCCATGGGCCACCGCAGGCAACAACGCCAGGCTGCCGAGCCCAAACATGGTCAAGGTCGCGCAACAAATATAGATATTGCGCAAGGTCAGGGTATGCCGAATGTGCGCCACCGCTTCCCCCAGCGAAACCTTCTGCCCGGTATTTGGCCGCCCTTGACGCACCGCATGCAGCGACATCAGCGAGAAAATCACCACCCAATACGACATGCCATTGGCCCAGAAAGCCGCCGACATACCGATCTGAGCCACCAGGTAACCGGCCAGAGTCGGCCCCAAGGTTCGGCAGACATTCAGGATCATCGAGTTGATGCTGATCAGCTTGCGGATGTTATCCATGCCCGCCAGGTCAAACAGAAACGCCTGCTGGGTCGGAAAATACACCGAGTTGACGCAACCCATCAGAAAGGCAAAGAAGAAGATATGCACCAGTTCTGCCTGCCCGGCCTGGATCATTGAGGCAATCACCAGCGTCAGTACAATCTCCACCAGATGACAGCCGATCAGCAGTTTGCGCCGGTCATAACGGTCAGCCAGAGCGCCGGTAAACATGCTGAACATCAAAATCGGCAGGCTCGAACACAAGGCGCTCACCCCCAGCGCAAACGCCTGGCCGCCCGACAATTGATACACCAGCAACGCCATTGCTGTTTGCTGTAACCAGATACCAATCATCGAGACCGATTGGCCTGCAAGGTAAGTTCGGGTATGCGCGGATTGCAGGGGCGTAAAATTATTCAGCCACAACGAAAGTGCAGACATAAATCGGCTGTATCCAGAATAGGTTGCGGGCCAGAGGTGGGGTAAAAAGCGACGTAATCTGCGCAATGCACTTGTCCCTGTCAATCAGTGCGCAGTCATAAACTCAGAACGTAATGATCTATGTGGCTTAAATAACTTTCCTTTACACTCGCAACACCTCGTACGGGGCGTTTTTTAAACCACGGCTGCCAATAAGAAGTTGCAGCGCTTTAATCAATGTCGTGCGACCACGTCCGCCATTATTCTCTTATTGATAGTTAAGAACGTCGCCTTTGGTTAGTGGGCGATACGAACTTCTGTGTCTTTTTTTAATTGAATGGCGGACTGTTATGACTGATCTGAACCTGTGGTACACCCGTTGCCCGACGCCGACCCCTTTGGGGCTCGCGGTGAAATTAGGCTTTCTGGAGTCTGCGCTGGCGCAGAAGTCGGTTGGCATTCAGTCACTGCAAAGTTCGCCGGATGAAAAGGTCCGTGCGAGCCACTTCGATCACTCGCAACCCTGGTCCTTTCGCCAGGGTGGCAACATCCCGCCGATCCATGCCCGTGCCAGCGGCCGCGATACCCGGTTGATCGGCATTAACTGGATCGACGAATTCCAGGCGGTGATCACCCTGCCGTCTTCCGGCGTGCGCAATGTGGCAGAGCTAGTGGGCAAGCGGCTGGGCGTTCCGCGTCAGCCACCGGGCATTATTGATTTTCAGCGTGCCACCGCACTCAAGGGGTTGCTCTCAACCTTGCAAGTGGCTGGCATTGATCGGGAGTCGGTGCAGTTTGTCGACGTCGCCACCCGCGCTCCGCAGTTGGGCGCAACCACACCGGGTTATCCGCCAGAGCTGGTGCGCCGCTTGCCGTATGCCAACGAAATCAGCCAATTGATCAAGGGCGAGATCGATGCGTTTTTCGTCAAGGGCGCCGAGGGTTTGAGCCTGGCCCATCAGTTCGGTGCAGTGATTCTCAGCGAGACCGGTAGCCATCCCGACCCGGCAATCCGTATCAATAACGGTACGCCGCGCTTGCTGACGGTGGATGGCACGCTCGCTCGCGAACGCCCGGACCTGGTGCAGTCGCTGCTGGATGCCGTGGATGAGGCCGCGCAATGGGCGGCGCGTAATCCTGATGAAACCCGGCGCTTTGTTGCGCAAGAAATCGGTATTTCCGAGGAGGCCGTACACGGCGCGTTTGGCCCGGATCTGCATGTCAAATTCAGCACTTCGATTGACGCTCAAGGCTTGCAGGCGATTGATTCGTTTAAGGCATTTTTGCTCGCAGAAGGCTTTATCGATGACGATTACGACCTTGAGGCATGGGTTTATGGCTGAGTCGGCGGTGACGTGGGACGTCATCGTACTTGGCGGCGGAGCAGCAGGCTTGGTGGCGGCATTTCACGCTCGTCAGGCTGGCGCTTCGGTGTTGGTGGTGAACAAGGGGCTGGTTGGCCGCAGTGGCGCAACCATCACCTCGGGGGGCGGCGTTTCCATTGCCGGTGAGAGCTTGCGGGCAATTGGGGTGGAGGCCGATGCCAGCGACACCGAGGAGCGCTTTTTGCACGACACGATTGCCGCGGGTTCCTGGCTTAACGACCAACAGTTGGTGCAGAGCATGGTCACCGGCATCGGGGCCGAAATGCAGCGGCTGATCGACTGGGGCATCAAGTTCAGCGTTAATCGGCGTGCGCCGGGGCATAGCAGCGGGCGCGGTGTGCACATCAGCGGCATCGACATGCAGCGCGCCTTGACCCGTATCGCTCAGCAGGCGGGGGTGAGCTTTCGCGAAGACTTCCAGTCCACGCAATTACTCAAGCGCGAAGGCGCAGTGGTCGGTGTGCTCGGCCTGGACCGGCGTACGGGCAGTGTCGACAGTATTTATGGACACAGCACGGTACTGGCCACTGGCGGGGCGACGTCCAACTGGAGTTTGCGCACGGCGCCTGAGGAGCTGTCCGGGGAAGGGCAGCGGATGGCAGTGGAAGCGGGCGCAACCTTGATTGATATGGAAATGATGCAGTTTTTGCCGTGCTGCCTGGCCGCTCCGGCAATCTGGCGCGGCTTGCAGTTCCCATGGATTTTGGGGCCGCAAAGTGGTGTGCATGCCTGGCTGATGAACCGCTTTGGCGAACGTTTTATGGCGCGCTGGGACCCGAAACGCATGGAGCTGGCCACTCGCGACATGGTCTCGGCGGCGTGCGCGACGGAAGTGTATGAAGGACGCGGGAGCCCGAACGGCGGGGTGTACCTGTCGTGGAAACACTTGCCCAACGACATCATCGACAACTTCCCGGCGACCTCGCGTTCGATCAGTGCTGAGTGGCAATGGGAAGGGTTTGACATGACGCCGCTGGTGGAGCGGATCAAGCAGGGCTACGCCATCGAAGTGGCCCCGGCTGCGCATTTTTCATTGGGCGGGGTGCGGGTCGATGCGGGTACGGCCACCGGCGTGCCGGGGTTGTTTGCCTGCGGCGAAGTCACCGGGGCCATGCACGGCGCCAATCGTTTGTCTGGCAATGCGGGTGCGCAAGTGCTGGTGCAAGGGCGCATCGCAGGCCAGGCGGCTGCGACTGATGCACGGCAGCGGCGGGCATTGGATCGCCGGGCAGATAACCAGGATGCGGCACTGGCAGTGACGGTTGCGCCCTTTGAGCGCAGCAAGGGCGTGGCGCCGTTTGAACTCAAGGAAAGCCTTGCGCAATTGGCCGAGCGTGCCCTTGGGCCGGTGCGCACGGCGAGTGCACTGGAACAAGGACTGACGCAATTGGCAGGGCTCAAAAGCAATGTATTGCCACAGTTGGCCTGCCGTACCCGCGACCGGATGTGGAACCGTGACTGGAGCGATGCGCTGGAGTGTCAGGCTGCATTTAGCGTGATCGAGTCGGCTTTGCTGGGGGCGGTCGGGCGTGATCATTCAATTGGCGCGCATCAGCGTCACGACAACAAACAGGCCGATAGCGGCGTGTTGAGCCATTCATTGGTGCATTTTGCAGCGGGTGGATTAAAGCGCAATACCACACCCGTAACGTTTGCGCTGGTGGCGCGACCATAACGCTGTTTATCCGAGGAGCCCCGAATGCTGATGCACCTGACCTTGTTTCGTGATGGCGAATTTCGCCAGCTGGACATCCAGTTGCCGCCCCCGGCGGGCCTTGGTTTGGGTATCGATAGCTGGGAAGGCGCTTCGGTCAGCACCGCATTGCAGTTCGCCCAGCGCGAGTTTGAGCCCAACCTGGGTTACTCGCTGTCGTGCCGTCGCGGGTTGTGCAAGCTGTGCGCGATGCGCATCGACGGTGAAGTCAAACTGGCCTGCACCGTGGCGTTGCACGACGGTATTCGCATCGAGCCGGCCAAACCCAAACTGGCCCTGCATGACACCGTGGTTGAACTGAGCCTGGTGCGCACCAAACCACCGCGAGCCGCCAAAGCGGACACCGAACAACTGATTCCAACAACCACCTGACTGCCTGTCGGACTTGCTTGCTCATCGCCAGGCACTTTCGCCGAGCGAACCCACTCAGGAGTTGAACCATGTCTGAAGCACTGCTCAAAGCATTGCCTGAAACACCCGCGAGCGCCCAGCCGAGCGCCATCTGGTACACCCGTTGCCCGGTGCCAACCACGTCGGGCATCGCTCAGCACAAGCGCTGGTTGCAGAACGAGTTTGCCCGTCAGGGCATCACGCTGGACTCGATCCGCGCCTCCGAGGACCGCGCGGTCCGTGAATCGCATTTCCGTCACAGCCTGGCGGGCAGCTTTCGCGAAGGCGGTAACGTCCCGCCGATCTGGGCCCGTGCCCTGGGTCAGGACACAGTGGTGGTCGGCATCACCTGGGTCGATGAAGAACAACAGGTGTTTGTGCGTGGCGACAGCGACATTCAGACCGCTGCCGACCTGCGCGGGCGCAAGCTTGGTGTGGTGCGCAAGGCCGCCAGTGACTTGGTAGACGTTGGCCGCGCCGAAGGTTTGCGTGGCTTGCTGACCGCGTTGCAATTGGGCGGTGTGCCCCGCGACAGCGTTGAGTTTGTCGATATTGCTGCGCCCGAATGGGACCTCAAGGAAGTCTCCAAAACCCGCGAAGACCATCACGCCATCCCGACGTTGGCGTTGCTCAACGGCACCGTCGACGCGATTTTTATCAAAGGCGCGGGCAGTGCTCGGGCATTGGCTCAGGGCTTGCGCCCGATCATCAATATCAACGAGCAAGAAGACCCGCTGCTACGCCTGAGTGCCGGCTCGCCACGACCGATTACCGTCGACCGCCAGACCCTCATCGACTCCCCGGAAATTGTCGTTCGCTACCTGGCAGTACTGCTCAAGACCTACGAATGGGCCAAGGACCATCCGCAAGAAGTTGTGACGACCATCGCCGCCGAAACCGGCACCGACGCAGACAGCGTGTTGCTGGCGTTCGGCAACAAACTGCATCTGTCGTTCGAGCCTAAACTGTCGCCGATCTACGTCGAGGGCTTGCGTCGCCAGAAAGACTTCTTGCTGGCCGAAGGTTTCATCGACAAGGATTTCGATGTCGATAGCTGGATCGACCCGGCGCCGTTGCAGCAAGCCTGGGCCATCAAAGACGAGATCGTTCTGGATTGAGCCCCCTGCGGCAACTCCCATAGATTGGCGCAGCCAAGTACTATAGCGCCTTGGTTGCGCCTGTCTGGAGGGGTGAAATGCTGTTTGTTGTCATGCTGGGGGGCAAGCATCCCCGGGCCAAAATCGAAGTCCATGACGTGGTCTTTGCCATTGCTGACAGCCTGGAAGCGGCCCATCCACAGCTGCGACAAGGCTGGTTTGGCAACTCTGCAGGCCTGCATATCGATTCATGGATGCGCGTTGACGGCGTTGAACGCTGGAAGGTCGAACTGAGCCCGCTGGCACCTTCGCCAGGCACGCCGCGTTTGTACTTCATCAATCTTGGCGGCTATGAGCCGCACGCCTTTGGCGAGGCACATCATTATGTGCTGGTGGTTGCCCGCGACAAAAAAGAAGCCAAGTCCAAGGGCCAGCAACACATGCTCAAGCACTGGAAACAATCCCACACCGATGTACTGATGGATGTGGATGACTGCTTGCCGATTGATCAGGTAGGCGGGCGCTACATTCATTTGGTCGAAGGCGAGCACGGCGGTGTGACCCAGCACAACGATTACATTGTTATCTAGCGTTAACCCACCAAGGTCTAATCAATCTGTTTTTTAATCAGGCGTTCCCGCTAGGGGTGGCCAGTAACTGAGCAATTTTCTTGCGTAAATCCCCGTGGGTGTCTTCGGCGTAAGCAACGGCTGTTTTCCAGTCATAAAACCAGGCGGGCATCTTGCGTTTTTGCTCGGGCTCCGACGCGTAGCGGGGAAAAATATGGCAATGCAATTCAGGCTCTGAATTACCCAGGATTTCGTAGTTCATGCGCAGCGCCCCGGTTGCCTGCAACACCGCATCACCGATGCGGGCCATGTCGAGCAGGTAGGTTGCGCGGGCTTGTGTGTCCAAATCGTTGAGGCTGGCAACCACCGGGTCTGGCAACAACAGGCAGTAACCCGGCAGAAATTGCACGTCGCCCATCACTGCCCAGCCGGATGCCATTCGGCAAATGACTTTATCGTTGGCACCATTGCGGGCGAGTTCTACGCGCTGCGAAATCAATGACATGTCTAGTCCTTAAGGGTGTTGAGTGCGTTTACTGAACAACCGAAGATTTTTCTTTGTCATGCAAGAAGAACTTTATTTTCGAGTCCAGCTCGTCTGGGGCGCTCTCAACCGGCAGCGAACCGGCCTTTGCCGATGAAGCATTGTTCAGTTGATTTTCGTCTGTTTTGAAGGGCGACATCACGAGTGGCTTTTGCGAAGGCATACCGGTTTTTTGCGGCACTCGGTTGTAAGCGTATTCGGTAATGCAGTTTTCTTTTTCGACGCCTTCGGGGGCGTATCGGCAGGCTTGCTGGCTGTTGTCTCTGTAGCATTTAGCGCGGTCGGCTTCGACCAGCCGATTCTGACACAAGCCCGCAGACAGCAGCACTTGCACAGCCACGGCCCAATCGGGTTCTTGAGAAATAACCGGTGCTGCCTGAACCACGCCGGTCATCAATAAAAGGCTGGCGCCAAAGGCTTTTAGAGTCGAGGTCGAGTCGAACATCAGGGCTGTCCATAGCAAGTGGTGCGCGTATGTAACATGGTTATATCAACGCCTGCAACGGGGTGTCTTTTTCATTTTTGGTCAACAAAATGCAACGTTGGTGTGCTGTTTTTCAGGGCCCATGGCGCTCGCCAGCGTAGGCTGACATCCAGCGCTTATGTATCCGATTGTGTACCAGCCCCCCGTTGATACATCGTTCGGTAATTAACGCTCGACCGCGACACAGACCCGATACACGCCTGGCTTTAAATCTGTCTACCCGATAGCGCACGTGATCACTCACCTGAACGTGCGCTGCGGGCACATTCAGATAAGCCAGGAGATCTAACAATGAAGCGTCATTACGCCGCTCTCGCCGCCACCCTCGCGTTGTCCCTCGGTGCCTTTGCTGCTTCTGCGCAGGCCGATGATGCCAAGCCTCAAGAGAAGTGCTTCGGGGTGTCTCTGGCCGGTGCCAACGATTGCGCCGCTGGCAAAGGCACATCGTGTGCCGGTACGGCCACTGCCGACTATCAAGGCAACGCCTGGATCCTGGTGGACAAAGGCACCTGCACCCAGATCAAAACCCCTAAAGGCTACGGCAGCCTGACGGAACACCCATGATTGCTTCGGTCCCTGCGGTGCTCAAGCGGTTGTTGCCTGAGGCGCTGCTGTTGCTCGTGGCCCGTGTCGGTATCGCTTCGGTGTTTTTCCTCTCGGGCCGTACCAAAGTCACCGGTTTTTTGCAGCTCAAACAGTCGACCTACACCTTGTTTCGCTCTGAATACGCTTTGCCCTTGATCCCGCCGGAATGGGCGGCGCATGCGGCGGCTTACGCCGAGCATGTGTTTCCGCTGTTGCTGGTATTGGGCCTGCTGACCCGCCCGGCTGCCGCTGCGCTGTTGGGCATGACCCTGGTGATTGAGGTGTTCGTTTACCCCGATGCCTGGCCGGTCCACTTGACTTGGGCGGGATTGTTGCTGCCGCTGCTGGCCTACGGCGGCGGGGCTTGGTCACTGGACAACCTGTTGCGTCGCCGTCGCGTTTAATCCGTTAACAATAATGATCTGGAGTGTCTTTATGCGTGTTTTCTCTAGTTTGGTCATCGCCATGGCGCTGACTGCTCCCTTGCTGGCTTCGGCGGCGGACACCGCCAAGCCGTTGCCTGGCACCGGCAAGAATGTGGTGATTGTGCCCGGCTCCTTTGTCGATGGCTCCGGCTGGCGAGTGGTGCACGACATCCTGATTCACCAAGGCTACAAGGTGACTGTGGTGCATCAGGGGCATGAAAGCCTCGCCGCCGATGTGGCCGAAGCCCGCGAAGTGCTTGAGCAACAGGTGGGGCCGGTGGTGCTGGTGGGGCACAGCTCCGGCGGAGGGGTGATCTCGATTGCCGGTGATCGCGACAAGGTCCGGGCGCTGGTTTATGTCTCGGCCTTGCAGCCCGAAGTGGGCGAGAACATGTCCCAGTTGCTGAGTTCCATGCCTGAGCCGAGCAATGATATCAAGCAGAGCCGTGACGGCCACTTGTTTGTTGATCGCAGCAAGTTCCACGACGATTTTGCCGCTGACTTGACCACCAATCGCACCGATTTCATGGCGGCTTCGCAAGTGCCTGCCACCACCGCTCTGTTCGGCGGAACCCTTTGGGATGCCGCCTGGCACAAGAAGCCGACCTTCGCCGTGGTCACCACCGAAGACCGTGTCTTGAGCCCTGATTTGCAGCGCTGGATGTACCGGCGCGCCGGTTCCAACGTCACTGAACTGAAAGGCAGCCACCTGGCGTACATCTCCCAGCCCGAGGCTGTGGCCAAGGTCATCGAAGACGCTGCTTCCGTTATCAAATAATCCACACCCCTGATGCCCGTTAAGGAGCTACAACCATGAGCACTTCCATCAAAGCCCGCTTGAGCCTCGCCACTGCTGCCGCCCTGATCGCCATGGCGTCGGCGTCCTTCGCCACGGCGGCCAGCGCCTCTGACCAGCAAGAAAAGCCTGGCCGTTGCTACGGCGTTAACAGCTGCAAGGGCGAAAGCTTGTGCGCCACCTCAAAAAATGACTGCAAGGGCCTCAATAGCTGTAAAGGTCAGGGCGTCATCGTCAAAACCCCGTCCGAATGCCTGAAGGCTGGCGGCACCCTGACTGAGCCGAAGTAACCCCGATCCCGTGTAGGAGCGAGCTTGTCTCTCGATTTTTTTAAAGATCAAAAGATCGCGAGACAAGCTCGCTCCTACAGGGGGATGCGTTCAACGACATAGCGATGCACTGGAGCACATCACATGGCGACATCCACTCCTCGTTTTTCGGGCTATGGCCTGGGGTTGCGCAAGGAGCATTACAGCGCGTTCCTCGACACGTCGGTCGCTGTCGATTTTGTTGAAGTAATCTCCGAGAATTTTATGGTTGCAGGCGGCCAGCCCCGGCATATCCTGCGCCAGATCCGTGAGCGGCACCCGGTGGCGTTGCACGGTGTGTCCATGTCGATCGGCACCGCCGAAGGCCTGGACAGCGAGTACCTCAAGCGCCTCAAGTCATTGGTGGACGAGATTGAGCCGCTGTTTGTGTCCGACCACCTGAGCTGGTCGCGTACGGGCGGATTCAATTCCCACGATTTGTTGCCGCTGCCTTACACCGACGAAGCGCTGGACCTGGTGTGCGCCAATATCGACAGGGCCCAAGAGGTGTTGGGCCGTACGATGTTGTTTGAAAATCCGTCCAGTTATCTGGCCTTTGCTGACGCCTCCATGAGTGAGTGGGAATTTATTGCCGAAATGTCCCGCCGCACTGGCTGCGAGCTGTTGCTGGACGTCAACAATGTGTTCGTCAGTGCCAGCAATCATGGTTTTGATGCGTTGGCGTTTCTGGACGGAATTCCAGCTGAACGGGTGCGCCAGATTCACCTCGCGGGCCACAGTCAGGGGCCGCAATTGTTGATCGACAGCCACGACAGCCCAGTTTGTTCGGGCGTCTGGCATTTGTACGCCAAGGCCATTGCGATGCTGGGCCCAGTGGCCACCCTGATTGAGCGCGATGATGAGATTCCGCCCTTGGCCGACCTGCTGGACGAGCTGTCGATCGCCCGTGCGCTCGGGGCCAGCGAGGCCAACCATCGCTCGCAGGTGCGAGCATGAACCTTGCCCGTTTGCAGCACACATTTCAGGCCTGGCTGGTTGGTGCCTCGGATGAGTCCGCCCAGTTGCTGGGCAACAACACCGCGGGTCTGGCGGTGTATCAGAACAACTACCGTGCACAGTTGGTGGGGTGTCTTGAAGGTGCATTTCCAAACCTGCGCCGCTGGCTCGGCGATGAGGCCTTTTTGAGGGCCAGCATTACCCATATCGACCATCACCCGCCACACGCCTGGACGCTGGACACCTATCCCGAAGGTTTTTATCAGACCTTGAACGAGCTGTTCCCCCACAACCCGGACGTGCATGAACTGGCATGGATTGAGTGGTCGCTGAGTGAGGCGTTTGTCAGTGCCGATGCCGTGGCCGTGCGCATGGAGGCACTGGCCTCGGTGGATTGGGACACGGCGCGGCTGCAACTTACGCCGTCGCTGCGCAGTCACGTGCTGACCACCAACGCCGAGGCGATCTGGTGTGCCTTGTGGCAGCAAAGCCCGCTGCCTGAAGCGCAGATGCTGGCCGAGGCTGGCGGGCTGCTAGTGTGGCGTCGCCAGTTCACCTCGCGCCTGCGTCAAGTCGATGCACTGGAACGGCAGGCGCTGCTGCACGTGCAAGCAGAGGGCAGTTTTGCCGGATTGTGCGAGTTTTTAGTCGAGCGCCTGGGCGAAGAAGAGGGCATCGGCCGGGCCGGTGAGCTGCTGGCTGGATGGATCGGCAGCGAGCTGATTGTCAGGATTACCGACCATTAGGCTGTGTAGATAGGTATCTGCGTTCGGTTATGCGGGGTAGGGCTTTCGGAGCAGCTCGCGCGCCGATGTCGTGGATCCGCACGCGAGCTGTTGGAACCTTTTAGTCGCGCTCGATGGCCAGGGCCACGCCTTGACCGCCGCCGATGCACAAGGTGGCGAGGCCTTTTTTGGCGTCACGCTTGATCATTTCGTGCAGCAACGTCACCAGGACGCGGCAACCCGACGCACCAATCGGGTGGCCCAAGGCAATGGCGCCGCCATTGACGTTGACCTTGTCCATGTCCCATTCCAGCTCTTTGCTCACCGCCAGTGCTTGCGCAGCGAAGGCTTCGTTGGCTTCGATCAGGTCCAGGTCGTCGAGGCTCCAGCCGGCTTTTTTCAAGCAGGTACGGGTTGCCGAGACCGGGCCGATGCCCATGATTGCCGGGTCGACACCGGCGTTGGCGTAACCGGCGATCCGGGCCAGCACAGGCAGGCCAAGGGCTTTGGCCTTGTCGGCGCTCATCAGCACCACGGCAGCGGCGCCGTCATTGAGGGTGGACGAGTTGCCAGCCGTGACGCTGCCATCCTTTTTGAACGCAGGCTTGAGTTTGCTCAAGGCTTCGGCGGTGATGCCGTCACGCGGCTGTTCGTCAACCTTGAACGTTACCGGGTCGCCTTTGCGCTGAGGAATCAGGATCGGGGTGATTTCGTCAGCAAAACGCCCGGATTCAATGGCTGCGATGGCTTTTTGTTGCGAGGCGGAGGCGAAGGTGTCCTGTTGTTCACGGGTCAGATGGTACTTGTCCACCAGGTTCTCGGCCGTGATGCCCATGTGGTAGTCGTTGAACGCGTCCATCAGGCCGTCGTGCAGCATGCTGTCGAGCAGTTTGGCGTTGCCCATGCGCAAACCGGTGCGGGCGGCGGGCAGCACGTACGGCGCCAGGCTCATGCTTTCCATGCCACCGGCGATGATCACCTCGGCATCGCCGCAACGAATCGCCTGGGTCGCCAGATGCAACGCTTTGAGGCCTGAACCGCACAGTTTATTCAAGGTCAGCGCGGGTACGGCGTGGGGCAGGCCTGCGAGGATCGAGGCCTGACGTGCCGGGTTTTGCCCGCAACCTGCGGTCAGCACCTGACCGAGGATCACTTCATCAATCTGCTCGCCCTTGAGGCCGGTTTTTTCCAGCAGTTGACGAATGACGGCGGCGCCGAGTTCAGTGGCTGGAATATTGGCCAGCGAGCCCTGAAAACTACCAACGGCAGTGCGCGTGGCGGCGACAATGACGACTTCTTGCATCACATTTCTCCTTAAAAGTGGCGGTTCAGGCGAATTGCATTTCCGGAACGTGGTCCGGAACGATCAACTTGCCGGCAGTCTTGCTGACGATTTCTTCAACGCTGACGCCGGGCGCGCGCTCTTTGAGGATGAACGCGCCGTCCTGGATTTCCAGGTAGGCCAGGTCGGTCAGCACACGCTTGATACACCCGGCGCCGGTCAGCGGCAAGCTGCAACGCGACAGCAGTTTCGACTCGCCGTCTTTGGAGGCATGGGTCATGGTGACGATGATGTTCTCGGCACCGGCCACCAGGTCCATCGCGCCGCCCATGCCCTTGACCAGTTTGCCGGGGATCATCCAGGAGGCGATGTTGCCGTGTACATCGACTTCAAACGCGCCGAGCACGGTGAGGTCGATGTGGCCGCCGCGAATCATCGCGAATGACTCGGCGGAAGAGAAAATCGACGCGCCAGTGCGGGCGGTGACGGTTTGCTTGCCAGCGTTGATCATGTCGGCGTCGGCCTCACCCACACGCGGGAAAGGCCCCATGCCGAGCAGACCGTTTTCCGATTGCAGCATGACTTCCATGCCTTCGGGAATGTAGTTGGCGACCAGGGTCGGAATGCCGATGCCGAGGTTCACATAGAAGCCGTCTTGCATTTCGCGGGCGACGCGCTGAGCCATTTGTTCGCGGGTAAGAGCCATTATTGTTCTCCGTGCTCTGAATCAAGAGCTTAAGGCTTGGGCGATACGTATTACCTGTGGGAGTGGGCTTGCCCACACCATCATCAAGGGCGCTCAGTGAGCTGTTCGATACGTTTTTCAAACGTGCCGCAAATGACCCGGTCGACGTAGATGCCAGGGGTATGGATCTGCGCCGGATCCAGCTCGCCGGGTTCGACAATTTCTTCGACTTCAACCACGGTGATCTTGCCCGCCGTGGCCGCCAGCGGGTTGAAATTCTGCGCGGTGTGGCGGTAGATCACGTTGCCGAAATGGTCGGCTTTCCAGCCTTTGACGATGGCGAAGTCGCCCGTGATGGACTCTTCCATCAGGTAAGTACGGCCCTTGAATTCGCGGGTTTCCTTGCCGTCTGCCACGGGGGTACCGACGCCGGTAGCGGTAAAGAACGCCGGGATGCCAGCCCCGCCAGCGCGCATTTTTTCGGCCAGCGTGCCTTGCGGGGTGAGTACGACTTCAATTTCGCCGCTGAGCAACTGCTTCTCGAACAGCGCGTTTTCACCGACATACGAGGCGACGACTTTGCTGATCTGGCGGTCTTCGAGCAGGATGCCCAGGCCAAATCCATCCACGCCACAGTTGTTCGACACCACGGTCAGGTCGCGGGTGCCTTTGCGCTTGATCTCGTTGATCAGGTTTTCCGGGATCCCGCACAGGCCAAAGCCGCCTGAAATCACGGTCATGCCATCTTCAAGCCCTGCCAGCGCTTCCTCGTAGGACGCTACGCGTTTATCAAAACCTGCCATATGCACCTCTTTTATTCTTGGAGAGTGGTGGTTAGCCGTATGCAGCGAGTGTTACTCCGCTGGATTGATTTGTTAAGTTGATTTTTAAGGTTGATTGATAGATAAATCGAAACAATTTAACGGGAGACCTCGCCCATGACCGTGAAACAGATTCGCGCTTTTCTGGCGGTAGCGCAAAGCCTGAGCTTCGCCGTGGCGTGCGAGCGCCTGCATTTATCGCAGTCAGCCTTGAGCCTGACCATCAAGGCCTTGGAAGAAGGCCTGGGCGGGCGCTTGTTTACTCGCACCACGCGTAACGTCGCCCTGACCCCTGAAGGGGATGCGTTGCTGCCACGGGCCCGGCGATTGGTGGCTGACTGGGACAACGTCGAAGATGAAATGCGCCAACTGTTCACGTTGCAGCGTGGTCGCGTGACGTTGGCGGCCATCCCCTCGTTTGCCTGCAACCTGTTGCCGCCCATCCTCAAAAATTTTCGCGTGCGCTATCCCAAGCTCAATGTCACGGTTAACGACGTCATCAACGAGCAAGTGCTGGAAATGGTCCGTGAGCGACAGGTGGAGTTGGGTGTGGCGTTTGAACCGGCGCCAGGTTCGTCATTGACCTTTACGGCGTTGTACATGGACCGTTTTGTGGCCGTGGTGCCAGCCGACTCCGAACTGGCCGGGCGTTCGATCATCGACTGGAAAACCCTGCTCGAACAGCCCTTCATCACCCTGCAACGACCGTCTGCGGTGCGCGTGCTGCTGGAAGAGCACCTACAGGCGCGGCACATGAAATTGCCGGTGGAGTTCGAGAGTCATCAACTGGCCACCGTCGGGCGCATGGTCGCCAGCGGGTTGGGGGTGAGCGTGGTTCCGGCCTTGTGCGTCAAACAGATGCGCGAACTGGGTGCGCATTGCATCACCTTGCACGAACCGATCGTGGAGCGGGCAATGGGTGTACTGACCAAACCGGGACATGAGTTATCGGCGGCAGCGCAGGCCATGTTCGACAGCCTGCTGGATGAGTGGCGAGTGATGCTGTAGGAGCGAGCTTGTCTCGTGATCTTTTGTTTTTAAAGATTAAAAGATCGCGAGACAAGCTCGCTCCTACAGAGGGTTATGTACGCTTCAAACCCCTTTGGTAGACGGCAGCAAGATGGTCAAAACCCCCAGCAACGGCAGGTACGAACACAGCGCGTACACATACTCAATGCCGTGAATGTCTGCCAGATGCCCCAGCAGTGCAGCACCGATGCCGCCGAAGCCGAACATCAAGCCAAAGAACACACCTGCGATCATGCCGACATTGCCTGGCACCAATTCTTGCGCATACACCACGATGGCGGAGAACGCGGAAGCCAGGATGAAGCCGATGATCATGCTCAGGATGCCGGTCCAGAACAGGTCGACATACGGCAGTGCGAGGCTGAACGGCGCAGCGCCCAGGATCGAGAACCAGATCACGGCTTTACGGCCGATTCTGTCGCCAATCGGGCCGCCGAAGAAGGTGCCCGCCGCCACTGCACCTAAGAACAGGAACAGGTAGAGCTGGGAGGAGGCCACCGACAGGTCGAATTTCTCGATCAGGAAGAAGGTGAAGTAGCTGGTGAAACTGGTCATGTAGAAGTATTTGGAGAACACCAGCATGGCCAGCACCACCAGTGCGGCCGTTACCCGTTGTTTGGACAGGCCGTGGGTGGCCACAGTGCCTTGCTTGAGCTTGAACAGGTTGAGGTGCTGGCGATACCAGCGGCTCAAGCCGTACAGGATCCCGATGGCCAACACTGCAAACAGGCCGAACCATGCGACGTTGCCCTGACCGTAGGGGATGACAATGGCCGCGGCCAGCAGCGGGCCAAACGCGCTGCCGGCGTTACCGCCGACCTGGAACGTCGATTGTGCCAGGCCGTAGCGCCCGCCAGAGGCCAGGCGTGCCACTCGCGACGTTTCGGGGTGGAAGGTCGAGGAGCCGATCCCCACCAAGGCCGAGGCCACCAGAATGGCAGTAAAGGTGCCGACAAATGCCAGCATCAAAATCCCGATCAAGGTGCACACCATTCCGGCGGGCAGCAGCCAGGGCTTGGGGTGACGGTCGGTGTAGTAGCCGACGCCGGGTTGCAGCAAGGATGCCGTTAGCTGGAAGGTCAGCGTGATCAGGCCGATTTGCGTGAAGCTCAAGCCGTAGCTGGCTTTTAGCATCGGGTAGATGGAGGGCAGCACGGCCTGGATCAGGTCGTTGATCAGGTGAGCAAAGGCGCAGGCAGCGATCACGCGCATGACCAGCGGGCTGGTTTGACTGGCCACCGAAGCGCTGGGGCTGGGGTTTGCGGTGGCCGAAGGGGTCGTACTTATGGTTGACATCGACGTTCTTCCGATCAGGGAAACAGGGACGTTGGGGTGCACAGCAGCAAAGCAGCGGCTATCCTAGATTTCGCGAAATTGCCTGTCTCGCGCAATTCGGGCAGTCACTCTCTCAAAAAGGGAAACACCATCAAACCGTTGAAAGAATTTCTGCTTGAGGTCGATCAAGCGGTCTGGCCAGTCAGAAGCAGCGCGACCGATTACCCGGCTGACTGGGTGATCGCGCCTCACTCGCACACCAAGCATCAGTTGCTGTATGCCATTGAAGGGGTGATGGTGGTGCATTCGGCGATGAGCCAGTGGACCGTGCCGCCGAGTCGCGGGATCTGGATGCCCTGTGGCCAGGTGCATTCGATTCGTTGCGTGGGCCCGCTGAAAATGCGCAGTGTGTTTGTGCGGCCCGACGTGGTGGCGCAGTTGCCCATCGAGACCCGTGCGGTGAGTGTTTCGGCGCTGCTGAGCGAGTTGATCAAGGCCTCGATCGAGATCACCGCGCCTTACGAGATCCAGTCGCGAGGCGAGCGGATCATGAACCTGATTCTGGACGAACTGGCCATCCTGCCGGTCTTGCCGTTGCACCTGCCGCAGCCGCTTGATCCGCGCATTCAGACTATTTGTGCCGTGTTGCAGCGCGACCCGAGCGACGGCTCAACCCTTGCGCACTGGAGCGCGCGTCTGGCGCTGGATGAAAAAACCATCCAGCGGCTGTTTCACAAGGAAACCGGCATGACGTTTGGCCAATGGCGCCAGCAATCCCGGCTACTGCTGGCGCTGGAGCGGATTGCCATCGGTGAAAAAATCATCGATGTCGCCGGGGCGCTGGGGTACGACAGCCCAAGTGCATTCACCACCATGTTCAAAAAACAGTTCGGTAAAACACCGAGCAACTTCTTCAAATAATGGGTCGTATTTTTGTGGGAGCGGGCTTGCCCGCGAGGGTATAGGCGCGGTTTAACAGAAAAACCGCATCGTCTGCATCGCTGGCAAGCCAGGCTCCCACACGTGTTTCAGCGTCTGGACCGGCTAGCCAATTGCCCGGCCACGTATTCGGCATCTCGGGCAATACCGCTGAAACGCCCCGAACCCCAGGTGTGCAGCCACGGCAGGCCAAGAAAGTACAGGCCTGCTTGGGCGGTGACCCCGCGTTGATGGCCCGGGTAGCTGCGGCCATTGAACACCGGCACATCGACCCAGCTAAAGTCGGGCTGAAAACCGATGCACCAGATGATGCTGGTAATGCCTGAGTCGGCAAGGTCCAGCTCGGTCACTTCGTGTTCCAGTCTCCACAGGGCTTCGTAGTGCACGCCGGCAGGCGCGTCGATACCTTTTTCGGCAATGAACGTGTCGATGCTGGCATTGATTCGGTTGTAGACCGCATCGGCGGCATCCAGGTTGGCCGCCAGGTCTGGGGCAAAGCTGAGTACGCTGCCCTGCAACGTCTGCAAGCGGCCAAACAGCGTCATGCCTTCTTGCGCGAAGCGTCGCAGGTCGATGTCACGCCCGCCGTCGCGTCCGGTCACGTAGTGGTTGGTGTTGTCGCGTACCCCTTCACGCAGCGGGTGGGTATCGACGCCAATGTCGTAGTAACCCATGTCGGCCAGCCAATCGACAACGTCCTTGCCGCGATAGAAGCGCGCACAGCGCGGCGCATCACCGACCGCCAGAAACACGTTGCGCCCGGCCAGGTGCAAATCTTCGGCAATTTGTGCGCCCGACTGGCCCGACCCTACGACCAACACCGCACCCTGCGGCAGCGCTTGGGGATTGCGATATTGCTCTGAGTGGATTTGTTTGATTTCAACCGGCAGGCGCTCGGCCAGGCGCGGAATGATCGGCGTGTGGTAACCGCCGCTGGCGACAATCACCTGATCGGCGCTGAAGTCGCCTGCGCTGGTGTTGAGCTGGTAGCCACCTTCGGCGCGGGCGGTCATGCGTTGCACCGTGACGCCTTCACGTACCGGCGCATTGACCTTGGCAATGAAACCGTCGAGGTAGGCAATGATCTGGTCCTTTTTCATGAACCCGTGCGGGTCATCACCGGCATACGGGTAGCCGGGCAGGGCGCATTGCCAGTTGGGTGTGACCAGACAGAACGCGTCCCAGCGCTGGTTGCGCCAGGTGTGGGTCAGGGTGTGCTTTTCCAGCACCAGATGGTCGATGTCCAATTGCTGCAAGTAGTAACTGGCCGACAGTCCGGCCTGGCCGCCGCCGACAATAATTGCGCTGTAGTGGGTCATGCTGGGGTCCTCATTGAAGGGGCGGTTTATAGATCGCCGAAGCTGGCGTAACTGACCTGGCCGGAGCCTTGGTTCTTGATGTCGAGCACTTCAACGCGGGCCTCGGTACCGCTGAAGCCTTGGGCCATGCGTTGCAAGTTGCCGAGGCTGTCCATCGCGGAGCTGCAATAGAAACCTTTGACCTGCTTGACCCGTTCAGAGGCCGCGTTCAGGCCTGTTTCAGCACGGCGCAAAAACTCGGCCATGGGATACGACGTGCCTGCCTCCAGGTGTTCATAAAGGGTGGTCGAGGGTGAATAAGTGTGGGTTTCCTGGCCGTTTGGCCAGCGCAGGCGAATCGTAACGGCGAGCATGTCAGTGCTCCTCGGGGTAGCTGAAGCCGGTAAAAGGCTGTTGGTGCAGGTTCCAGAATTCGTGACATTGCCGGTCTAGGCTGACGTGCAGGCGTGCGCTGTTGTCGATATGGCCGATGGCGGTGCAGTGCAGGTCTTCCAGCGCAAAGGCGGCCTGTACGGCGGGCAAGTCTTGAGGGTTGAGCGTCAGTAAAAAGCCGTAGCTGGGAAAGGCTTGCAGCCAACGTTCCAGAGGCGCATCGACGGGGTGCGGCAGGTGCTGAAGATCAAGCTGCGCGCCGCAGCCGGTGGGTTCGAGCAGCATCAACAGCGTGCCCAGCAGCCCGGCATTACTGATGTCTTTGGCGGCCAGCAACAGACCGGCTTCGGCCAGACGCGGGATGACTTCCAGCTTGGCCCGCAGGTGTTCGCCCGGCACATTTTCGAAGGCTTTCCAGTAGGGCGCGTTGCCATGCCACTGACCGTTGAGATCGACCGCCATGGCCAGGCACTGACCGGGTTCGACGTGCAGGGTCGACAGCAGGCTGCGTGCCCAACCGGTGATCGCCACTGCCAGCGCGGCAGGGTTGTCGGTGGCCTGGCTGGTATGGCCGCCCGCCAGAATCAGCCCATACGCCTGGCACGCATCGCGAATGCCCGCCAGCACCTGTTCGGCAGCGTCAAGGTCATGGTGCCAATAGGCATTGACCACGGCAGTTGCGCGGCCGCCCATGGCGGTGATGTCGCTGACGTTGGCCATCACCGCCGACCACCCGGCGAACCATGGCGCTTGCTCGACAAAGGCGGGGAGCATGCCTTCAATGGCCAGCAACTGGTATTGATCACCGCAGCGAATGGCCGCCGTGTCGTCACCGGGCAAGGCGTACAGCGCATCGCGGGTGCGGGCCTGATTGTGCAAGGTGCGGGCCGGGTGCTGGATCGCTTGTTTGGAGCGCATCGCCGGGGTGTTTTTCAGGCGTTCGAGCATCGCGCGCAGGTCAGTGCTCATGGCGAAGGCCCCGGCGGCGCGACAAGGCCACTTGACGCGGCATAAACGGGTAGTGGCTCAGGTGTGCCTGCATCAGCACATGGGGCTGGCCCAGCAACTCGATCGGTTCGAGGCTGACCCAGTGCAGGCTGTGGAAATAGCTTTCGTTAGACGTTTGCACGGTGGCCAGAAAGGTCTGGCAGCCCAGATCGATGGCCCGTGACACGGCTTCGTTGACCAGCGCCTTGCCGATCATGCCGTGACGGCGGTAGGCGCGCTCGACGCACAGGCGTCCGCCGTACCATACGCCCGGCTCACAGGTGTAGATGCGCACGGCGCCGATCACCTGTTCCGGCATTCCGCAGTGATGGGCCACCGCGACAATCGGGATGGCTTGAAAGTCGCGCTCATCCTTGTCCTGTTCCATCAGGCGTTGTTCATCGGAAAATACCGCGCGGCGCAAGGCGTAGTAGCCACTGCGTTCCCACGCCTCGGTCGCTGGTTTAACCAACAGGTCATCGGCCAGGAAGTCAGCAAAGGTGTCGGCAGTCAGGGCAAAAGCGTGCTCAGCCATGATCGGGCTCCTGTCACTCGTGGTTTTTCAGGGCCGAGCAGGCGCCGCATTTGGCGCAGCCGGCGTTGATCTTGTCTGAATGCAGCCCGTGGCGGCGCAAGCTGGCGCCGATGCGCGGGTACAGGCGTTGCATAAAGGCGCTGTCGGGTTTGGCGTGATGGGCCAGGGGCGTGCCGTCGATGGGCACAAAGGGCACCACGAACGGGTACACGCCCAGCGCGGCCACCTGCTCGCTGATCTGGGCAATAGCCTCTTCGCTGTCGCCCAGCCCGGCGAGGATGTAGGTGCTGACCTGGCCGTGACCGAACACTTTGACCGCAGCCTCAAAGGCGCTGAAGTAGCGCTGCAACGGGACTTGCGCCTTGCCCGGCATGATGCGCTGGCGCACGGCGTCGGTGACGGCCTCAAGGTGCATGCCCAGCGACACCACGCCGCTGTCTTTGAGGCGGGCAAACCAGATGTCATCGTCCGGGGGTTCGCACTGGGCCTGAATCGGCAGGTCGACAGCGCCAGTCACGGCGGCGGCTGACTCGCACAGAATCGCTGCCCCACGGTCTGGGGTTTGCGGGGTGCCGGTGGTCATCACCATGTGTTTGACGCCGTCCAGTTCCACAGCCGCCTTGGCCACTTCAGCCAACTGCGCCGGACGTTTGCGAGCGATGGTTTTGCCTGCCGCCAATGACTGATCTATTGCGCAAAACTGGCACGCGGTGGCGGCTTCGTTCATGCGGATGCAGTGCTGCAAAACCGTGGTCGCCAGCACGTCTTTGCTGTGCAGCGTGGCGATCTTCCAGTAGGGCGTGCCGTCAGCGGTGTTCAAGGCATAAAAATTCGGCACGCCGGGCAGTTGCACGTGGCCCACTTGCAGGCCTTCACGAAAGATCAACGCCTGCTCGCCCGTGGCGTCAGGCACCGCGCTGTAAGGCGAGTCGAGGGATGCGCGATTGAGCATCGGCACCATTGCTGTGTGCAGGCCCAGGCTGAGCGCCTTGTGGTCCGAAGGCCCAGCGCCGCCCTTGCGGCTCAGGCCATCGGCGCCTTGCCAGCGAACGCCGTGGCATTGCAATTCGGCCAGCAGTTGGCTGGTCATCACTGGGCTATTCATGCTCGGCCACCTCGCGGCGTTCATGCACGTGGAGGGCAGGGCGGCGGTCGATCAATAAACTGAGCAGTTCGGGGCGGCTGTAATGGCCGACTGAATCCATCATACGTTTGCGTTTGTCGATCAAGGCAAAGTCCAGGTCGGCGATGATCACGCCTTCGCCTTCAGTCATGTGCGCCAGGAGCTTGCCTTCTGGCGAGACGATGGCGCTGAAGCAGCCGCCAGAGATCGGCTCGATGGCGCAACCGGTGTCGGCCATGATTTGCGCTTGTTGGTGTGCGTCAAGCCAGGCGGTGGCATTGACAACGAAGCAGCCGCTTTCCAAGGCGTGGTGGCGAATGGTGACTTCCATTTGTTCGGCGAAAATCGGCCCCACCAGAGAACCTGGGAACATCGCCGCGTGGATCTGTTCACCGTCGGCCATCAACGCGTAGCGGGCCAGCGGGTTGTAGTGCTCCCAACAGGCCAGTGCGCCGATGCGGCCCACGGCACTGTCGGTGGCGCGCAGACCCGAGCCGTCGCCCTGACCCCAGACCATGCGCTCGTGGTAAGTGGGGGTGATTTTGCGGCGGTGCTGGATCAGCGTGCCGTCAGCGTCAAACAGCAATTGGACGTTATAAATCGTGCCGCCATCGCGTTCGTTAACGCCGATGCAGGCCACGATATTGGCTTCGCGGCAGGCTTCACCGATTTGACGGGTGACGTCACTGGGCACGATGACCGACTCTTCGAGCAGTTTGAGGTGCTGTTTGCCCATGGCGAACGGCGGCTGCACGAAGGAAAAATAGGGGTAGTAAGGCACCACGGTTTCCGGGAAGACTGCAAACTGCACGCCTTCGCGGCCCAGCGCCAGCAACTGGCGGCAGAGTTTGTCGACGGTAGCCTGGCGCGAGTAGAGCACGGGGCTGAATTGCACGGCGGCGGCGCGTATTACAGGCATATCAGAGCCTCAACAATAGATGCGGGACAAACCGGTCAGGTGCGAGGGCTGGCAGTGCAGCCCCCGTGCGGTGTGGGTCAGGCGGTCCAGGTGTCGATGATCATGGCGCCCTCGCGGCGCATCAGCAGGCGCAGGTCCATCACGTCCAGCGGGTTGATAGGCCGAATGCCTTCGATCAGCGCCTTTTCGGTTTGGCCATACAACGCCTGCAGGGCGAAGCGGCAGGCGTAGACTTCGCCGCCTTCTGACATAAAGGCCTTGATCTGGTTATTCACGGCCAAATGCCCAGGGAACGCTTCGGCCCCCAAGGTCGGGAAGCCGCGTTGCACGCCCAGTTGTACACCGGGGCCGTACAGCAGAATTTTGGTTTCAAAGCCTTTGCGCAGCAGGCGTTTGGCCTGGAGAAGATTGACCAGACCGATCGAGCCTTCGAAAGCGATGGTGTGGAAGGTCAACAGGGCTTTTTCGCCCGGTTCGGCCTTGACGTCTTCGAAGACCTTCTCTTCGTAGTTGACCAAAAAGTCGCCGTCTTGATAGTGGGCAATGTCCACGTTAGGCATATCGTCATCTCCAGTGATCGTGCGGTGATTGAGGGCCGGGTTCGGCGTCTCGGTTGCAAGAGGACTAGAGCGAAGCGCGTGCCAGAAATTAATCTTTAAATGGATTAAACGCTAAGTGATTGATTTAAAAGAATCGGTAATTCTGATCCGGTTTTTTTGGTGATAACTGAGCCTGTTTGATTATTACGAACTCCCGTAGAACTACGATTATTCGTAGGGGCTTGAGCGAGATCTCGTAATGACTGATGGCGATTCTTTAGTCGGCTGGGCGGACCTGGCTTATTCGTCCCGGCACATGGTGTTCGAGCATTGCGCGGACGCCATTGCCTTGCTCGACCCTTACGGCGACCGTTTTGGCGACCTCAACATCGCTGTGTGCCAACTGCTGGGCTACACCCGCCAGGAGCTGTTGCAACTGCCGGTCAGCAAGCTGTTCGGTCATCAACTGGCGGATCTGGTGGTGTTCAGTCAGGCGGTGCTGGAGAAGGGCAAGGGTTGGACTAATGAGCTGAGTTGCAACTGCAAAAGCGGCGAGCGCATTGAACTGGACATCACCGGCACCACGCTCAGCATCAAGGGGCAGTTACAGATCATTCTGGTGCTGCGCGAGCAGAGCCGTCAGCGCTACCAGCGCGATCAGGCGCAGACCGAGCGCGCCATGCGCGGCGGCTTGATCGAATGGCGCAATATCCTCAATCTGTTTCAAGAAACCGAACGCGATAATCAACTGCTGCTCAGTGCCGTGGGCGATGGCATCTACAGCATTGATCACCAAGGCCTGGCCACCTTCGTCAATCCGGCGGGGGCACGCATGCTGGGGTGGGAAGCCAAGGAAATGATCGGCAAAAACATCCACCGCATTCACCATCACAGCCACCCTGATGGCTCTCATTACGAGGTTGAAGACTGCCCGATTTATCGAGCGGTTCGCGATGGTGTGGTGCATGAAGGTCACCAGGAATTGTTCTGGCGCCGCGACGGCAGTTCGTTTCCGGTGGAGTTCACCAGCACGCCAGTGATCGCGGACAGCCGGGTGGTCGGCGCCGTGGTGGTGTTTCGCGACATCACTGAGCGGCGTACCACCGAGCTGCAACTGCAAAATGCGCTCGACGAGCTCAAGCAGCTCAAGGTTCGGCTTGAGGAGCAGAACGCTTATCTGCAAGAAGAGATTCACATCGAACACAACTACCGCGAGATCGTCGGCCAAAGCGAACCGATCCGCAAAATCATCAAACAGATCGATGTGGTTGCGCCGACCGATGCCAGCGTGCTCATCCACGGGGAGTCGGGCACCGGTAAAGAGTTGATTGCCCGCGCCATCCATCAGGCGAGCAAGCGCAATGCGCACCCGCTGATTCGGGTTAACTGCGCGGCGATCCCGGCGGAGCTGTTTGAGAGCGAGTTTTTCGGGCATATACGTGGCGCGTTCACCGGCGCCGTGCGTGATCGGGTGGGTCGATTCGAATTGGCGGACGGCGGCACCCTGTTTCTGGACGAGATTGGCGAAATCCCTCTGGATTTGCAGAGCAAGCTGTTGCGCGTGCTTCAGGAAGGGCAATTCGAGCGGGTCGGCGAAGAGCGTACGCGCAAGGTGGATGTGCGGATCGTGGCGGCGACCAATCGCAACTTGCGCGAAGAAGTGCAGGCCAAACGCTTTCGTGAAGACCTGTATTTTCGCCTGAACGTGTTCCCGTTGCAGTCCCCGGCCCTGCGTGAACGGCCGATCGACATTGCGCCGCTGGCCATGCATTTCATCAAGGAAATCGGCAAACGCCTCAACCTGCCGGGGCGGCGGCTGCGCGCGGTGGACATGGAACGCCTGCAACGCTACGCGTGGCCGGGCAACATCCGCGAATTGCAAAACGTCATCGAGCGCGCCTTGATCACCTCCCAGGACGGTCGCCTGACGATCGACCTGCCCGATGACCTGACGCCCAGTCACCCATCACGCGGTGCAACGGCAGCGGCCCCGGTCATTCTCACTGATGAGCAAATGCGCAACCTGGAACGTGACAACACCTTGGCCGCGCTACAGGCCTGCCAGGGCAAATTGTTTGGCAAGGAGGGTGCGGCGCAGTTGCTGGGGATCAAACCCACCACACTGGCCTCGCGGCTTAAACGACTGGAGATCAACCTGTAGAGACGCTCTTTTATGAAATCCAGATCGCTCACCCCAGCAAAGCCTATGGCGCACGAACTCGTAGCAGTTGCCGAGCCTGCGAGGCTACGTCCGGTTGCGAAGCGATCGTAAACCCTAAGTGCAGGGTTCAACTGACACACCGCAGTGCTTGATTTTACGACTGCTGCGCAGCCGGACGTAGCCTCGCAGGCTCGGCAACTGCTACGAAATCGGCTTGCTGCACACCATTGAATCTCCCAAGCCAGTATTTTTAATAAGTAAACGCAATCGGCGGATGACGCCCATTCAGCAAGAACTCGCCAATCGCCTTGTATTTGTACGCCAGTGAATCATGGGTGGTGTGGGTGCGCGCATTGCGCCAGTGCCGGTCGAAGTTGTGCAGGCTTTGGGTGGTTGCTGCGCCGCCGACTTCATACAGGCGCTCGCACACATGCAACGCCGCACGGGTGGAGGCGATTTTGGCTTCGGCCACTTCTATCGACGCTTTCACCAATACCGCTTCCAGCTCATCGCCTTGCAGCAGACCCTGCAATTGGCTGCGCGCCGCAAAATCGACTGCGGCCGCGGCTTTTTCTACCAGCGCTTCGGCGCCATGGATGCGGGCTGCGAGGTCGCCGATGGTGTGCAAAATGTACGGATCATCGCTGGCCCGCTGCACGCCGCTTTCACGCACCGGGCGTGAGCCGTTGCGGGCCCACTGCACGGCATCGTCCAGCGCCGCCAGGCCAATTCCGATATCGATTGAGCAGTGAATTAGCTGTGCACTGGCGCCAATGTAATTGCGCCGTTGATACCACGGGCTCAAGGGGATGACTTGCTCGGGCGCCACCTGCACGTTTTCCAGCAAGGTGCTGCCGCTGGCCGTGGTGCGTTGGCCCATGCCGTCCCAGTCATCGAGCAAGGTGATGCCCGGCGTCGTGGCCGGGAGCATGACGTACAGCGCCGCCCCGGCTTCGTCCACGGCCTGGATTTTCAGCACGTCGGCAAACAGGCAGCCAGTGCTGTAAAACTTGCTGCCGTTGAGGATCAATTGTTCGCCGCGACGTTCCAGCCGAGTATGGATCTCGCCGCGGAAGGTACCGCTGCGCTCGGCAATGGCGCCGGATGACAGCTGACGGTCGACAAAGGCGCCCAGGTAGCGTGTCTGTTGTTCAGGGTTGGCGATCAGGCGCAGGTGCTCGACGGTGGCGAAGTGCGGAAAAATAGCCTGGGCCACGCACGGGTCGGCCTTGGCCAAGGTGATAAAAATCCGCGCGACATCCACTTGGCTGATGTCTCCACCGCCCAGTTCGGCGGGCACCCGTGCTGCGCCCAGGCCCGATTGGCGGATCAGCTCGATGTGTTCATGGGGCAAGGTGCGCTCGGCATCGCGTTGCGCAGCGCCGGGTTGGATCTGCGCAGCCAGTTCGGTGGCCAGGGCGACGTAGTCAGTCATGTGTTTTTTCCAAGGTTGAAGAGGCGTCGCGCAACGCGGTGCGCGGCACGCCGAAGAACAGGATCAAGGCCCCGCTGGCGACCATGGCCGCCACGATGTACAGGGCCAGGCGAATGTCGCCGGTCGAGGTTTTGATCTGGCCGATCATGATCGGGGTCAGCAGGCTGCTGATCTGCCCGCAGCAATTGACCATGGCCAGGCCCGCCGCCTTTGCCCGATCCGACAGGTAGTACGTGGGGATGGTCCAGAACACCGCCGTGGCGCTCAGGTAGCCGGTGGTCATCAAGATCATGGCCGCGACGGTCGCCGTGGAGTTGGACAGGCATTGCGGCAAAATCAGCATGGCCAGCGCGGCCAGAAGACCGGGCACGGTGAAGTGCCAGCGGCGCTCTTGCTGTTGGTCGGAGTGGCGACACACCAGCAACATCACCCCCACCGCGACGATGTAGGGCAGGGCAGACAGCAACCCCAGCTGACTCAGGCTGCTGATGCCCGAATCGCGGATGATCGACGGCGCCCAAATGTTGGTGACGTTGCCGGTACTCATGATCGTCAGGCAGTAGGCCAGGACGATAAACCAGACCTTGCGGTCTTTGAGAGCCCCCAGAAAATGCTGATGGCCGCCGGGTTGGCGGCGCCCGCGCTCTGCCGCCAGGGCCTGCTCGATGCGCTGTTTTTCATCGTGGCTGAGCCAGCGTGCATCGGCCGGACGATCGTCGAGCCAGTACCAGGCAAACAGGCCGGCCAGAATCGGCGGCAGACCGGTGAGCACGAACAGCCACTGCCAGCCGTGGAACCCGGCCACGGCATCGAAATGGCTCATGATCGAGGTCGACAGCGGCCCGCCGATGATCCCGCACACCGCAATCGCCATGATGAACCGCGAAGTGATCCGTGCCCGGTGACTGGCTGGAAACCAGTAGGTCAGGTACAGGATCACCCCAGGGAAAAACCCGGCTTCCGCTGCACCCAGCAACACGCGCAGTACATAGAACTGCGCGGGTGTCTGGGCGAAGGCGGTGGCCACGGTGACCAGCCCCCAGAGGATCATGATGCGGGTCATGGTCTTCTTCGCACCGATCTTTTCCAGCAACAAATTGCTGGGGATCTCGAACAGCAAATAGCCGATGGAAAACACCCCGACAATGATGCCGAACGTGGCATCACTGATGTTCAGGTCGGTTTTGAAGCGCAAGTGGGCGAAGCCGATGTTGACCCGGTCCAGCCAATTGAGCACAAAACACAGAAACAAAAAGGGCATGATCCGCCAGGCGAGCTTGCGGTACAGCGCATGATCGAAGCCCTCGGCCACATGCGATACGGGTTGAGTGACGGGCGAGGCAATGGGCTGGCTCATGGTCAATTACCAGCTCACGTCGACTTTGGCGAAGTAGTACGCGCCGTCCAGCCCATAGGGTGAATACCAGCTATAGGTCGGGTTATCGGTCGGCGAGAAGTAATACTTCTTGGCTTCGTCGTTGAGCTGTTGCGGACGGCGGTTGAAGATGTTTTCGCCGCCCACGGTGAGTTTCACCGCATCGCTCACCCAGTAACCCACGCTCAGGTTGGTAATAAAGGCAGCATCGATTTTTTCATCGCGGCTAGGTGAGACCTGGTTGAGGCCGGTCACGCTGGTGTAGTGGGTTTCTTTGAGGTTGACGTCGAAGTTGCCCAGCTGCCATGCGGTGTTCAGCGAGGTGACGTTTTTCGGGTACGCGGTGGTCAGGTTGCCGATCTTGTCGCGGCCCACGGCCGTTACGCCGGTGCCCGCCAGGGCTGCGGGCTCCTTGACCTTGCGCACGGTCTGCAAGCTCTGGTTGCTGAGCAGGGTCCACTTGACCTTGCCGTATTGGCCGAAGTCATAGCGGTAGTCAGCCACCAGATCGATGCCCCGGGTGCGGGTGTCCGCCAGGTTGCCGAAGTACGAGACGATCTGGTTCGGGTCCAGACCTTTGCTCGCCAGCAGATTGGACACGGCGGTGCCTTGCAGGTTGCTGGTTTGCAGGATGCGGTTGTTGATGTCGATCTGGTACAGGTCGACGGTGATGTCCAAGTCCGAGGTCGGGGTGGCGACAAAACCGACGCTGTAGTTCATCGATTTTTCAGGCTTCAGCGCTTTGGCGCCCAAGGCCTGACCGGCCGCATCGTCAACGGTGACGTAGCGAGTCACGTTCTGTTCCAACTGGCCGGTGAGGGTGTTGGTGCGCCAGGCGGTCAGCGATGAGGAGTAATACTCCTGCTGCAAGGAGGGCGCACGGAAGCCGTTGCTGACTGTGCCGCGCATCGCAAATTGCGGAGTGAAGGCATAGCGGGTCGAGAACTTGCCGCTGGTGGTGTCGCCGAAGTCGCTGTAGTGCTCAAAACGACCGGCCACGCTGGCGTCCCACTTCTCGGTCAGGCTCTGACTGAAGTCGACGTAGCCTGCGGTGTTGGTGCGCGAGTAGTTGTGCGCATCAGACGGGGTAAAACCGGTCAGGCCCGGTGCGCCGGGGTTGGGGCGCTGGCCTGCCAACGGGCTGCCGACCGGGAACACGTAGCCGCCGTCACCATAAGACGCCTGTTCACCCGCCTCGATTTCGAAGCCTTCACGGCGAAACTCAAGGCCGGTCGACACGTTCAGCGGTTTGTCGAACAGGCCGGTGTCGAACGCGCGGGTCAGGTCCAGGTTGTTGGTCCACTGGCTGGCAATCAGGTTGCCGCCGTCCATGTTGCGCGGGCTGTCCGGGCCGTAAGACGGGTTGATCGACTTCTCGTTGCGGATATTCGCGTTGTCCTGGCCATAGCTGGTGCTCAGGTCCCACTTCCAACCCAGGAGGTTGTCGTTGCGCAGGCCGACCACGGTCTGGAAGTCATCTTCTTCGACCACGAAGCGTGGCGAGAAACCGTCGGGGTACACCGAGGCAATGTTCTGCGGCGAGTTGGCGGTGCGGTAGGTGCCCCAGCTTTCGGAGTTGCGATGGCTGGCGGTCGAGAAGGAATACAACGTGTAGTCCGGGTTGAGCGCCATCTCCATGTTGTAGCCAAGGTTGTAGGTCTGCGAACGCGGCTGACCCATGATCTGGCGGTAGCGGCTTTCGCCGTTTTCCCGTGGGTCAGGTTGGCCGTTGACCGGGAAGTAGATGCGGGTCCGGTCTGGCACCGCGCCAGCCACGTTGGAGTTGTCTTGAATACCGAGGTCGGCACTCAGGCTGAAAAAGCCATCGTTGGGCAGTTCAAAACCCTGGTTGACCGAGGCCTGGCCGCGAGCACCGAAATTGCCCTTGCCGCCGACCCGGTCCTTGAACTGGCCGTACAGGGCGCTACCGCTGCCGCCTGAGCTGTTGCTTTTGAGGATGATGTTGATCACCCCGGCGATGGCGTCCGAGCCGTATTGCGCCGCTGCGCCGTCACGCAGCACTTCGATATGGTCGACCGCCGCAATCGGGATCAGGTCCAGGTCGGTGGGTGACTGGCCGCTGGCCGTGGCGGCAGTCTGGACGAAAATCAGCGAGGTGGTGTGGCGGCGCTTGCCGTTCACCAGCACCAGTACATGGTTGCCGCCCAACCCGCGCAGGGTCGCGGATTTCACCGACAAGCCGGTGCCGCCGGTAAAGCCAGCCGCGTTGGTATAGGACGGCACGGCGGCGGCCAGTGCATCGCGCAGGTTCTGTTTGCCGGAGCGCATCAGGTCATCGGCGCTGATCACGTCAATCGGTGCCAGGCTTTTGGCCACGGTGCGACCGCCGTCACGGGCGCCGGTCACGACCACCGTTTGCAGCGAGGGCGTGGTGGGCTCATCGGCAAGCGCGTGGTGGCTGGCGCACAGGCCGAGAATCCCGACAGTGAGCAGGCTCAGCTTGGGGCGAAAACTGTTTTGTGGGCGAAACATGGTGAGGCTCCAACAATGATTGGCGCCCGCTTCCATTCCTGGTGGTGGGTGTTCCTGACAGGTCGTGGTGGCGAGTAAGTGTTGAGAACAGAACTGTCAGTGAGGTCGCATTACATCGGTTCGAGCTTCGTCGATCTGGGCCAGGTGCTGTTGCAGGCGGTTATTGCGGTCGGCCAGCAACAAGCGCTTGGTCCACTGCATGGCCCGCGTGTCATGGGCGGCCAGGCGACGGGCCAGGTCGAGCGCGGCGGCAATCGCATCGTCGACCACTTCGTTGACCAGCCCCAGTTGCAGTGCCTGCGCGGCATCGAACGGGCGGGCGCTGAGCATGATGTCCAGCGCGGCCGCTTCACCGATCAGGCTGGGCAGGGTGATGGTGCTGAAGCCCGAGAGCATGCCGTGGCCCACTTCTGGAAAGCTGAAGCGGGTGTCGTGCCGGGCAATCCGAAAATCGCAATGGATCGCCAGGCTGATGCCCAGACCCAAGGTGTGTCCCTGTAACGCGGCGACCACCGGTTTGCTCAAAGGCGTACCGACACCGGGCAGGGCGTTGGCCAGCACCTGGGTGCTGACGGTCTCGCCGGTGGCGGCAATTTCCTTGAGGTCGGAACCGGCGCAAAACGCCCGTTCACCTGCGCCGCGCAGCACGATGGCGCGCACTGCCGGGTCATCTTGTGCGCGCTGCCACACCTGTCCCAGCGCGAGCTTGGCCTCGCCGTTCAGGGCGTTCAAACGTTCCGGGCGGTTGAGGGTGACCAGTAAAACGCCGTCTTCAACAATTTCGTACTCGACAGTCATGGCTTCGATTCAGGGTCGTTTAAAGGAAAACGCATTGCCACTTGAGCTCTGCGTCAAAGTGAGCAAAACTTAAATCATGTGCACAATACAAACAATGTGTTTGTTATATGAACATATTCTTATGTACTTCCATATGGTTATAAAAGATGAAAGCAATCGTTCTAAAGGATTTCGGCGGCCCCGAGCAGTTGCAGCTTGAGACAGTGCCGACCCCGCAACCCGACGCTCATGAAGTGCTGGTGCGCATTGAGGCGGCGGGGGTTTGCCATCACGACCTGATGCACCGCGCGGGCAAGTT
The DNA here is from genome assembly GCF_034347405.1 of Pseudomonas sp. CCC3.1. Taxonomy (NCBI): domain Bacteria; kingdom Pseudomonadati; phylum Pseudomonadota; class Gammaproteobacteria; order Pseudomonadales; family Pseudomonadaceae; genus Pseudomonas; species Pseudomonas sp. CCC3.1. The sequence continues at coordinate 2,220,282 of NZ_CP133778.1, forward strand.
GCCGGGGGCGCACACCGGTGTGGTGCTGGGCCATGAAGTGGCGGGTGAAGTCATCGAGGTAGGCGCGCAGGTGCACCACCTGAAGGTCGGCAGCCGGGTGGTGATTTATCAGCGCCGTTTCTGCGGCCAGTGCCGTGACTGCCTGCGTGGGCGCCAGGATCTGTGCCGCGCATTGGGCTTGCCTTCGGTCGACACCGAAGGCGCGTATGCCGAGTTTCTGCGCGTGCCAGCGGCATCTGCCGTGTTATTGCCGGACGGTTTGGCCTATACCGATGCCGCATTGGCCTGCTGCCCAATCGCCACAAGCGTGCGGGCTTTGGTGTCTCAGGCGCAGCTAAAACCGGGCGAAACGGTACTGATCAATGGCGCCAGCGGCGGCCTGGGTGCCCACCAGTTGCAACTGGCACGTTCGCTCGGGGCGCGGGTGATTGCGGTGACCGGCAGCGCCGACAAAGTGGAATTTCTGCGTTCGTTGGGCGCCCATGACGTGGTGGTGGCGGGCAGCGAAGGTTACAGCGCGGCGGTCTGGCAACTGACCGGGCGCCAAGGCGTCGATGTGGCCATGGAAAATCTGGGGCACACCTTGCACGACACCCTGCGCAGCATGGCCATGGGGGGGCGCGTGGTGGTGCTGGGCAATGTGCAGCCCGGCACAGTGCCGGTGTCGCCGGGGTTATTGATTGGTCGCCGCTTGAGCCTGCTGGGGTCTGGCAGCGCCACCCTGGAAGACTTGCGCAGTGCGCTGGCGATGATCGCAGCCGGGCAAGTACGGCCTCTGATCGACCGCGTCCTGCCTTTTACCGAAGTGGCTCAGGCCCATGCCTTGCTCGAAAACCGGCAGGTCAATGGCCGTATTGTCCTCAGTGGGTGGTGAACATGGACATCAGCACACTGTTTACCCAGGCGGCCTGCAAGTGGCCGCAGGCGCTGGCGATCAAAGACCTGCGCAGCCAGCGTGAGTTGACCTTTGCCGAACTCAATCATGCCCTTGATGACTTCGGCGCCGGGCTGGAAGAGCTGGGTGTGGGGAAGGGCGAGCGGGTCGCTCTGTTAGCCGATACCAGCCTGGATTATTTGCTGGCCGATTACGGCTGCATGGCCCATGGACGGGTCCGCGTGCCATTGGATCCGTCGCTGGCACCGAGTGAGTTGTTGGCGCAGATCAAGGATGCCGGGGCACGTGTGCTGCTGTTTGGTACCGGTCATTCCCGTGTCGCGGCAACGCTGATCGAGCAGGGCGTGGTCTGTTTAGCCCTGGACGAAGTCCGCGTGCAGCGCCCGGCCGATGCACCGGCGCGCGATGCACAAGCGCGCACGGGGCTGGCGTCGCTGAACTACACCGGCGGCACCACCGGAGCGCCCAAGGCGGTGATGCACACCCACGCCAGCCTGTGTGCGGTGCTGCAAAACATTGTCATGGCCCGTGCGGCGTTGCCCGGCGATGTGTTGCTCAACGTGCGCCCGCTGTGGCCGATTGCGGCGGTTGCGCTGCTGGCGCACCTGCTCAGCGGGGGGCAACTGACCCTGGTCGAGCGTTTTGAGGCCTCGACCTTTGTGTCGCAGTTGCAGCAACACCGGGCCGCATTCAGCTCGCTGGTGCCAACGCAGTTGTTGCGCGTACTGCGCGAGCCGAGTCTGGCCGAGCCGGACCTGAGCACCTTGAAGAGCATCGACATTGGTGCCGCCGCCATTGCACCGTCGGTGCTGGACGATGCCTGCCAGTTGTTCGGCCCGCGTTTGAGTGTGCTGTACGGCATGACCGAAGCGCCCTGGACCTGCTATTTGTCGGCCGCACACATGGGGCAATTACGACGCAACGGTGAAAGTGCCGAAGGGCTGGTCGGGCGCCCGGTGTTTGCCGCCGGGTTGCGCATTGACCGCCCTGATGATCAGGGCATGGGCGAAATCATGTTGGCCGGGCCGCAACTGATGGCGGGTTATTGGCAACAGCCGGAGTTGAGCGCCAACGTGCTGCAGGATGGTTGGTTGCGCAGCGGCGACCTGGGGCGAATCCGCGCCGATGGCCACTTGCAGGTCATGGGCCGCAGCAAGGAAATCATCCGCAGTGGGGGTAAAAGCATCCAGCCGGGCGAAGTCATCGAGTGCCTGTTGGCGCATCCGCAGGTGGCGGATGCCCATGTCTTTGGTCTGGCGGATCTGGAGTGGGGCGAGCGGGTGTGCGCGGCGGTGGTGCTCAAGCCCGGCACTGAAGCCTGTGGCGAGCAACTGCAAAGCCATTGTCAGCAACTGCTGTCGCGCTTCAAAGTGCCGCGTCAGGTGTATTTCGTGGCCACGTTGCCGCGTTCGCACTACGGCAAGATCCAGCTCAACCGGCTGCTCGAGCAGTTGGGTTGAGCGAGTGACGGCTTAGTTGGGGGCCATTTGCGCGGCAATGCTCTGGCATGTGCGGCGTAAATGGCTGGCCAGTGCGGAGCCCGGATGGGTTTGGTCTTCCATGTCCAGCCCGGCGATCACCAGCGCGCCGACCGCGCAACCGTTGGCGGGGCGAATCGGATACGCAACCGAGTGCAAGCCGGGTTTGAACTCTTCGTGGCCGAAGGCAAAGTCTTGTTCGTCACGGATTTTTTGCAGTGTGGGATCGACCAGTTGCCAGCGTTCTTCACCCAGCAGGTTTCGGGCTTGTTCTGCACTGTAAGTCGCCAGAATGGCGCGCCCGCTGGGGCTGCCGTCGATAGGAAACTGATCTGCCAGATCGACAATCACATTCAGCGGCGTGGAGGGTGTCCACATCCGTTCGATCAACACCACCTCGTCACCCACCGGAATTGACAGCGACACAATCGCTTGCCGTTCACCGATCACGCGTTGCAACTCAATGGTAAAGGGCAGGGCGATCTTGCGCAGGTTGAGGCGGTTGAGATAAGCCGACGAATAAATCAGCGACTCAGCGCCGATCCGATACGTACCGCCCTGCGACTCGATCAGATTCCAGTGGTTCAGGGTTTTCAGCAGGCGATGGATGGTGGTGCGATCAATGCCGGTCAGTTTGGCCAAGTCCAGGGCGGAAGCACCGTGCTTGAGCCGGGCCAGCGTTCTGAGCAGCACAATCGAACGGTCGATGACCTGAACGCGTCCGCCGTTACCGGTTTTTTCCTGTCCGGCCTCTGCGGCAAGTGGGTGTGAAGAAGTGTCCATTGAAATCCTGTGCGTATTCGGGCCTGCGAGCCGGTAAGGGTAGCGGTGAACATGGGGCGAGAGAAAGTATTGATTGCCGGGCGTGTGTAAAAATTCCAAGGGCAGATTTAACAAAAGTATCGCGTCGTCCCGGCGTAGTCGCGATACGGCGCTGCCAGGCTTTCGCGAGCCTTCTACGGCAACGCTTTAGCAGCAAAGCTATGGTCTAGAGCGGTTGGTGTGGGAATACGCTAAGGTAGTGCACCCGTTGCAGGTGGCTACGCCTCGGGCATTGTTCGGGTTTCAGTGAACCGGCAACGACAGATCATTCACAGAGGAATAAAGCATGGCATCGGCATCCGCGGTTATTGATATTCCGGCTTCGGCCGATCAGGTGTGGCAATTGGTGGGTGGCTTCAATTCGCTGCCGGATTGGCTCCCGATGATTGTCAAAAGCGAGGCGGGCGAGGGTGGTCGTCTGCGTCGCTTACAGACCGAGGACGGCACGGTCATTGTCGAGCGGCTTGAGGGGTTCGATAACGCCGGTAAAACCTACTGCTATTCGATCACCGAAGGCCCGTTTCCGGTGACTGATTACCTGGCCACCTTGCTGGTTGAAGCGCACGGTGATGCTTCGCGTGTGACCTGGTCCGGGCGTTTTACCCCGGCCGGGATCAGCGAGGCAGAGGCGCAAGCACTGTTTCAAGGCGTTTATCAAGGCGGACTGGACGCACTGCGGGCTAACTTTTCGCGTTGAGCTGTGTAGCCGCTGCCGCAGGCTGTGATGGGTTGCGTAGCGACCCCGGGATTGAAAGTCCTTCGGGCCTTATCGCAGCCTGCGTCAGCGGCTACAGAATTTCAGCGTCATGTACAAAAGGACGCTTTACATGACCTGGATCAGTACGGGTCCATAAAAAAACATGCAAAATTTCTTGTTACCTGTTGTAACACTGGGATATTATCGCCCTGCGTTCACCTACCACGGTTTATGCATTTTTAAGCCCCAAGTTTCCATCAGCTACTTGGGCTTTTTTTTGCCTGAAATTTGAGATTGGATCCTATTTTGGCGAGTCCTTGTGAGAGCTGCCAAAGACTGCTCTCACAAAGCATTAGCCTCGTCCCTATGGGCGATCAATCAATCGCCTGCGAACTCCACTCGCCATTTACCAAACGCTGCAAGCCCAGCGGGTTACTGTTCTGCAACGCCTCGGGTAACAGGGCGTCGGGGTAGTTCTGGTAACACACGGGGCGCAGGAACCGATCAATGGCCAGCGAACCCACCGACGTGCCGCGTGCGTCCGAGGTCGCCGGGTACGGGCCGCCGTGCACCATGGCGTCACACACCTCAACGCCAGTCGGGTAGCCGTTGACCAGAATCCGCCCAACCTTTTGTTCAAGAATCGGCACCAGCCATTGATAGTGCGCAAGGTCGGCTGGTTCGCCGATCAGGGTTGCGGTCAGTTGCCCGCGCAAGGCCAGCAATGCGGCTTTTAGCTGAGCGTCATCTTCGACTTCGATGAGGATGGTTGCCGGGCCGAAGACTTCTTCTTGCAGCAGCGGGTCTTTGTTCAGCAGCAAGCTGACATCGGCCTTGAACAGTTGCGGCTGTGCTTGCGTGCCCGACTGGCTGTTACCGGTGAGGTGGGTAATACCGGCGTGCTTGATCAGGTGCTCTATGCCCTTGGCGTAATTGCGCAGCCCGCCAGCGTTGAGCAGGGTCTGCGGCGCCTGTTCGCTCATGTGCTGGGTTAACTGCTCGACAAATACCGAGAACTCAGGCGAACGTACCCCGATAACCAGCCCGGGATTGGTGCAGAACTGACCGCCACCCAAGGTGACAGAGGCCGCCAGATCCTTGGCCACGGCCGCGCCGCGCGCTGCCAGGGCTTGAGGCAAGACGATGACCGGGTTGATGCTCGACATCTCGGCAAAGACCGGGATGGGCTGTTCGCGTTCGGCGGCCATTTTGCTCAGCGCGTTACCGCCGTGCAGCGACCCGGTAAAGCCCACGGCCTGGATGGCCGGATGCTTGACCAGCGGCTCGCCGACGCCAGCGCCGAAGATCATGTTGAACACGCCCTTGGGCATGCCGGTCTTTTCAGCGGCGCGGATAATCGCGCAGCCCACTTGATCAGCCGTTGCCATGTGCCCGCTGTGGGCCTTGAACACCACCGGGCAACCGGCGGCAAACGCGGCAGCGGTGTCGCCACCGGCTGTCGAGAACGCCAACGGAAAGTTACTGGCGCCGAACACGGCAATCGGCCCTACGCCAATGCGGTATTGACGCAGATCGACGCGTGGCAGTGGTTTGCGGTCTGGCAGCGCCAGATCAATGCGGGCCCCTAAAAAGTCCCCACGACGCAGTACTTTGGCGAACAGACGCATCTGGCCGCTGGTGCGACCACGTTCACCTTGAATACGCCCGGCAGGCAGTGCGGTTTCGCGGCATACCAGGGCCACAAAGTCGTCGCCCAGTTGGTCGATTTCATCCGCGATGGCATCCAGAAATTCTGCGCGGCGCTCAGGGCTCAGTTGGCGAAAGGCAGCAAAGGCTTCATCGGCGGCATTGGCCGCGCGGTCGACTTCTTCGGATGTGGCCTGATGAAAGTGAAACGGCAGCGCTTCACCCGTGCTGGCGTCCAGGCTTTGAAGGGTGGTGGTGCCCGCAGCGCTGCGGGTGCCCGCGATAAAGTTGTGGCCTGTTACGGTCGACATTGATTCAGTCCTTGTAGATAAGCGTGAGTGCTGCGCAAGGGTTAGCTCAGCGCACCAGACAGGGTTTTTTGTTGTCGAATTTCCAGCCGGGAATCATGAACTGCATGGCGACGCTATCGTCCCGTGCGCCCAGCCCCATGCCTTTATAAAGTTCGTGGGCGTTGGCCACGGCGTCCATATCAATCTCTACACCCAAGCCGGGTTTGGCCGGTACCTTGACGTGACCGTCGACAATTTGCAGCGGCTCGCGGGTCAGGCGCTGGCCGTCCTGCCAGATCCAGTGCGTATCAATGGCGGTGATTTCGCCCGGCGCGGCGGCGGCCACCTGGGTGAACATGGCCAGCGAAATATCAAAGTGGTTGTTGGAGTGCGAACCCCAGGTCAGGCCCCACTCGTGGCACATCTGGGCGACCCGGACCGAGCCTTGCATGGTCCAGAAGTGCGGGTCGGCCAGCGGGATGTCGACCGATTGCAATTGAATCGCATGGCCCATTTCGCGCCAGTCGGTGGCGATCATGTTGGTGGCGGTCGGCAGGCCGGTGGCGCGCCGGAATTCGGCCATCACTTCGCGGCCCGAGTAGCCGTTTTCAGCGCCGCACGGGTCTTCGGCATAGGCCAATACGTGATGCTGGTCGCGGCATAAGGCGATGGCCTCTTTCAGCGACCACGCGCCATTCGGGTCCAGGGTGATGCGGGCATTCGGGAAGCGTTCAGCCAGGGCTGTTACTGCTTCAATTTCTTCGGCACCACGCAGTACGCCGCCCTTGAGCTTGAAGTCGTTAAAGCCATATTTGGCTTGCGCCGCTTCAGCTAGACGCACCACGGCGTCTGGGGTCATGGCCTTTTCATGACGCAAGCGGAACCAGTCATGGGCATCCGCCTCGCTGCGGTACGCCAGGTCGGTTTGCTGGCGGTCGCCGATGTAAAACAGATAACCCAGCATCTTCACCGCGTCGCGCTGCTGGCCTTCGCCGAGCAAGGCGGCGATTGGAACTTCAAGGAACTGACCGAGCAGGTCGAGCAAGGCGGCTTCCATCGCCGTTACTGCGTGGATGGTGATGCGCAGGTCAAAGGTTTGCAGGCCCCGGCCTGCTGCGTCGCGGGCGGCGAAGGTGGTGCGCATCTGGTTGAGAATGCTCTGGTAGTTGCCGATGGGCTGGCCCACCACCAAGCTGCGGGCGTCTTCCAAGGTTTCGCGGATACGCTCGCCGCCCGGCACTTCGCCGACGCCGGTATTGCCGCTGCTGTCTTTGAGAATCACGATGTTGCGGGTAAAGAAAGGGCCGTGGGCGCCGCTGAGATTGAGCAGCATGCTGTCATGGCCTGCGACCGGAATCACTTGCAGGCTGGTGACGACCGGGGCTTTTGATGCGTGGTGTGAGTGCTCGGCATTCATGGCAGGGTCCTTAGAAGCGTCAGGGGTTAGCCCTTCATTATTGTTATGGGGGTATTGATTACCCAAGGGGGATGCTCTGAGTTGACGGACATCATACGAGTTGAGATTTCGACTCGCAATCACCTAAAACAAACCAAAAGGTTATAAAAAATAGGTTTTATAAATGCTTCTGTTGTTTTTTGTGCATTTAAAGCGCCTTTTTCGGTTTGCGCCTTGAAGAAGTGGCTTGTTCAATCTGAACCTGATGTCAGCGAATACGCGATTTAAAAGGGTTTCTAATGCTGGTTGTCGTACGTGTTGGGGCTGGTGGCCTAGTGCACATCCTCTGCCTGTGCAGTGGTTTACCGTTGAGTGACGAACGGCTGTGATTAATCCTTTTGAGAGGGCGCCGGGATGAAAATGAATCTGCTCTACCCGCGTGCTATCGTGCTCAACTTTTTTGAAGGGAGCATCCCATGCGAATGTTGATCGGCGCCATGAGCCTGGCCTTGCTGGCCGGCTGTGTATCACCTGCGATGAATGATGCGCGCAGCAAGAGCCCGACGCGGGTTCTGACGTCGGCTAAAGAGGCCCCGCTGGTGGCTGAGTGCATCAAGTTTTCATGGCAGGACGAAAGCGTGTTCGGCGTTGACGCCAGTGCGTATATCAACACCGATAAACCCGGCCAGTTGACCGTTTATACCCGCGGCGCCGAGTCGTTTGCCGATCTGGTGCCACAAGGCACGGGCACGGCCCTGAGCTATTACGCCAAGCAGCCGGCTGACAGCGCGGCGATGCGCCGTCTGGCGATGTTGGCGACGTGCCTGTAACCCGGCGGTTTGCGTGCTGAGGCGGCTTAAGTGAGTTTGAAACCAGGCTTTGTGCTGACCCGGCACTGGCGTGACACACCGTCGGGTGTCGAAGTTGAACTGTGGCTGGCCACCGACGAGGGGCCGCAGCACGTGCGTCTGCCGCTCCAGACTTCAGTGGCGTTTATCCCGGTGGCACAGCGTGATCAAGCTCAAGTGGTATTGAAGGATGAGCGCAACGTCGAGTTTCGTGATTTGGCGCTGTGCGATTTCCAGTCGCGTCCGGTGCTCGGTCTTTACTGTAGGCAACATGCCCAACTGATCGACATCGCCCAGCGCCTGCGCCGTGCCGGAGTTGATGTGTTTGAGGCCGACATCCGGCCTCCCGAGCGCTTTTTGATGGAGCGCTTCATCACCGCGCCGGTGAGCTTTAGCGGCCAGCCCCAGGCCGATGGCTTGCTGCTCAACACCCAGATGAAACCGCACCCTGACTATCGGCCGCGTTTGAAACTGGTGTCGCTGGACATTGAAACCAGTGCTCAGGGCGACCTGTACTCCATCGCCCTTGAAGGTTGTGGTAAGCGTCAGGTGTACATGCTTGGCAAGGCGACCGAAGCCGACACACCGGTGGATTTCGACCTTGAGTTCTGCGCCACCCGTGGCGAGTTGTTGCAACGCCTCAACCAATGGCTGGCCGTGCACGACCCCGATGCGATCATCGGCTGGAACGTGGTGCAGTTCGACATGCGGGTCTTGCATGAACATGCCCGGCGCTTGGGTATCCCGCTGTTGCTGGGGCGCGGGGGCAGCGAAATGCAGTGGCGCGAGCACGGCACCCGCAAAAACCATTACTTTGCCAGCGCCGCAGGGCGTTTGATCATCGACGGCATCGAATCGCTGCGTTCAGCAACGTGGTCGTTTACCTCGTTCAGCCTGGAAAACGTCGCCCAGACCTTGCTCGGCGAAGGCAAGGACATCAGCACCCCGTACCAGCGCATGGACGAGATCAACCGCATGTTCGTCGAGGACAAGCCCGCACTGGCGCGCTACAACCTCAAGGACTGCGAGTTGGTGACGCGCATCTTCGAAAAGACTGAGCTGCTGACCTTTTTGCTGGAGCGCGCCTCGGTCACGGGGCTGGAAGCGGATCGCAGCGGCGGCTCGGTGGCGGCGTTTTACCACTTGTACATGCCGCTGATGCACCGTCAGGGGTTTGTCGCGCCCAACCTCGGAGACAAACCGCCACAAGCCAGCCCCGGCGGTTTTGTCATGGAGTCGCAGCCAGGCTTGTACGAATCGGTGCTGGTGCTCGACTACAAAAGCCTCTATCCGTCGATCATTCGCACCTTTCTCATCGACCCGCTGGGGCTGGTCGAAGGCCTGCGCCAGCCTGACGCTGAACATTCGGTACCAGGTTTTCGCGGGGCGCGGTTTTCACGCACTCGGCATTGTCTGCCGGCCATCATCGAACGGGTTGCCAACGGGCGAGAAGTGGCCAAACGTGAGACGAACGCCCCGTTGTCCCAAGCCCTGAAAATCATCATGAACGCGTTTTATGGGGTGTTGGGCTCCAGCGGCTGCCGTTTCTTCGACACCCGGCTGGCCTCGTCAATCACCCTGCGTGGACACGAAATCATGCTCAAGACCCGGGCGCTGATCGAAGCGCAGGGTTTTACCGTGATCTATGGCGACACCGACTCCACGTTTGTCTGGTTGCGCAGCGAACACAGTGAGGCCGACGCCTCGCGTATCGGGCGCGAACTGGTGCAACACGTCAATCAATGGTGGCAAGCCCACGTGCGCGATGAGTACGGGCTCACCAGCGCGCTGGAATTGCAGTTTGAAACCCACTACAACCGGTTCTTGATGCCGACCATTCGTGGCGCCGAAGAAGGCAGCAAAAAGCGCTACGCAGGTTTGGTGGTGCATACGGACGGGCATCGGGAGATGGTCTACAAGGGGCTGGAAACCGTGCGCAGCGACTGGTCGCCGCTGGCTCAACAGTTTCAGCAGGCGCTGTACCTGCGCATCTTCAATCGCGAGCCGTATCAAGACTATGTGCGCGACTTTGTGCGCAGCACCCTGGCGGGCGAGCATGACGAACTGCTGATCTACCGCAAGCGCTTGCGTCGCCAATTGAGCGACTACGAACGCAACGTACCGCCCCATGTACGGGCCGCGCGGCTGGCCGATGAATACAACGACCAGCAGGGGCGGCCACGCCAGTACCAGAATGGCGGCAGCATCAGCTACGTCATCACCGTGGCGGGCCCGCAGCCGCTGGAAAACCGCACGGCTGACGTGGATTACGACCACTACCTGACGCGTCAACTACAACCGGTGGCCGACGCGATTCTGGTGTTCGTCGACGACGACTTCAGTGCGCTGGTGGGCGGCCAGATGGGCTTGTTTTAAGCGTCGCTGGCGGGCGTCGCGGCCTTGGAGCGGGCGCGGTCTTTCGCGGCTTTGGCTTCAGCGGCCAGACATTCCAGACAAAATTGCTCGGCGTAACTCATGAGAATTTCAGTGGTATCGCCTTTGATCGTGCGCGAACCGGCGAGGATATAACGCATGCGCTTTTCGGTGACACCGATGCGCTGGGCAATCCAGGCCGGGGTTTGGCCGATGCGATCGACCAGCTTGTTCGCGTATTCGGTGGAATGGTTATAGCGTTCAGCGTTGGGAAACATAGGGGTTCCTGGGGCGGGAAGTAAAAGCCGGACGGCAGGGTACTCCTTTTCGCCGGGAACGCCTGTTTTTAAACGATTGGGGTGATAAGAGGCAACCACGATCTTGTGCCGCGCCACACACCCGTAGCAGTTGCCGAGTAACGCGAGGCCACGTCCGGCGACGCAGTCGTCGTAAAACCGCCTAGCGCGGCCATTCAGACAGACCCAGTTCTCAGGTTTTGCGATCGCTGCGCAATCGGACGTGGCCTCGCGTTACTCGGCAACTGCTACGGGGCGCAGGGTGTTTCAGCCTACTGTCGGGTAGCTGATCGGGCGTTGCGCGCGTTGCCGTTCGCTGGCGATCAGGGTGTTTTTGAGCAGGTAAGCAATGGTCATCGGCCCCACACCGCCCGGCACCGGGGTGATGGCGCTGGCCACGCTGCTGGCACTCTCATAATCAACATCCCCCACCAACCGATGACCCGACGCGGTGGCAATCCGATTAATCCCCACGTCGATCACGACCGCGCCCGGTTTGAGCCAACAGGCATCGATCATTTGCGGCTTGCCCACCGCCGCGACGACGATGTCCGCCATCCGGCACAAGGCCGGGGCATCGACGCTGCGTGAGTGCACCACGCTGACCGTGCAGTTGGCCTGCAGCAACAAGCTGGCCATGGGTTTGCCAACGATGTTCGAACGACCAATGACCACGGCGTGCAACCCGCTCAGGTCGCCGCAGGTTTCATACAGCAAGCGCATGCAGCCGCTGGGGGTGCAGGGTGTGAGTACGTCGCCGCCTTGTACCAGGCCGCCGACATTTTCACGGTGAAAGCCGTCGACGTCCTTGATCGGTGCAATGGCCTGAATCACTGCCTGTTCGTTGATGTGCGCAGGCAGCGGCAGTTGCACCAGGATGCCGTTGACGCTGGGGTCGGCGTTGAGGCGGGCGAGCAGTTGCAGTACCTGTTGCTGGCTAATGTCTTGGGGGAGTCGGTGTTCCAGAGAGCGAATACCCACGTCTTTGGCTCGCAGCAGCTTGTTGCGCACATACACTTCGCTGGCCGGGTCCTGGCCGATCAACACCACCGCCAGCGCCGGGTAGATGTGCTGCACAGCTAGGGCGTGCACGTCTTCTCGTACTTCGTCGAGTACCTGGGCCGACAGGGCTTTGCCGTCTATAACGCGGGCTTGAATGCTCATTGATTTACCATTGTCTGAGGTCTGGTAGAGGGCCTGATCATCGAGGCAACGCCCCGATGATTCAGCAGCAAGGGTCAGATGACAGCCAGTTGATGGCAGCCATACACCACGAGTACACCGGCGATCAAAGTGGCGTAGGGCAGCCAGCCCGCACGTTTTTGTCCTTCGTTGGCCTCGATGTACAGGTCGTTAAGCATCGCTTCGGGGAAGCGCCCGTGGTCTTGCACGTAGTGGCGGTAGCAAAACACCGGCAGGATCAGCAGCGCCAGCAGCAGCCCGGTCATGAGGGTGCCCGCGCCCCAGATGTCGGCGCCCAGGCCCATGCACGCCAGATTGACGAAGCTCAACACGCCACCGGCTGCCAGCAGTATGGTCGGCGCTTTGTACGGGCGGGCCCAGTCGGGGCGGTCCATGCGGTGAATCCAGCCCGCATTGAGGTTGAGAAAGTTGAAGATGATGTAGCTGACGTTGGACGCCGCCAACACAAACACGTAGTCGGACATCAGCAACAGCAGCAGGTTGAACGACAGGTCGGTCCACATTGCCGCCGTGGGTGCGCCGTGTTCATTGGTGCGGCCCAGGTATTTGGGCAGCCAGCCGTCGACTGAGGCCTGGTACAGGGTGCGCGAAGAGCCCGACATGGAGGTCATGATCGCCAGCAAGGTCGCGAGTACCAGCATGATCAGCACAATGTTGGCTACCACCTTGCCACCGCCGATGCTGTCTGCCATGACCTGGCCGACGCCCATGCCGCTGTAGATGGCCGGAGAGAGCAGGCCGCTGTAGACCGCGGGCGTCACCACGGCGCCGCTGGCGTCGAGGACTGCCGGGCTCACCAGTTGCCCCAGTCCGAGGCTGCCCTGAAACGCCAGCGGCACCAGGGTGAAGACGAAGATGCACAACACACCGGCGTAGAAGATCGCCTTGAAGGTGTCTTTTTTCGGGTCCTTGAATTCGCGGGTGTAGCACACCGCGGTTTCAAAGCCGTAGGTCGACCAGGCGGCCATGAACAGCCCGCCAGCCATGAGTGTCCAGCCAGACATGTTCCACGGGCCGTCGATCACTTGCCCGGCGGCGTCGTGGGCCAGCGGGAACAGCGGGAAGAAATTGGCTTGCATGGCATCGCCGGTAAACAGCGGGACGATGCCCACCAGCAGCAGCGGGATCAGCGACGTCACGCCCAGCACCAGGGTCAGGCGTGCCGAGCGCAAAATGCCGCCATGCTGCACGGCGAACACGGTGAGCAGAATCAGCAGGCCAATGGCGAACGTGGCGTTAATGCGCAGCGACAGCCCACTTTTGACCCAGCCCAGGTCCAGCAGGGTCAGTTGCCAGGTGTTGATCAGCGCATCGGCCGGAAACAGCGCCGTCAGGATGTAACCGGCTGCCAGCCCCGAACCGATAGACAGTACCGGCGACCAGGCCAGCCAGTTGCACCACACCGACACCGGGGCGATCAGCTTGCTGTAACGCACCCAGGCCACGGCGCCGTAGACCGAGGCGCCGCCGGATTTGTGCGGGAACAGCCCGGCAATTTCGGCGTAGGTAAAGGCTTGGATAAAGCCGAACAGGATCGACACGATCCACACAATCCAGGCCGGTTTGCCCACCGTGGCGGCAATCGCGCCGATGGTGAACAGCACCAGCGCGGGCACGCCGCTGGCCACCCAGAACGCTCCCCGCCAATCGATTTTGCGCTGCAGGCTGCCCACTGAACGGGCGGCCTGCGGTACGGCCTCGAACGTAGTCGCTTCCATCTTCTTATTCCCATGTCTGAGTTGCGTGGTAGTGGGGGCAGTCAAAGTGGGGTGATGTGCGTCGATCAGCTGCGAACCCGGCTTTTGTCCGGGTCGTAGAAGATCGCTGCGCTGACCGTGGCGCTGATGCGCTTCTGCAGGCCATCGACTTTTCCAACGTCCAATTCAGTTCCGGCTTGGGCACATGCCACGTCGACCCGGCACAGGGCGATGTTGCTGCCCAGCAACGGTGAGCGGCAGGCGCTGGTGACGACGCCCACCTGGGCCCGGCCGCGATACACCGGGTCGCCGTGGTGGGCACCTTCGTTGCCGCTCAGTTGCAGGCCCACCAGCCTGTGCGTGGGGTGGGCGCTGCGGCGCAACAGGGCGTCGCGGCCAATAAAGTCATCGGTTTTGCTTTTCAGCGGCACCGAAAAGCCAATCCCGGCTTCAAAGGGGTCGGTCTGGTCGCTGAATTCGTAACCGGCAAATATCAGACCGGCTTCGATGCGCAGCATGTCCAGCGCTTCGAGCCCCAGCGGCACGATGCCCAAAGGCTGGCCCAGCCCCCAGATCCGGTCCCAGACGCGCTCGGCATCCTCGGGCTGGCACCAGACCTCAAAGCCCAATTCGCCGGTGTAGCCGGTGCGCGAGATCATCAGCGGGCAGCCGTCGTAGCCGTCCAGACGCCCCACCAGAAAGCGGAACCAGCCCAGGGTTTCGAGGCTCGGCTGGCCGGGTGGGGTCCAGACCATCTGTTGCAACAGTTCGCGGCTTTTGGGGCCTTGCACCGCCACGTTGTGGATCTGTTCGCTGGCGGACTTGATCCAGACTTTCATGCCCAGTTTGAGTGCCTGTTCGCGCAGCCAGACCCCGGCGTAGTCTTCGCCGCAGATCCAGCGAAAATTGTCCTGGCCCAGGCGCAGCAGGGTGCCGTCGTCGAGCATGCCACCGTGTTCGTGGCACATCGCTGAGTACACCACTTGGCCGATGGCCAGGCGCCGCACGTCGCGGGTCAGGCAATACTGCATCAGGGCTTCGGCGTCGGGCCCGAGGATGTCGAATTTGCGCAGGGCGGTCAGGTCCATCACAGCGACCCGTTCGCGGCAACCGAGGTATTCCTCGATGGCGCCGTAACCGTCATAACGCAGGGGCAGCCACCAGTTGCGGTAGTCGACAAAACTGCTGGTCAAGGCGCGGGTACGCGAGTGGAACGCAGATTCGCGGGTCAGGATTGGGTCGGCATCCGCCGTGGTTCGAGTGCTCATGGCGATGGAAAAACGCTCCTTTTCGCTGTAGATGCGGACATGAATGTCGGTCGGATTCCAGCCGTTGGCCGGGTCGATGTCGTCCGGGCACGAGGTGCTGCCGCATACCAGGTCGGTCATGGCCCGCAGCAGCACGTAATCGCCGGGCCGCGACCACGGCTCGTCCAGAGTCAGGTGCTGGTGGGCATCGATCCCTGTGTTGAAGAAGAAGTTGATCGCCGGCCAACCGGTGCGTGGCTGAACGCCATGCGGGGCAAGTACCCGGCTCAGGTTGTCGCTGCAGTTGTCGTGCCCAAAATAGCCGTGGGTTTCGTAGTAGCGTGCCGCGCAGGCCAGGGCGAAGGAGTCGTGGCGACCCACGGTGTCTTGCACCACTTGCAGCATGGGTTGGAACTGACGGTCGAAAAACTTCGAAAACAGCCCTGGCGTCGGGTACGCGCTGCCATTGAGGGTGCGGGTCACGGTCTGGTCGAGGTCCAGTTCCAGGCCACGGTCCAGCGCGCGGCGGTCCAGGGCCACGAAGTCCGAGCACTGGCGCCCGGCAACGTCCAGCACTTGCACGTACTGGCCCTTGGCGACGGTGTAACTGTGCGCCGTGCCGGGGTGCAGGGTGAATTCGTCGAGCAGTTCACCCAGCGGCTCGGGCAGCGCAGGCAGCCACAGAGCCGAAGGCGTGGCCCGGGTCACGATTACCCGCAGTTCGCTGGGCCGGTATTGGCGATCAACGGCGGTCGGTTCTGCGGGGGCGGCGATGATCACCAGCCGTTCAGCGTCGGCAATAAAGCACCGGTTGTGCCCGGCCGGGCTGTCCGCGCCCCAGAGTAAGGCAGCGTGTGACAGGTTCTGTGGATCAACTCCGCGCTTCTCCAGCGCTTGAGCAATGCGCCGCGCTTGCAGCGTGGCTTCGCGCAAACGGGTGTGCAGGTAGATGCCAGAGGCGCTGGCTTGCAGCCCCCAATCCGTCAGAGCGCTGCGACCACGGGTGTCCAGCGCCAGCAGTTCGCAGGGTTGCAGGCCTTCAAGGTCGATCACTTGCAGGCTGTCGCCGGGTTGCAAGGCGATCAGGGTCAGGCCCCCGCCTGCCACGCGGTAGCGTTCCAGGTTCGGGGCCCGGGCAAAGAGCCCGGGCTCATGGGGGCGGGAAATACGCGGTGCTTTCATCAAGAGGCTCCCAAAGTCAGCCGACTGACTTGATGGCGGCAGATGGCTCGCCGAGATAGGCCGCCATGGAGTCGTCCAGCGCATGCAGCCACGGCGTGTGGTGAGGCGGCGATTGGGTGCCGGTCATCAGCGAGCGGTACGACTTGTCGCGATAACCCATGATGTTTTCGGCCTTGTCGTGCTTCCAGTGCAGGAAGGTTTGATTGACCGCGGCGATGTCGAAGTTCGGGTAGTCGGTGGCGTCGACCAATTGCTGGATGTAGGCGCCCTGGTATTCGAACATCTGCTGGTTGGTTTCCAGGGTTTGTTCGCGGGCGTGCCATTGCTGGCTGTCAGCGAGCATTTCGCTGTGCGCGGGCAACTGAATGCGCCCCAGAATCACGTCGCGGGCGTACCAGGCCTGGGCGTCGAACATGTTGAACGAGTACCACTGGTCTTGCATGCCAAGGTAGATGAGGCGCGGGTTGGGCTCCCAGAACACGCCTTTGTAGAGGTTCATCGGCCACAGCCGGTTGTCGGTCTTGAGGCTCAGTTCGTCCGGCAAGAAGGGAAAGTGATGCTTGTAACCCGTGCACAGAATCACCGCATCGATGTGCTTGCTGCTGCCATCGGCAAACCAGGCGCGGTTGTTTTCCAGGCGTTGCAGCTGGGGTTTTTCTTCCCAGTTGTCCGGCCAGGCATAGCCCATGGGCGCGCTGCGGTAGCAACTGGTGATGCTGCGCGCGCCGTATTTGTAGCATTGCGAACCGATGTCTTCGGCCGAGTAGCTGCTGCCGACAATCAGCAGGTCCTTGCCTTTGAATTCCAGGGCTTCGCGAAAATCATGAGCGTGCAGGATGCGCCCGGCGAACTGCTCGAAACCTTCGAAATACGGGACCTTGGGCGTTGAAAAATGGCCGCAGGCGTTGATCACGTAGTCGAATGGTTCGCAGGTCAGGGTGTCGCTGTTGTAGTCGTAGGCGGACAGGTTGAAGCGTTGGCTGGCTTCGTCGAAGGTGACTTGGCGCACCACGTTGTTGAAACGGATGTAGTCGCGTACCCCAGCTTTTTCGACGCGGCCCTTGATGTAATCCCACAGCACTTCACGTGGCGGGTAAGAGGCGATAGGGCGGCCAAAATGCTCTTCAAAGGTGTAGTCGGCGAATTCCAGGCATTCTTTCGGCCCGTTCGACCACAGGTAGCGGTACATGCTGCCGTGCACCGGCTCGCCGTTTTCATCCAGACCGGTGCGCCAGGTGTAGTTCCACATGCCGCCCCAATCGCTTTGCTTCTCGAAACACACCAGTTCCGGGATCTCGGCGCCCTGGTCACGGGCCGACTGAAAGGCTCGCAGTTGGGCCATGCCGCACGGGCCTGCGCCGATAATTGCCACGCGTAAAGTCATGATCGTGCCTCACATTCAAAGGGGCTCAGCGAAAGATCACTGTCTTGTCCTGGTTGATGAACACCCGGTGTTCCAGGTGGTATTTCAAAGCTTTGGAAAGGGCCACGGTTTCGGTGTCGCGACCGATGGCGACCAGCGAGTCGGGCAGGTGGGTGTGGTCAACGCGCTGGATTTCCTGCTCGATGATCGGCCCTTCGTCGAGGTCGCTGGTGACGTAGTGGGCGGTGGCGCCGATCAATTTGACGCCCCGGTCATAAGCCTGGTGATAAGGCTTGGCGCCCTTGAAACCGGGCAGGAAGGAGTGGTGGATGTTGATCGCGCGGCCCGACAGTTGCCGACACAGGTTGTCGGACAGAATCTGCATGTAGCGCGCGAGCACCACCAGGTCGGTCTGGGTGTCTTCGACGATGCGCATCAGCTCGGCTTCCTGGCGTTCCTTGCTGTCTTTGTTGATCGGCAGGTAGATGAAGCGAATGCCTTCGCGTTCGGCCATGGCCCGCAGATCGAGGTGGTTGGAGACCACGGCGGTGATCTGCATGTCCAGTTCGCCCTTGCGGTGGCGGTACAGCAGGTCGGTCAGGCAGTGGTCGAACTTGCTGACCATCAGCAGCACGCGGGTCGGCTGGCTGGAGCAGAACAATTGCCAGTGCATGTCGAAACCGCCCGCCAGATCGCCCAGCCCCTCACGCAGGGCACCAATGTCGCCGGTCACGCCGGTGTTGAAGCGGAACACCGCGCGCATGAAAAACTGCCCGGTGAATTCGTCGTCAAACTGCGCCAATTCGCTGATGTAGCACTGCTGGCGTGCCAGGCAGTCGGTGATCGCGGCGACGATGCCGGACGCCGCCGGGCAGTTGATCTTGAGGATGTAATGTTCGGTCGAGGTGTCCATCGAGGGCTCCGTAACTCAACGTGGTGGCGGCTCAGCCTTTGGCCGTGCGCTTGGTTTTTTGCGGGTCGTCGAAGGGCAGGGCATGGCTCACGGCCGCGTTCTGCTGGCTGCCGCGCACGTGCAGGGCAACCCCCGGTGTGGCGCAGGCAACGTTGACGCGGGCAATGGCCATGGAGCGTTTGGTCAAGCGCGAGTACATGCCGCAGGTGATCACCCCGACCTGTTTGTCGCCTTGCCACAGGGTGTCGCCCGCTTCGGCCGGGCGGACGCCTTCGAGCAACACGCCGGCAATTTTGAAACGCTCTTTGCCGCGCAGGCGGTAGTGCTCTTCGGCGCCGCGAAAATCGCGTTTGTCCGGCGAGACCGTGAATTCCAGGCCCATCTCCCACAACGTGTCCCCGGCCTTTTGGTCGGCGAAGGGGTACATCTGCGAGTTGTCGTAGGGGAAGAACATCAGCGAGCTTTCGACCCGCAGCCAGTCCAGCGCGGTGAAGGCGCACGGGATGATGCCCATGCCTGCGCCGTGCTCCAGAATCGCGTCCCACAGCGCTGGCGCATCGACAGCCTTGCAGAAGATTTCGTAGCCGCGTTCGCCGGTGTAGCCGGTGCGCGAGATCATCACCGGGCGGTCAAACAGGCGGGTTTGCAGGTGATGGAAGTACGGCAGTTGGCGAATTCCGGGCACGTGCTCAGCGAGAAAATCGACTGCCAATGGCCCTTGCAGCGACAGGTCGTGCAGGTCGTCATCGAACAACACCGCCACTTGTCGGCCTTGGGCTGAGCGCACCAGCATTTCGTAGCCGGTGCCCGCGCCGTGAACCACCATGAACGCATTGGGCCCGGTGCGGTAAACGATGCAGTCATCGACGAACTTGCCTTCTTCGTCGAGCATCGAGGCGTACACCGACTTGCCGGGATAGAGCTTGGCGATGTCGCGAGTGGTGGCCCATTGCAAAAGGCTTTCGGCATGCGGGCCGACGTAGTGGACTTTTTTCAGCCCCGACACGTCCATCAACCCTGCGCGGGTGCGGATCGCCTGGTGGTGATCGGCCAGGTCGCTGTCATAGGTCCAGGCGGTGCCCATGCCATTCCAGTCTTCGAGGTTCGAGCCGAGCGCGCGGTGCCGCTCGGCCAGTGCAGAAATACGCCATGAATGTGCCATGTGAAGGTCCTTGTCGGTAATGAGTCGGTCGGGTCAGGCGTGCGGGTCGAATTGGCTGAGCCACTCGACCAGGGTCTGGCGGTAACGGGTCATGCCCTTGTAGTCAGCGATGGGGTCGGGCAGGTCGCGTAGCACCCGGTGCAAGCGGCAACCCCAGCCGGGCTGGGTGACCAGTTCTTGCAGGCTGATGAGGTAAGTGCGAATGCTGAACATCACCGCGTTGCTGCGTGGCAGGCGCAGCATCACTTGCAGCTCGACGCGCAGGTGCACCTGCTGGCCGACGTTGTCGGCGGTGATGCGGCCGCGGTCGGCGCCCCATTCGTGAAAGGTTTCGGGGGATGAATCCAGGCGCGGCTTGATCGTCAGCGTCCAGTTCAGACGCCGCACCGGCTGGCCCGCTTGCAGGTTGAGCAAGTATTTCAGCGCCCGTTCGAAGATGCCCATCTGGTGCGCCATCGGCACGGGCGAATGCCATTGTTTGAAGCTCATGCCCGCGTCGAAGGCCAGCGACCAGTCGGCCGGGCTGGTGACGATGCCTGCGTCCATAAACAGGTCGTTGTCGCGCTGATCGAGCAGGGCGAAATCGCCTTGTACCTGGCGGCCGATAAATTCCAGCGGCTCGCAGGGCAGGCTGCTGGCGTCACCGAAAATAAAATGCTGGTCGATGTCCAGTAACCGGTTGCGCCAATGCCAATGGTTGCCGTCGCAGCGCAACGAAAACCAGTGCGGGTAATCGGCGGCGAGGTTTTCCATCAGCAATTGCAGCGCATCCCAAGCCGCCACGTGCATGTGCGGCAGCACCAGATAGCGACGCGGGTCTTTGTCCAGCACCAGTGCCCGCTCAGCCATTTCGGAGCAGTAGTGTTCGTCGATGTCGAAGGCGTGCTGGTAGATCGAGCCCGGATCACGCGAGGTGGCGGGTTCGATATTCACTGAGTACAGGTAACTGTCTTCGGTGAAGGGAAAGGGGAAACGGCGGATGGCCGCAGGGCTGTTGCGAAAGCTGAAGTCGTCGCGATAGCTCTGCACGGGGCTTGATGGGGTGGTCATGGTCGACTCCTCCTAAAGGTCCAGCGAAACGCAATGGCTGGCGCGAGAGACGCAAGGCATCAAGAATTCGGTCTGCTCTGCGGGGCTCAAAAAACTGTCGCGGTGTTCGATTGCGCCGCCCCTGTGACGGGTTTTGCAGTGCCCGCAAACGCCGCCACGGCACAGGTTGGGCACGTTGACCCCGGCGACTTCCAGGGCTTCAAGCAGGCTTTGCTCGGCGCCGACGTGCAGCCGTTGCTGGCTGCGCAGCAGTTGCACATCAAAAGGCTGACCCGGCTGCGCCGCGCTGAAGGCCTCCCAGTGCACCCGGTTTTCGGGCCAGCCAAGGGCTTGGATCTGTTGGCGAACGGCGTCGAGCAACGGTTGTGGGCCGCAGCTGTACACATGGCTGCCCAGCGGCCGGTCGCGCAGGATTTGGCTCAGGTCGGGGCGACTGGCGTAGCAGTGCAGGCGGGCGCCGAGGCGTTGTTGCAACTCTTGGAGGTAGGCATCGCTCTGGCCTGGGCGGTACACGTAATGCAGTTCGAAATGAGCGTGCTGCTGTTCCAGTGCCGCGATGTAGGCCATGAACGGGGTGATGCCAATGCCCCCGGCGATCAGGATGTGCAGGCTGGCGGTGGAATGCAGGGCAAACAGGTTGGCCGGGGCCGAGAGTTGCAGGGTGTCGCCGACCTGAACCTGTTGATGCAAAAAACGCGAGCCGCCCCGCGAGTGTTCTTGCAGGCGCACAGCAATCCGGTACTGGCGGTTGTCGGCCGGGTCGCTGGTCAATGAATACGCATTGCGCAAGGTGCCTTGGGCCAGTGGCAGATGAACCTGTACATGGCTGCCGGGCGAGAAGCCGGGCAGGCTGCCTGCGCAAGGCGTGAAGGTTAATTCGCGTACGGCCTCGGTGAGCATTCTGGCGCTGCTGACCTGCACCTTGAGCGTGGCGGCGCTCATGCGCAGGCTCCGGCATAAGGCTGGTCCGGGTTGCGGCATACGCCGATATACGCGCCTAAGCGCCGGGAAAAGTGTTCGCGGATCTCCAGCTCCACCTCGCAGCCAAGGCATGTCAGCGCTGCTGTTGCGGGGGCAGCCTGAGTCAACCCGCAGTGCACGCAATACACCTGGCGAGGGCCGAAAAGGGTCTGGGTGAAGTCGATCTCTTGATCGTCCAGGCCTGCGTTGCGTGCCAGGCCATGGATGCGCCACATAAAGGCTTCGTCGCCCATCAGGTACAGGTGGCTGCCGACCGTCGCGCTGGCCAATACCTGTTGCAGGCGCCTGGCAAAGTCCGGGTTTTCACCGTTCAAGACCTGCGGCTGTTCCAGTTCGCCGACAAAGGGCGCGCAAGCGGCGGCAGATTGCATGACCACGATGTGCTGGCGGGCATTGGCGCGAGGTTGCGCCGGGCGATAGCGCGGCAGACTGTGGCGGTGCTCGTGGGCGGCAGTGTGGCTGTGCGTCATGCTGGCTTTCCTGGCTGATCCGCCCTGCTAACAGGGCAAGAAAGTGGCGGTTTTTGTTTCCTGTTGGGGAAGATAGTTTCCTATGGGGAAAATCTTCTCAATCTGGCCAAAGGGCTACCTCTTTGGAGATAGGCCAGGTAAAGCGGGTGTTCGGGGCACGAAAGTTGCTCGTCCTTGTGCGGGTCCACAGGGAGTTATCGAGAGTGCAAACACGACCGCAATGGTGGCCGCTCTGGTTGGGGCGTATCCGCCCTGAACAGGCGCGCAGCGTGCGCAAACTGCTGCTCGAACTGCCATTGAGTCAGTTGCACGCGGACGGTGCCTTGACCGATTTCCTGGACCGTTTTGAAGCACTGTTGCCCGTCAATGCCCTCAATCTGATGCTCAGTGAGCAAGGGCTGGGGTCGTCGCGCTGCGGTTCGATTACGCGTTGCCACGATGTGGCGCGCTGCCCTTTGGCTGATCCGCCTGCCGATGACCTGCCGCAAACCTGTGCGCCGTGTCAGCAGCGCGGCCTGCATCGTGTGGTGTGTGGCATGGCGCCCGGTGCAGGCGCGCCTTCGGGCTGGCTGCTGCTGGACACGCCGCGCCGCGTGGATGCCAGTTGGCACCAATTGCTGGATGAAGTGGCGCAGGCGGTCAGCGTCACCCTGCGGGTACGCGGTTACAGCCACGAACAACAGCGCAAACAGGCCACCTCCCAACACGGCGCACTGGCCCGTGAGCTGCACGACTCGGTGGCTCAGCAGTTGGGCTATCTGTCGTTTCAGGCACGCGTGCTGCAATCGAGCATGGGCGAGCCTGCGCAAGCGGGCGTGGTGTTGCAGGAACTGCGCACAGGCTTGAGTCAGTTGCAGCGTCAGGTGCGCGAACTGATCACCAGCGCCCGGCTGACCATGGACGGGCGCTCGTTGCGCCAGGCGTTGGCGGACTCGGTGGCGGAGTTTTCGCGACGCTGCATCATCGTCTTCGAACTGGACAATCGCCTGGCCGACGATGCCTTGAGCCCGGAAACCGAGCTGCAAGTGCTGCAAATAATTCGCGAGGCCTTGGCCAATGCGGTGCGCCACTCTCACGCCCGGCATGTGCGCATCGAGTTGCGGCAGAGCCTGGGCGGCGAAGTTGGGGTCGCGGTGGAAGACGACGGCATCGGCCTGAGCCCGGCGTCCGGGGAGGACAATCATTTTGGCTTGGCAATCATTCGCGAGCGTGCAGCCAGCATCGGCGCCCGCTTGAGTATCGAAGCCATGCGTCCGCACGGGGTACGCGTGCACCTTGCCTTGGCGGGCCAGCATGACGTGTCAGAGGGGAGTTTCGATGCACAGCACGACCTTATTACTGATCGATGATCACCCGTTGTTTCGCAAGGGGCTGGCCCAGTTATTCGACGCCAGCGATGACTTCGAAGTGGTGGGACAGGCCGCCAGCGGCCGCGAGGGCATCAACCTGGCCGTGAGCCTGGCACCGCAGCAAGTCCTGCTGGATTTGCACATGCCCGGTTTGAGCGGTTTACAGGTGCTCGACGAACTGCGCCAGTTGCGCCTGGATTGCCAGATCGTGGTGCTGACGGCGTCCATGGATCGGAGCGAATTGCTGACGGCCTTGCGCCTGGGGGCCAGCGGTTATGTGCTCAAGGAAACCGAACCCGATGCGCTGCTGGCCTATATGCGCAATTGCAATCGGGGCGCCATTGTTCTGGACACCACGCTGATCGCCTTGCTGGCGGACCAGAGCGAACCGCTGATCGCGTCGGACCCGCCCGATACCGGCAACTTGACCGAGCGCGAAGGCCAGACACTCGCATTGATTGCTGCGGGCATGAGCAATAAGCAGATCGGACGCAAGCTCGGCATCAGTGATGGCACGGTCAAGATCTATGTGAAGAACCTGTTGCAGAAACTCTGCCTGCACTCGCGTCTGGAACTGGCGGCGTGGGTGCATAACGGAGCGACGGCAAGGCACGAGGAGCGTCATTAAATGATGGAGCGACAAGAAGCCTGGGAGCAGACACCGCCGTGGCAACTGCTGGATTGTTTCGCCGCGGCTCTGCTTGAATTGCGCGACAACGGTCAGATTGCCCGCTTCAACCAGGCCTGGGTCGAGCTGATGGACCGGCCGGGAGCGCAGCGCAACCTGATGGATTATGTGCACCACGAAGACCGTTCGCTGTGGCGTCAGGCGCTGATCGAATTGCGGCGGCGACCCGAAACCACTTTCAGTCAGCGCCTGCGTTTTGTGCACCCTTCGGGCGAATTGCGCTGGTTTGATGTGAGCCTTAAACGCGTGGGGCAGGGGTTTTATCTGGTGGCGGGGGATGTGACGGTGCATAAACGCCGCGAGATTGCCTTGCAGGCCAGCCAGCGCAGCAGTGTGAGCTTGCTCGACAGCATGCCGGGGTTGATCTATCGCGGACGCAATAATCGCGACTGGACCATGGAGTTTGTCAGCGCCGGGTGCCTGCGCTTGACCGGTTATCCGCCGGAGCGCTTGGTAGACAACCATGAGTTCACCTACAACAGCTTGATCCTGGAGCAGGACGCCGATTATGTGTGGCGTGAGGTGCAGTACGCGTTGTCGCGTCAGGAGCCGTTTGAGTTGAGGTACCGGATTCGCTGTGCGGACGGCACGATCAAGCCCGTGTGGGAGAAGGGTGTCGGGATCTATGCGGATACGCGAGAGGTATTGGGAATAGAAGGGGCGATTTTTGAAGCGGACCTGTAGGCGCTAGCTTGTCTCGCAATCTTTTAAAAGATCAAAAGATCGCGAGCAAGCACGCGCCTTGTGAGGCTTTACCGTGCTGGGGCTGTTTTCAAGCTCGCGCCCGGCGCCGAACGCGAAATCACGGTAATCACCGCCAGCGCTGCAATTACCAGCCCCGGTGATGTGGCCAACAAAACGCCGGCGGTGCCTGCTCCGGCAGCCAGAATCTGCCCGGCGGCCAAGGGCCCTGCGACTGAACCCAAACGGCCAATCGCCACGGCCGCGCCCACGCCTGTTGCACGTACGGTGGTGGGATACAGCGGCGGAGCCAGCGCGTACAGCACCAATTGCGCGGCCATCACAAACAGGCCCGCTGCAAAGGCCGCCGTTGCCATGGGCACAATCCCGACTGAAAAACCGACCCCGGCCAATGCCGCCAACAGCCCTGCATACACGCCCAAGACCACTTTGATCGGGTTGCAACGGTCCAGCAGTAAGCCGCCCAGCAAGGAACCCAGCGCGCCACCGATGTTGAACAGCATCTGCACCATGCCTGCCTGCGGTTTGGTGAAGCCCTGTTCAAGCAACAGCGACGGCAGCCAGTTGAGCAGCATGTACATCACGGTCAGGGTGAAGAAGTAACTCAGCCATAACCCGGTGGTAGAGGTGGCGCGGCCTTCGCCAAACAACGCCTTGGCGGTCGATACGCGAGCCGCCTGCACGGCACTTTGACGGAATACGCTGGATTCGGGCAGCAGCATGATCATCAGCGGAACCACCAGCAGCGGGGCCAGGCCGCCGATGATAAAGGTGGTTTGCCAATGATCATGGGAGAACATTGCGACCACCGCAGCCAGTGCGCCGCCCAGCGGCACGCCGCAGTACATGACGCTGATGGCCGTGCCGCGACGACGTTCATCCACGGCTTCAGCGCACAGTGCAATCAGGTTCGGTAGGGCGGCGCCCAGGCCCAGGCCGGTCATGAAGCGCACGAGCAGCAAGTGCGAATAGCTGTCGACGTAGGCGGTCAACAGCGAGAAAACACCAAACAGGGTCACCGCGCCGATCAAGATTTTTTTGCGGCCGATACGGTCGGCGATCCAGCCGCCGAAAAACGCTCCGGGCAGCAGGCCAATGATCCCGACGCTGAACACCCAGCCCATCATTTTCGGGTCCAGGGCGAAGGTTTGGCGCAAACCTGCAGCAGCCGTTCCGGCGGCTTGCAGATCAAAGCCTTCGATGAGCGCAACGATAAAGCACAAAGCGATTGTCAGCGTCGAACGCTGCTGTGGAGTGTTCATGGGTGAACCTCATTCTTGTTTTTGTAGGGGGCTTTCTGCGAACAGAATAAAGATTAACAAATATAACTAAAAAAAGAATCCGTGATTTTAAAAGCCCGTAAATATGCTTTAAGCCTTATAAAACAGCTAGGTAGGTGGGCTGTGTTGATAATTACAAAAAATAGATAACAAACTTAATGTTCGATTATCGGCTATTAACGATTGACGTTGCCGTGGGTTGTTTCCATTCTCTGCCAGGAGAATCGCCATCAGAGCGATCCGTTCGTGCCAAAAACAACAATAAATGGACAATCATCATGCTCAAGCTCAACCAAGGCGCTTCGCCGTTAGTTCCTCTCTCGTGCATTGCTCTGAGCCTGTTTTCCAGCGGGCTTATGGCCCAGGGTTTTATCGAAGACAGCCACGGCACCTTGACCCTGCGCAATTACTACATGGACCGTGATTACAAGGATGACGGCGCCAAAACGGCTGCCCGTGAGTGGGCGCAAGGCTTTATCGCCAACATGGAGTCGGGCTTTACCGAAGGCACTGTCGGTTTCGGGTTGGATGTGCGCGGATTGCTCGGGGTCAAACTGGACTCTTCACCGGATCGCAGCGGCACTGAACTGTTGCCCGTCAACAGCGACAAACAGGCCGCCGACGAGTATTCGCGTCTGGCCTTCACCGGCAAAATGCGCATCAGCGAGACCACCCTCAAAACCGGCGACGTGTCGATTTTTCTGCCGTTTGCCTTTGCCAGCCCCTCGCGCCTGCTGCCGCAGACCTTTTCAGGGACCATTGTCAGCTCCAAGGAAATCCAGGACCTGACCTTTAACACGGGCTATATCGACCGCATCAACAAGCGAGACTCGACCGACTATCAGCCGATGACGATTGCTTCGCCCAACGGGCGTTTCAAAGGCTCGGCCACGACCTCGCACTTGGCTTATGCCGGGGGCGATTACCAGGTCAACAAAGACTTGAGCTTGCGTGCCTACCACGTTGAAGTGGCCGATCTGTACAAACAGAGCACCTTCGCCGTGCTGCACAAACTGCCTGTGGGCGACGGCGTGTTGACCACTGACGTACGCAGCTTTTTCAGTGACGAGGCGGGCAGCGCCAAAGCGGGCAAGGTCGACAACATCAACGTTTCGGGGTTGCTGGGGTACCGACTGGGCGGGCACGGCTTTGGCGTGGGCTATATGCACGCCAGTGGTGATACGGCCACGCCTTATATCTCGGGCACCGAGTTGATGGGCATGAGCGAGCTGACCATGAGTTCGGACTTTCTGAACGCCAAGGAGCGCACCTGGCAGGCGATCTATGACTACGACTTCACGGCGGTTGGGCTGGTTGGTTTAAAAAGCCGTCTGCGCTATGTGCGCGGCGACCATATTGAACTGGCGTCGTTGAATGCCGATGATCGCAAGGAGCGCGAGTTCCAGATGGAGTTGGGGTATGTGATCCAGAGCGGGCCGCTGAAGAATCTCGGGCTCTTGGCGAGAAAATCGATTTATCGCAACAATTTCCCGACTGGGGCGGCTTTTCGCGATGAAAACCAGACCCGCTTCATCGCCGTGTACACCTTGCCGATTTGGTAATCCAATCTCCCTTTGTTGCGTATGTTTCTACACAACTCTGAGGCAGTGCAGTAATCCCTGTGGGAGCGGGCTTGCCCGCGATTGCAACGACGCTGGGCTGGGTATATATCCGTTGCTGCGTAACGGCTGCTTAAGGTTACGGCCTTACGCCGTGTCACTTTGAGAAGCGCAAAGTAACCAAACGCTTTTTGCCCCTACCACTCGGTGCCTCGCTGTGGCTCGGCATGCCCGTACGCAGGCATTGCTCCGTGGGCCCGCCGCGATCGGCCATCCATGGCCGTGTCGCGGCTAACCCGGCGTCCTGCCGGGTTGCCCTCTGCGCAATACCCGCGTGCGGCCAGCGTGGTTTAAGGGGGCGCTTGAGATCAAAAGCAAGGTCACAAGCCAGATCACGCGCACTGCGGACTGGGTGGGCACCGCAGCAACGGATATGCACCCACCCAGCCCGGCGTCGCCCCAATCGCGGGCAAGCCCGCTCCCACAGGGGTTACTGCATCGCTTCAGTCCTGATACACCTTCTTCAACAACCTCAACAGTTCTTCGCGCTCGGCAGGCTCGAGCGCAGAGGTGGCGTCTATATCGCTCTGTGCCGCAATTTGCTTAAGTTCTTTGAGCAGCGTTTCTCCGGTCTTGCTCAAAAAAATCCCGTACGAACGCTTGTCGGGCTTGCACCGAACCCGTACCGCCAGAGCGCGACTTTCCAGCTTGTTCAGCAACGGCACCACTTGCGGCGGCTCAATCGACAGCGCGCGTGCCAGGTCGGCCTGCATCAGCCCGGGGTTCTGGTCAATGATCGCCATGGCCGAAAACTGTGCGGGTCGCAGGTCATGGCTCGACAGTTGGTTGATCAGGTTTTGGAACAGCTTGAGCTGCGCGCGACGCATGGCATAGCCGATCAGGTCGTCGAGTGCAGCGTCTAGCGGCACTTGCACGTCAGTGCCAGCTGGCAGGGCCTCTTGAGTGTCGGGAAGCGTTGCAGGCTTGGCCATGGGAAGAGAAGTCCTTGCGCGAATGAAGTTAAGAAAGCTATCTATTTTGCCGAGGTTGCGAGTCGATAGCTACCGTTGCGTTATTTCACTTGCCGTTGAGGTTTAAGGATTTGGTTAATTTGATTAATAGTTAATTGACATAACTATATTTGCCGGTTAGTTTTCAGTCATCTTCAAGCGAACAACAAGAGAGCAATCGCTATGAGCAAATACGAAGGCCGCTGGACAACCGTCAAAGTCGAAATCGAAGACAGCATCGCTTGGGTGATTTTGAATCGTCCGGAAAAACGCAATGCCATGAGCCCCACCCTGAACCGCGAAATGATCGACGTTCTGGAAACGCTGGAGCAGGACTCAGACGCAGGCGTGCTGGTGTTGACCGGTGCCGGTGAGGCCTGGACGGCGGGCATGGACTTGAAAGAGTACTTCCGTGAAGTGGATGCCGGCCCGGAGATTCTTCAAGAGAAAATCCGCCGCGAAGCCTCGCAATGGCAATGGAAATTGCTGCGCATGTACGCCAAGCCGACCATCGCGATGGTCAACGGCTGGTGCTTCGGTGGTGGTTTCAGCCCGCTGGTGGCCTGCGACCTGGCGATTTGCGCCGATGAGGCGACCTTTGGTCTGTCGGAAATCAACTGGGGCATTCCACCGGGCAATCTGGTGAGCAAAGCCATGGCTGATACGGTGGGGCATCGCCAGTCGCTGTACTACATCATGACCGGCAAGACGTTCGGCGGGCAGAAAGCGGCCGAGATGGGCCTGGTCAACGAAAGCGTGCCATTGGCGCAATTGCGTGAAGTGACCGTGGAGCTGGCGCGCAATCTGCTGGAGAAAAACCCGGTGGTGTTGCGCGCTGCCAAGCATGGCTTCAAGCGCTGCCGCGAATTGACCTGGGAGCAGAACGAGGACTACCTGTACGCCAAACTCGATCAGTCTCGCTTGCTGGACACCGAAGGCGGGCGCGAGCAGGGCATGAAGCAGTTTTTGGATGACAAGAGCATCAAGCCCGGTTTGCAGGCTTACAAGCGATAACTCTGCTGTGGGGGCGATCTTTTTAAAGGATCAAAAGATCGCGAGGCAAGCTCGCTCCTACACCATGATGTGCAGCAGCAATCAGCATTCCCGATAAAGACAATAAAGAGGAATCACCATGTTGGACGTGCCCCTGTTGATCGGCGGCCTGTCGTGCCCGGCCCGTGATGGTCGAACGTTCGAACGCTGCAACCCGGTGACCGGTGAGGGGGTGTCGCGCGTTGCCGCCGCGACGCTGGAAGATGCCGACGCCGCCGTGGCGGCTGCTCAGGCGGCGTTCCCGGTGTGGGCCGCGCTGGCGCCCAATGAACGGCGCACGCGGTTATTGGCGGCCGCCGATCTGTTGCAGGCCCGCAGCGCCGAATTCATTGCCGCCGCCGGTGAAACCGGCGCCATGGCCAACTGGTATGGCTTCAACGTCAAACTGGCGTCCGGCATGCTGCGCGAAGCCGCGTCCATGACCACGCAGATTAACGGCGAAGTGATTCCTTCGGATGTGCCCGGCAGCTTTGCCATGGCGCTGCGCCAACCCTGTGGCGTGGTGTTGGGCATTGCCCCGTGGAACGCGCCGGTCATTCTCGCCACCCGTGCGATTGCCATGCCGCTGGCGTGTGGCAACACCGTGGTGCTCAAGGCGTCGGAATTGAGCCCGGCCGTGCATCGGCTGATCGGTCAAGTGCTGCACGATGCGGGCTTGGGCGATGGCGTGGTCAACGTCATCAGCAATGCCCCGGCCGATGCCCCGGCGATTGTCGAGCGGCTGATTGCCAACCCGGCTGTGCGTCGGGTCAATTTCACCGGCTCGACCCATGTGGGGCGCATCGTTGCCGAGCTGTCGGCACGCCACCTCAAGCCAGCACTCCTGGAACTGGGCGGCAAGGCGCCGTTCCTGGTGCTGGATGACGCCGACCTTGACGCGGCAGTCGAAGCGGCGGCGTTCGGTGCTTATTTCAATCAGGGGCAGATTTGCATGTCCACCGAGCGCCTGATTGTCGATCACCAAATAGCCGATGCATTTGTCGATAAGTTGGCGAGCAAGATCGCGACCTTGCCTGCGGGTAACCCCGATTCTGCCGATTCAGTGCTGGGTTCGCTGGTGGACAGCAACGCCGGGCAACGGATCAAGGCACTGATTGAGGACGCGGTGAGCAAGGGGGCACGGCTGGTTGCCGGTGGGCAGGTTGAAGGCAGCATCATGCAGCCAACCCTGCTCGATAACGTCACGTCAGAGATGCGTTTGTACCGCGAAGAATCCTTCGGCCCGGTGGCCGTGGTGTTGCGCGACACTGGCGATGAGGCGTTACTGCGTCTGGCCAACGATTCAGAGTTCGGCCTGTCGGCGGCGATTTTCAGTCGTGACACCAGTCGCGCCCTGGCACTGGCGCAGCGGGTCGAATCGGGTATTTGCCATATCAATGGGCCGACTGTGCACGACGAGGCGCAGATGCCCTTTGGTGGGGTCAAGAACAGTGGCTACGGCAGCTTTGGGGGCAAGGCGGCGATTGAGCATTTCACTCAATTGCGCTGGGTCACCTTGCAGAACGGGCCGCGTCACTACCCGATCTGATCGCCGCGATTCAAGGCATAACAATAATAAGGATGCAGCCACAGGTTGCCATGTCTGCCCGTGCCGCCTGAGTGTCGGCCGGGCAGGGCATGCCTTGCAGGAGGAACACGACGTGAGTTTCGAATCCAAATCGCCGACCCAGCCGCGTTATCGTCAGGTGTCTATCGGCCAGCCTCAGGTTGAAATCAGCGAAACGTCCGGCATCTTGCACATGCGCTCATTGGAGCTGTTGCAAGAGCGGCCCGAACGTTTGCTCGACCGTCTGGTGCATTGGGCGCATGTACGCCCGGACCACACGTTTATTGCTGCCCGTGACAATGGCGGCGACTGGCGTCGGATCAGCTACGCGCAGATGCTCGACGCCGTGCGCGCCATCGCCCAGAGCCTGCTTGCGTACGGCCTTTCGGCTGAGCGGCCCTTGGCGATTCTGTCGGGTAACGATATTGAACATTTGCAGATTGCCCTGGGCGCGATGTACGCGGGCATTCCTTATTGCCCGGTGTCTCCCGCCTATTCGTTGTTGTCGCAGGACTTTGCCAAGTTGCGGCATGTCTGCGAGCTGTTACAGCCGGGGCTGATCTTTGTCAGCGACGCGGCGCCTTTTCAGCGGGCCATTGAGGCTGTGTTGCCAGGTGCTACACCATTGGTGACGGTGCGCGGTGAAGTGCCGGGGCGCCAGCAGGTGAGTTTTGCCAGTCTGTTGCAGCAACCCGGCGGCGCAGAGGCTGAAGGGGCGTTCAAGGCCACCGGCCCGGACAGCATTACCAAGTTTCTGTTCACGTCGGGCTCTACCAAATTGCCCAAAGCCGTCGTCACCACCCAACGCATGCTGTGTGCCAACCAGCAAATGCTCTTGCAGACGTTTCCGGTGTTCGGCGAAGAGCCGCCGGTGCTGGTGGACTGGTTGCCGTGGAACCACACGTTTGGCGGCAGCCATAACGTCGGCATCGTGCTCTACAACGGCGGCACCTTGTACCTGGACGGCGGCAAGCCCACGGCGCAGGGTTTTGCCGAGACACTGCGCAATTTGAAAGAGGTGTCGCCCACTGCGTACCTGACCGTGCCCAAGGGCTGGGAAGAACTGGTGACGGCGCTGGAAAACGATGCTGAATTGCGCGATCGGTTTTTCGCCCGCATGTCGTTGTTTTTCTTCGCAGCGGCGGGTCTGTCGCAAAGCATTTGGGACCGGCTGGACCGGGTCGCCGAACGGCACTGTGGCGAGCGTATCCGCATGATGGCCGGGTTGGGCATGACTGAAGCATCGCCTTCTTGCACGTTCACCACCGGACCGTTGTCGATGGCCGGGTACATCGGTCTGCCCGCGCCGGGGTGCGAGGTGCGTCTGGTGCCGGTGGACGGCAAGCTGGAAGGGCGTTTTCGCGGCCCGCACATCATGCCTGGCTATTGGCGCGCACCCGAGCAAAGCGCTGAAGCGTTCGATGATGAGGGTTTCTACCGTTCCGGCGATGCGCTGAAATTGGCGGACCCGTGCAACCCGCAGTGGGGGTTGATGTTCGACGGGCGTCTGGCCGAGGACTTCAAGTTGTCCTCCGGGGTATTTGTCAGCGTTGGGCCGTTGCGCAATCGTGCGGTGCTGGAAGGCTCGCCCTATGTGCAAGACCTGGTCGTGGCCGCGCCTGACCGCGAATGCCTGGGTGCGCTGGTGTTTCCAAGGTTGTACGAGTGCCGACAACTCTCGGGCTTACCCGCCACTGCCAGTGATGCGCAAGTGCTGGCCAGCGAGGCGGTTCGCAATTGGTTTGCGCACTGGTTGCAACGTCTGAATCGTCAGGCCAGCGGCAATGCCAGCCGCCTTGAATGGATCACTTTGCAAGATGAGCCCGCGTCAATTGATCGGGGTGAAATCACTGACAAAGGCTCGATCAATCAGCGCGCGGTGTTGCAATGGCGAGCGGCACAGGTGGAGGCGTTGTATCGCGGCCAGGAGCCGTCGATTCTGCGTGCCGGAGCCTCGTCGTGAAACCGGCAGGGCAGTATTGCGCATTCAGCGATGCCGCCATTGTCGAGGCGGTGCGCACCCCGTGGGTGGATCTGGGGGGTGAGCTGGCGCATGTATCGCCGATTGATCTGGGCATCAAGGTCGGTCGCGAAGTGTTGCTGCGGGCCGGGCTGGATGCGCAGACCGTGGACTCGGTACTGGCCGGTTCCATGGCCCAGTCCAGTTTCGACGCCTACATGCTGCCGCGCCATATCGGTTTGTACAGCGGGGTGCCCCAGCAGGTGCCGGCCCTGGCGGTGCAACGAATCTGTGCCACTGGTTTTGAACTGCTGCATCAGGCCGCTCGACAACTGAACGAGGGCGTGGAATTGGCGCTGTGCGTGGGGGCTGAATCCATGTCGCGCAACCCGATTGCCGCGTACACCCATCGCGGTGGTTTTCGGCTTGGGGCGGCGGTGGAGTTCAAGGATTTCCTCTGGGAAGCGCTCTACGATCCGGCTCCGGGGCTGGACATGATCGCTACCGCTGAAAACCTGGCGAAACGTTATGGCCTGAGCCGTGAAGCGGTGGATGCCTTTGCCCTCAATAGCCATCAGCAGGCCTTGAACGCACAGGCCAGCGGCTGGTTTGAGGATGAAATCGTTGCGCTGCGCACGGAACAGTTTGAGTTGGACGGCTATCAACCGCGAGGTATTAGCCTGTCGCGTCGTTGTGAATCTGTCAGCCGCGACAGTCACCCTCGCAGCACCGATGGTGTGGCGCTGGCACGGCTGGCGCCGATTCATGTGCAGGGCGTACAGACGGCTGGCAACAGTTGCGCAGTGGTCGATGGTGCTGCGGCCGCGCTGGTTGCCCGTACGTCATCGCTCAAGCGGCCTGCGCTGGCGCATCTGCTGGCCAGCGCCGTGGTCGGCGTGGCGCCAGAGGTGATGGGCATCGGCCCGGTTTCGGCGATCCAGTTGTTGCTGCAACGCAGTGGCCTGACGCTAAGCGATATTGGCCGGTTTGAAATCAACGAAGCCCAAGGGGCGCAAGTGCTGGCTGTGGCGCGGGCGCTGGAGCTGGACACGCAAGCACTCAATTGCCGGGGCGGCTCGATTGCGCTGGGGCACCCGCTGGCCGCGACCGGGTTGCGGTTGGTGATGACTTTGGCGCGGCAGTTACGTGAACACAACTTGCGTTATGGGATCGCGGCGGCCTGTGTCGGTGGCGGTCAAGGCATGGCGGTGCTGATCGAGAATCCGCATTTTTCGACCCATTGAGGCTTTTTTATGTGGCAATACCAAGCGCCGCTGCGCGACATGCAATTTATCTTCGAACACTGGCTTGAGGCGCCATCGGCCTGGGCCGGTAACGACGTATTTCAGGGGCTGGATTTGCCGCTGGCGTTGCAGGTGTTGGAAGAAGCGGGGCGCTTCAGTGCGCAGGTGCTGGCGCCGATCAATGCCAGCGGTGATCGCCAGGGGTGCCGGTTTGAGGCGGGCCAAGTGGCCACTCCGGCAGGTTTTGCCGAGGCGTACCGAGCTTATGTTGAAGGCGGCTGGCCCGCGCTGGCCTGTGCTGAATCGTTCGGTGGGCAAGGGTTGCCGCAACTGCTCGATGCTGCGCTGCAAGAAATGCTCTATGCCAGCAACCATGGTTGGGCCATGTACACCGGCATCGCCCACGGCGCCTACCTTTGCCTTAAACATCATGCGCCGCAGTGGATTCAGGAGCGCTACCTGCCGCAGATTGTCAGCGGTGAGGCATTGCCGACCATGTGCCTCACCGAGCCGCAGGCGGGCAGCGATGTCGGCCTGTTGCGCAGTCGTGCCGAGCCGCAGGCCGATGGCAGTTATTGCCTCAATGGCAGCAAGCTGTTTATCTCCGGTGGCGAGCACGACCTGACCGAAAACATTCTGCACCTGGTGCTGGCGCGGTTGCCCGATGCGCCCGCAGGCAGTCGCGGGGTTTCATTGTTCCTGGTGCCCAAGCGCTTGCCGGACAGCCTATTCAACGGCGTGCGTTGCGACGGTATCGAACACAAAATGGGCATCAAGGGCAGCGCGACGTGCTCGCTGGTGTTTGATAACGCGAAAGGCTGGTTGCTGGGCGAAGCCAATCGCGGGTTGGCGGCCATGTTTGTGATGATGAATTCGGCACGTTTGCACGTGGGGCTGCAAGGGCTGGGGCATGCCGAGGCCGCCTGGCAGAACGCTTACAGCTATGCCCGGGAACGCAGGCAAATGCGCGCGCCGACGCGTCCGCTCGGGGTGGTGGCAGACGCTGCTGACCCGATTCACCTTCACCCGGCCATGCGCCGCGTGTTGCTGGAGCTTCGGGCCTATACCGAAGGCATGCGTGCCGTCGGCTATTGGACGGCACACCTGCTCGATCAAGCTGATCCGCGAGCCTTGCGTCTGGCAGAACTGCTGACTCCGGTGATCAAGGCGTTCTTTACCGAGCAAGGCTTTCGTCTGTCCAGCAACGCGTTGCAAGTGTTTGGCGGCTACGGCTATGTGACCGAATTCGCCATCGAACAAACGTTGCGCGACAGCCGTATTGCGATGATCTACGAGGGCACTAACGAGATACAGGCCAATGACCTGCTGTTGCGTAAAGTGCTGGGTGATGAAGGCCGCGCCTTTGGCGATTTATTGACCGTGGTGCGCGAAGAAGCCAAAGCCGAGGGTGGTTCTTTTGGCGAGCCGTTGGAGACGCTGTGCGACAAGCTGCAAGCGGTGTGCGGCGTGGTTCGGGATCAGGCGCATGAGGACCGGGAATATCCTTACCGGGTCGCCGGGGATTTTCTGCGTTTGTGTGGGCTGGCGTTGCTGGCGTTTGCTTGGGTGCGTACTGCCAGGGTGTCTCGGCAATTACCCGAAAGTGACCCGCTGAGGGCGCACAAGCTGGAAACGGCGGAGTACTTTTTTGCCTATGAACTGCCGCAAGTGGACTACCGGATAGCGGCTATTCACGCGGCAAGAGCGAGTTTGGCATTTTTAGATTAATGGATCCAATAGAGGCCTATTTCTGTGTAGGAGCGAGCTTGCCTCGCGATCTTTTGATCGTTTAAAAGATCGCGAGGCGAGCTCGCTCCTACAGATAGGTGAAGTTGATCGATAATCGCACAGTAATATTGGGCATTATGCATTCGTATAACTGATTGATATATATGAATTTAATTTAATTCAATTTGTCGATTGCAACCGTTTTTCCACTGGCGCAGCCCGCTTCTACCTGTCCCTCATCTTGCCTGTGGATCCATTAACGGGTTGACTAGCGGCCTGGTGATGGCAGGAGTTCCGCTCCTGAACGTTGCCCATAAAAACTACAAAAAGGGTCTCGTCATGAAAGCCTTCTCAAGGGCACAGAGCCGCCTGGGTTCTGCCTGCTTTATGTCTATGTGTTACGCCGTGCTGTGCTTTTTTTTCGCTTCGGTGATGTCCGAGCAGGAGGCGCACGCATGGCTATCGATCTGAAAACGACCGTCGATAACGGCCCGATGAGTGCTTTTCAATGGCTTGCCATCGGCATTTGCATCGTGCTGAACATGATTGATGGCTTCGATGTGCTGGTCATGGCGTTCACGGCCGCTTCCGTGTCGGCCGAGTGGGCGTTGAGCGGCGCGCAAATCGGCATGTTGCTGAGCGCCGGTTTGTTCGGCATGGCGGCCGGTTCTCTGTTTATCGCGCCATGGGCGGATCGTATCGGTCGTCGTCCTTTGATCCTGCTGTGTCTGGTGGTGTCCGGCACGGGCATGCTGCTTTCGTCGTTGAGCCAGTCTCCCATGCAGTTGGCGTTGCTGCGCGGGGTAACGGGCTTGGGTATCGGCGGCATTCTGGCCAGCAGCAACGTGATTGCCAGTGAGTACGCCAGTAAGCGCTGGCGCGGGCTGGCGGTGAGCTTGCAGTCCACCGGCTATGCCCTGGGCGCGACCTTGGGTGGCTTGATTGCAGTGTGGTTGTTGTCACATTGGGGCTGGCGTTCGGTGTTCCTGTTTGGCGGTCTGGCGACCTTCGCGGTGATTCCGCTGGTGCTGCTGTGGCTGCCGGAGTCGCTGGACTTTTTACTGGCTCGTCGCCCGGCAACGGCCTTGCAGCGCATCAATCGCCTGGCCCAACGCATGGGGCAACCGACCTTGAAACACATGCCGCCGGTGGCGGCGAGCGTGGCGGGCGAGGGCAAAGGGTTTACCCAGTTGCTGACCCCGGCACTGCGCCGTACCACGCTGTTGATCTGGTTGCTGTTCTTCCTGGTGATGTTCGGTTTCTACTTTGTGATGAGTTGGACGCCCAAGTTGCTGGTGTCTGCCGGTCTTTCCGCGCAGCAAGGTATTACCGGTGGCGTGCTGCTGAGCGTGGGCGGAATCTTCGGTGCAGCATTGGTCGGTGGTCTGGCTTCGCGCTGGCCGCTGACCCGTGTGCTGTCGTTGTTCATGCTGGTGACCGCAGCCTTGCTGGTGCTGTTTGTCGGCTCGGCCTCTTCGGTCATGGCCGCACTTGGCCTGGGCTTGTTGATCGGGATGTTTTCCAACGGTTGCGTGGCCGGGTTGTATGCGCTGTCGCCGGTTGTGTATGACGCTTCGGTTCGCACCACGGGTGTGGGTTGGGGCATCGGCATTGGCCGGATTGGCGCCATCCTGTCGCCGATCGTGGCCGGTTTTCTGCTGGATGCTGGCTGGCAACCGCTGCACTTGTACGGGGTGTTCGCCATCGTATTTGTGATTGCTGCGGGCTGCCTGTTGCTGCTTAAACCGGGTAGCGCGTCGGCGCAACCGGTACTCACTCCGGCCTGATTCAGGCCATCGATCACTGCCCGGCCTGGCCGGGCATGTTCCACCACGCCTGCGGGTCAACAACGCCACCAACCGTCGCAGCTTCAACAGCAACTTTGACCAGGCGCGTGTGGTGATCAGCTACCCACTGTCGATGTAAGGTTCGGGCGCAATGCAATTACCTGCTGGAGCCTGGCTGGCAAGCCAGACTCCCACAGAGGATTTGCGGGTATGGCATGCGTTACTATGTTCGCCCCCCTGTTTTCTGGAAGTCGTCTGGATGAGCAAACCCGGTCAATTGGTGCTGATTGCACTGCGCAAAATGATTGCCTCGGGCGAGTTGGCCGCAGGCGAACGTCTGATGGAAATCCCGACTGCTGAGTTGTTCGGTGTGTCGCGGATGCCGGTGCGCATGGCGTTTCGCACGCTGGAGCA
The DNA here is from genome assembly GCF_034347405.1 of Pseudomonas sp. CCC3.1. Classification (NCBI taxonomy): domain Bacteria; kingdom Pseudomonadati; phylum Pseudomonadota; class Gammaproteobacteria; order Pseudomonadales; family Pseudomonadaceae; genus Pseudomonas; species Pseudomonas sp. CCC3.1. The sequence continues at coordinate 2,258,612 of NZ_CP133778.1, forward strand.
GGAAGGCTTGCTGGTGCGTTTTGGCGGTCGCGGGTTTCAGGTGCGTTCGGTCAGCGCCAATGACATCGCCGGTGCGGTGGAGGTGCGCGGTGTGCTCGAAGGTCTTGCTGCACGCCTGACCGCCGAGCGCGGGCTGTCGGCAGAAGGCCGGGCAGCCCTGGAGTTGTGCTTGCTGCAAGGGGATGAGTTATTCGATAAGGGCTTTGTCACTGAGGATGATCTTGAGGTTTATCACGACCTCAACATGCGCTTTCATCAGGTGATTATCGACGGCAGTCACAACCCGGCGATTGCCGATGCGCTGGCGCGCAACGATCATTTGCCGTTTGCGTCGGTCACGGCGTTGGCGGTTGATCGCAAAGACATGGCTCGCGAGTATCGCCGCTTCAATTACGCACACATGCAGCATCACTCGGTGTTCGATGCTTTGGTCAGTGGTCAGGGTGCTCGCGCTGAAGCCATGATGCGCGAGCACGCCAATGCCACCTTGCGCTATGCCGAGATTTTCAGCTCGGCGGTGGCCAGTGAGCGGATGAAAGTGATTCACCGCCCGGGCTGACATGTCGGTTAAATATCCAGCACCAGCAAGGGTGATTTCGAACGCGAACAGCACGGCGTGAACTGGTTATTGCAGGCTTGTTCCTCTTCGGTGAGGAACATGTCGCGATGGTCCGGCACGCCTTCCAGGACGTTGGTCAGGCAGGTGCCGCACACCCCTTGTTCGCACGACATGGGGATGTCGATGCCGTGACCTTCCAGGACTTGAACCACCGTTTTATCCGCCGGAATCTCAATGATTTGACCGGTACTGGCCACTTTTACCGAAAAACTCCCGTCCTTGCTGCTGTCGACCGGCGCGGCGGCAAAGTACTCGCGGTGCAGCGTGTCTTCGGCCCAGCCTTGGGTGCGGGCACTGTCCAGGACGTGCTGCATAAAGCCCCCCGGACCGCACACATAGAGATGCACGCCGGTTTGCGGGTTGGCCAGCACCTGGGCGGCATTCATGGCGGTTTCGGGTTGTTCGTCGAAATGCAAAAACACCCGATCCGCAAACACTGACGTGCGCAGGCGTTCAACAAACGCAGCGCGCTCGCTGGAGCGGGCGCAGTAGTGCAACTCAAAATCTGCGCGGGTATTGGCCAAGCGCTCGGCCATGCACAGAATCGGAGTAATCCCGATCCCGCCCGCAAACAACAAACTGCGCTGAGCTTCATGCACCAGCGGGAACAAATTTCGCGGCTCGCTGATCTGCAAGCGATCGCCGGTGTTGATGTGTGCGTGCAGGCTGTCTGAACCGCCGCGCGAAGCGGGGTCCTTGAGTACGCCAATCAGGTAGCGATGGCGTTCGTCCGGGTGATTGCACAGCGAGTATTGGCGGATCAGGCCGCCGGGCAAGTGAACATCAATATGCGCCCCGGCGCTGAACGGGGGCAGGGCGCTGTCATCGACACTGGCCAATTCATAACTGCAAATGTCTTGCGCTTCGGTTGCGCGCGATACCACCACCACATCAATCATGCTGGATCCTCACAGCGTTGCCGGCGTAGGGCACGCTTGTGTTTATTGTTCAAAAAGGCGCGGGCACGGCAGCGATTGCCGTGCCTGGGTGTTATTGAGCGGTGGCGATCAGTTGCGGCTCGGGTGCGCGCTCGCTGGCGATGATGCGCTCCAGAACACGGCGGGACTGCACGCCGCCCGAGTCGATATTGAGCTTGAGCAAGGCGCGATGCGGGTGATCCAGCAGGTTTTGCTGCTGGCGTTCGAGCATTTCCAGGTCTTCGCTGAAAATCTTGCCCTGGCCTTCGCGAATCGTGGCGGTGAGCGCTTGATCCTGCGGTTTGAAATTGCGCGCCATACCCCAGAAGTACCAGATTGAGGTATCGGTTTCGGGGGTGATGAAGTCGACCACGATGCTCGATGCCTTGAATTCGGGGGCCGCGTGATAGCCGCCTTTGCCTGCGTGGGCAACCCCGACTTCGATCAACACATGACTGGGCGGCGAGAAGCGGCAGATCTGCCAGCGGTCGACCGGCACATCATCGGCCAGGTTATTGCCGCGCAGCGCCATGCGCCAGAACGGCGGCGCCATGATGTTTTCCATGTGCCGGGCGGTGATCACTTCATTGCCTTCGACGGTGGTGGTCGGTGCGACCTCATCGATTTCTTTCTGGCCGATGCTGGATGCGTGCACATAGGTTTCATGCGTCAGGTCCATCAGGTTGTCGACCATCAGGCGGTAATCGCAACCGATATGAAACAACCCGCCGCCATAAGCCCATTTATCGCTCACGGCCCACTCCAGGTGATGGATCAGCGCAGGGTCAGCCTTGTCCTGTTCACCGGGCCATACCCAGATAAAGCCGTAACGTTCAACGACTGCGTAGGTTTTATTGCAAGGGAAGCCGCGAACGCGCTGGCCCGGCATTTCGACGGTCTTGCCGTCGCAGCCCATGACCAGACCGTGATAGCCGCAGACCAGGTTGCCGTTCTCGACATAGCCCAGCGACAGTGGGGCGCCACGATGGGGGCAAAAATCCTCGACCGCCGCGACGCTGTTCTCTTGGCCGCGATAAAAAACGATCTTCTCGCCACAAATCTGCCGGCCCAGAGGCTTATCGGCGATTTCATCGGGGGTGCACGCAACGTACCACGTGTTTTTTGGATACATGACCAATCTCCGGATCAGGTGTTATTGCTTTTATGGATCCATTAAGCGTGATTGGTGGCGAAGACGTCAATTTTACATTGAGCTTGTTTGTCGTAAATTGGCTGTTTTAGGCGATTACCGCACACAAGTTATTGTGCTGTGATTGTTTAGTGGATCCATTGAGTGTTTTTCGGGTTTTCTCTGCGTGGCGGGTGAGTCACGTCGCATGCCCGTTTGGGCAGCCGAGACGGTTGATCTGCTTCACATCGCACATAAGATGCGTTTTCGTCCAAAGTGCCACCTGAGGTAGAATGTCGCGGCTTAAAGGCTGGCACCCCGGATTTTCATGTCCGCGCAGGCTCCCTGGAAGGAGCAGCAAGGGGATCAGTACCAATGGAATCGCGAGAAGGTGGCGGGTGTGAAGGAGCTGGGCAGATCGAATCTGTCATCGGCCACACCCGGCACACAATATAAATGTCACCCAAGTAGCTGAAGCCAAAAGCAATAAAAGATCAGCGCCCAAGGTACATAAAAGTGAGGTCTATAGTGTGCATAGGCCTTATATATCTACCCGTTCAAGGCCTGATGGTGGGTTCGATTGCAGGCAGCCTGTCTTGCAGTGAATCGAGGTCTGTCATGAACCGCGTGCCGGGTAGATGGCGTTTTATCTTAGGTACGACAACATGTTAAAGAAGATGAACAAAGGGCTACTGGGCCTGGCGCTGACCATGGGACTCACGTCCGTGCACGCTGCCGAGCCAAAGCACGTTGATGTACTGCTGATTGGCGGCGGTATCATGAGCGCCACTCTGGGTGTCTGGCTCAACGAGTTGGAACCTGGCCTGTCCATGGAGATGATCGAACGTCTTGATGGCGTGGCGCTGGAAAGCTCCAATGGCTGGAACAACGCGGGTACCGGTCACTCAGCGTTGGCTGAGCTGAACTACACCCCGGAAGACAAGAACGGCAACGTTGAAATCCCGAAGGCCATTGAAATCAATGAAGCCTTTCAGGTTTCGCGTCAGTTCTGGTCCTGGCAGGTCAAGAACGGTGTTCTGAAGAACCCGCGTTCGTTCATCAACTCCACACCGCACATGAGCTTTGTGTGGGGCGATGACAACATCAAGTTCTTGAAGAAGCGCTACGAAGCCTTGCAGGCGAGCCCTCTGTTCGCGGGCATGCAGTATTCCGAAGACCCGGTTCAGATCAAGAAGTGGGTTCCGCTGATGATGGAAGGGCGTGACCCGAACCAGAAAGTCGCGGCCACCTGGACGCCTATCGGTACTGACGTAAACTTCGGCGAAATCACGCGTCAGTTTGCGGCTTACCTGCAAACCAAGCCTAACTTCGACCTGAAGCTGTCGAGCGAAGTCAAAGACATCAAGCGCAACGCAGACGGTTCGTGGCGTGTGGTGTACAAAAACCTCAAAGACGGCACAGAAAGCGAAACGGACGCCAAGTTCGTGTTCATCGGCGCGGGCGGCGGAGCTCTGCACTTGCTGCAAAAATCCGGCATTCCTGAAGCCAAGGAATACGCTGGCTTCCCGGTAGGGGGCTCGTTCCTGGTAACCGATAATCCTGCCATTGCTGAACAGCATCTGGCCAAGGCTTACGGTAAAGCGTCGGTTGGCGCACCGCCGATGTCGGTTCCGCACTTGGACACCCGCGTGCTGGATGGCAAGCGCGTTATCCTGTTTGGCCCGTTCGCGACCTTCTCGACCAAGTTCCTGAAAGAAGGTTCGTACTTCGACCTGCTGACCAGCACTACCCCCCACAACATCTGGCCAATGACCAAAGTCGGTATCGAACAATACCCGCTGGTTGAATACCTGGCCGGTCAGTTGATGCTGTCGGACGAAGACCGTTTCAACGCGCTGAAAGAATACTACCCGGATGCCAAGCAAGAAGACTGGCGTCTGTGGCAAGCCGGCCAGCGTGTGCAGATCATCAAGCGTGACGAAGAGAAGGGCGGCGTGCTGAAACTGGGCACCGAGATCGTTGCTGCGAAAGACGGCAGCATTGCCGGCCTGCTGGGCGCATCGCCGGGTGCATCGACTGCTGCACCGATCATGCTGTCCGTGCTCGAAACCGTGTTCAAGGACAAGGTTGCGACGCCTGAGTGGCAAGCCAAGCTGCATCAGATCGTGCCGAGCTACGGCACCAAGCTGAACGGCTCGCCTGAGCGCGTTGCACAGGAATGGGCTTACACCGCCGATGTCCTGCAACTGACTCCGCCACCGGCTATCCCGGCAGCAACCGTTGGACAAGAAGCACCTGCTGCGCCGGCCAAGCCTGCGCCAAGCAACCCAGCGGCTGACATGGCGCTGTAAAAAATCAGCCCCGCCCAACAGTGTTGGGTGGGGCTGCTCTGTTTGAAATCTCCGCGTTTTACCCTCGCTTGATACCTTCCAAAATCCCTTTTATTGGCTGCCGAACAGGGCGGTCCAGTAAATCCCTGCGTCACTTTTAGGGTCTACTGCATAGGCCGCGCCCAGCTCGCGAAACGCCGGGTTCATGATGTTGGCGCAGTGCCCGGGGCTGGCCAGCCAGCCATCGACGACCTTGCGTGGTGTGTCTTGACCTGCCGCGATATTTTCACCGATCTGTTGGGCGATATACCCAGCCAGTTCGGCGCGATCTCCCGGTGTGCCACCGGTGCGGTCCTTGTGGTCGAAGTAATTGTTGTTGGCCATGTCTCGGGTGTGCGTCTCGGCCGCAGTGCCCAAGGTAGCGTTCCAGGTCAGTGGGCCAGTTGGGACGAAGGCTTGGGCGCCGCATTGACGCGGTTGGGTGCGGGCGCTGTTGATCAGTTCAAGGACTTTCTGGCCTTCTGCTTGCGCATCGCCCAAGCGGCCGGTCAGCAAGGGGCGCGCCAGCACGATGCGCCAATCCTGCTGGGAGTGGCTGACACCGATGTCGACAAATTGCGGGTCCAGCACCACTTTGCAGAAGCTTTCTTGCACGGCTTTCATGGCTGCCTGTGCATCGCGTGGGCCGGACAGGTTGATCGCTTGCACGTTGACCAGCGGGTAGGCGGCCCGGCCAAGGGCTTCTTGCAAGTCGCCAAAGCTGCTGGCGGGCAACACCAGTCGGGTGTCGGAGGCCAGCGGCGGCAGCTCTTGGGAGGCCTGGCCAGCGCACAGCTGAATCTGGCTGCGGTAAGTGTTGATCGAATCGACCAGTTGCGACTCTTCGCTGGCCAGTGCCGAGGCGCTAAACATCAGGCTCAGGGTTAATCCGGCAAGGCGGGTAAAGGTGAAGTGGCGGCGCATAACGTTCCCTCGGATCGGAATGCGCCCATGATGCGTTATTTCAGGCGGGCCGTGGCAGGCCTTTTTTAGCCATTAAGCTGTGCAACAAATGCTTTGGCTTTGGCCGTCAGTTGATCGATCTGGCGGTCGCGTTTTTTCTCGGCGTCGAACATCGCTTTTTTGCCGTTGCGTTGCAGCAGGTAGGTATGGATCTGTCGCACTTCGGTCGATTGATAGACCGAGGCTACGTCCAGTACGCCCATCAGGCCGTCTGTGCTGTGATCAAGGGTGTTCATCAGGACTTGCGGACCACGGGTGCCGATGACTTGAAAGCCCATGCCTTGAAACGCGGCGACTTTACTGACGCTACAGGTCAGCTCGGTGTGCGGGTAGCGGCGGGTCACCGCTTGCAGCATGGCTTGCATGACGCCCAGGTGGCGGTGGCTGGCGAGTTCGGCCATGTACGCAATGCCACAGGCCTGAGGATCGTCCTTGACCGGCAAATAGAGGACAAACCCGGTTACTTTCTGCGGGTCTTGATCATCTGTCGCGACCATCAACTCAACTGCAATGCCTTTCGTGCCGTCTAGGGCTTGCAGGTACAGGTGCACTTCAAAACCGATGGCGTATTGATAGAGGCTGTACAGCAGATTGCTCGGCGCGATTTCCATGGCGCTGATATCGCTGAGGTGATCGACCACGAGCTGCAAAATCTGGGCGTTGATCGGCTCGCTGATCGGGGTGTCGAAGTGGGTGAGGATGGTCATAAGTCGGTTCTGCGAGGCGTGAGGGAATGCGCATTCCCTGTAGGAACTCGCGCCTACAGGGGGTGTGTTGCCAGGAGGTTAGCGCTGGCTCAGCCAGTAGTCATGCAGCGCACGGGCTGCCGGGGCAATGTCTGCCACGCGTTGCTGGTGGGCTGGCACGTCCAGGTCGGGTGGCAGTTCAAAGTTGTCTTGCTCGGCACACTCGGCGATGGCTTGCAGCAAGCCTGCCTGAATGGCTGGCAAAGGCGTCCATTTTGCCACCGCAACCCCGCGCTCGTAACCGAAGCACCATTCTTCGGCCAAGGTGACGGTTTGACCCAGGTGCTCGGTCTCTTCAAAACGCGGAGCGAAGGCTTGGCTGTCTTCTGCCAGTTGGCGGGCCAGGGTATTGATATGGCGAACGCTCAGTTCGATGAACTGTTTTGCCTCATCAGTGCTTTCCCAGTTCGGGGTTTGACCGCCCCAGATCGCAGGGAACCACTCGCCAATGTCCACGTGGGTTGGGCTTGAAACCAAGGCTGTGAAGAAGCCATCGAGTTCGCTGGCGTTAAGAATAGAGTGATCATCGCCGTATTTGAGCAGAGTGTCTTCGATGACCTCGAAGTCTGCGGCGTTCAGGGGCTGGCTTTGCATGGCGGGTTCCTTGGCATTGATCCAGAGTCGACTCTGCATCAGAGGTGTGCCGTTCAGTCGACTTGCACAATCGAGTCGACAACAAAGTATTTAAAGCCGGCTTTGGCCAGGGCTTTTTTAGCTTCCTGTTCGGCATCAAAGCGGCTCAGCAATTTTGAGTCGTGTACAAACAGCGTTTCTTCGCCGTCAAATACCTTGCTGACGTGCAGCGATACACGCAGCATCGGGCCGCGGCGCTTGACCGGTGCGCGGGGTGCCGGCTTGGGTGCCGGTGCTGCGGCTTTGGGAGCTGCGGGAGTTGGAGCAGGAGCGGGCGGAGTAGCTGGCGTAGCGGCTGCAGGCAGATCAAGGCCGAGCGCTTTACGCATTTCGTCCTCGGTGAATCCGGTACTCATGTGCGGGCTCTAATAGTGATTAAAAAACGCGCTTATAAGTTACTGTGCACAGTTAAGCAAGATAAATCAGTAGCTTGGATCTGAATTGGCTGGTTTTGTAGGACAATCCACCCTGAAAATGACGTATCAGGTGTCCCGCAGCAAGTCATGACCATCCAGTAATTTGTAGGCAATTTCTGGACGTTTTTCCAATGCTCGGCGAATTGCCGCCGGAATTGATTGGCGTGTTTTTCGGCACAGCCCGGGTTGCTTGGCGATATGGATACCGATGCCGCGCATGCTTCGCACTTCATTAAAGCCGGGCTCGATCTTCAGTTGGATACCCAGTTGCTCGTGCAGGCGGCGCTGCATGTGTTCAAGGTCGCCCAGGCTCTGGATATTCTCCAGACGTGCCAGCAGAATCTTTTCGGCCTGACGGTCGAGTTTCAGGATGCGCAAGTCCGGTTCGGGGGCCGCCAACAGCTGTTCGCGCTCGCAGTTGCAGGCGCCGGGAGGGCAAGGCTGACGAATTGCATCGGGAGGGCTCATGGGCTTGAGCATAGCCATATTGCCCTCGGTTTGTCGCGTGCCTGGCCGAGGCGATTTCAGGGTAGTTTCAGGCGCCTGACCACCAACGCAGTCAGTTCGTTGATCATGGGTTCAAAAGCCTCGGCCGTGCAGGTTTGCCCCAGCATCACGGTGCGCGTGGTGAGGTGTGAAAACAGTGCGTCGAACAGAATGGGCGGCAATTCGCAGAAGGAGCTGTCAGCAGCGATCAAGCCACGATGGCGCTGTTCTTCAAGCAGATTGAAGATCAATTGATGCCAGACTTTGGGCCCATGTTCATACCAGGTGTGGCCCACTTGCGGCACATGTGCCGAACCGTTGACCACCAGGCGGTAGAAGTCGACATGGCGGGGGCTGGTGACCACGGCCACCAGTTCTTCGAGGATCAACTCCAAGCCCTTGACCAGCTCGACGCCCGAGGTGTCGAGTTGCTTGAGGTTAATGATGAAGTCTGCACAAAGGTATTCGACTACGGCCACCAGCAAGTCGGCCTTGCTGCCGAAGTAGCGGTAAATCGTGGCTTTGGAGCCACCGGCAGCGGCGACGATGGCGTCCATGCTGAGGCCATCGTAGCCCTGTTGCAAAAATAGCTCACTGGCCGTTATCAGCAAGTTGCGCCGCTTTTCCTCGCTCCGGGTTGGGGTTGAAGGGGGCAGACGGTGCAACTGTGGCATGGGAACTACTCTTTTTCGGGAAGCGCGTACGCTATCACGTAATCCCCGCGATCTGGAGACTGACGTGCGCCACCTGCGACGATCACCACATACTGGCGCCCGGATTTAGGCGAACGATAGGTCATTGGCGTGGCTTGACCGCCCACTGGCAAACGGCCCTTCCAGACTTCCTTGCCGGTGGCCATGTCCATGGCGCGCAGGTAGTAGTCTTGCGTGCCAGCGTAAAACACCAGGCCTGAACCGGTGGTTGCGCCGCCGCCCAGCGTTGGCATGCCCAACGGAATCGGCAAGTTGGCCCGCACGCCGTTAATCACCGCGTCTTGCACCGTGCCGGCAGGTCGTTCCCAGACTTGCTTGCGGGTGTTCAGGTCGACAGCTGCAAACACGCCCCACGGCGGGCTTTGGCAAGGAATGCCGAGCGGTGAGTTGAAGCTTTTGTGATCGATGACAAACGGTGTGCCATCCATTGGGTAGGTGCTGCCCACGCCGTGCCCGGACTTGAGGTGCGACAGGTCGACGTTTTCACGCGGGACCAGTTTCACCACCTGCGGGATGCGGATGTCGTTGACGAACATATAGCCGCTGTTTTCGTCGATGGCCGCGCTACCCCAGTTGAAGCCGCCGTAGTAGCCCGGATAAATCAGCGTGTCCTGGGTGCTTGGGGCGGTGAATTCACCGTTGTAGTTGAGCTTCTTGAAGTCGATGCGGCACATCAGCTGATCGAAGAATGTGGCGCCCCACATGTCTTTTTCAGTCAATGGCTGCGCGCCAAACGATGGCATACCCACTGAATAGGGTTGGGTCTTGGACACCCAGTCACCGGCTGCAACGTCTTGTGGCACGGGCTTTTCGATCACGTCGGCAATCGGCTGGCCGGTGCGGCGGTCGAGCATGAAGATCTGCCCACGTTTGGTCAGTTGAATCAGCGCCGGGATTTTGCCGCCTTTGCCGTCCGGTACGTCGTACAAGGACGGTTGTGCTGCGACGTCATAGTCCCAAATGTCGTGGTGCACGGTCTGGAAGGTCCAGCGCTCGCGACCGGTTGCCATGTCCAGCGCCACTACGGCCGATGAATATTTCTCGGTCAGCTCCGGACGCTTGCCGCCCCAGAAGTCGGGTTGCTGGTTGCCGGTTGGCAGGTACACCAGGCCCAGTTCATCGTCGAACGCAGGCGTCGACCACATGTTTGGCGTGCTGCGGGTATAGGTTTGACCTGCGGGTGGCAGTTTGGTGATGTCCGGGTTACCCAGGTCCCAGGCCCACACCAGTTCACCGGTGTCGGCGCTGAATGCACGGATCACACCGGACGGCTCGTCCATCGAGCGGCCATCAAACACCCAGCCGCCGAGAATGATCAGGTTGCGCGAAACAGTCGGTGCCGAGGTGTAGGCGTAGTACGGAACGTTTTCCATGACTCGGCCCAGGCCGGTGGTCAGATCGACCGAGCCGTTGTCACCGAAGCCTTCACAGGGTTTGCCGGTTTCGGCATCGATTTCCAGCAAGCGTGCATCCATGGTGACTTGCACGATGCGCTTGGCGCAGCTGTTGCCTTGCGCCGGTTTCGCAGGTTTCAGGTCGGCGAAGACCAGCGGGTGTTCAACCTTGGCCGGCTCGTAATAGCTGACGCCACGGCAACGGTTCCAGGTTTTGGTGTTTTGCGGTTTTGGATCGAATGTCCAGCGCTGCTCGCCGGTGTCGGCATCCAGCGCAATCACTTTGCTGGTCGGGGTGCAGGTGTACAGGGTGTCGCCGACCTGGATCGGGGTGTTCTGGTATTCCGACGCGCCTTCAGCTATTTCGCCGGTGCGGTAGGTCCAGGCCACTTGCAGTTTGTCGATGTTGTCCTTGTTGATTTGTGTCTGCGGCGAGAAGCGAGTACCGGCCGGGGTGCTGCCGTAATGGCTCCAGTCAGCAGCGTGATCGGTCTCTTTCACTTCGGGTTGGGCAACAGCAGAAGGCTCGCCTTCAATAACCCCGTGCGGGATGAAGAGCGCGTTGCCGCCGACGACCAACACGCCTGCAAACACCGCGGCGCCACCATAACTGGCTGCGCGATGACGGCCTTGCGTCAGCCATGGGTGCAGCAGCGAGGCCAGCAGGCCAATGACCAGGAAGGGCGCCAGGCGCGGCACCATCGGCCAGAAAGTGAAGCCGACTTCCCACAATGCCCAGATGACTGTCGCTACAAAGACGATGCCGATAATGGCTGTTGCGGCGGGTTTTCGGCGGACATACAGCACGCCGGAAATCAGCATGCCGAGACCGGCCAGCAGGTAGTACCAGGAGCCGCCCAGTGCGGCCAGCTGCGCACCCTTGAGGGTAAGGAACAGGCCACTTAGCCCGAGCAAAATCCCGAAGACGCCCAGAATCAGGTGTCTCCCTTTAGAGGCAGGAACCTCTTGTTTAGCGTTTTTCATTACGGTGTCCCTGAAGCTGGCAGCCAAGGCCTTTACATGCACTGCGAGCGTAGGTTTAGGATGGTACTGTACAGTACAGTTTTTATTTTGAGCCTGTTTTTGTCACAAATAAAGACAAATTGTCGCAGTCATGAAGTTTTATTTAAGGGCGGGTTATTGAAGGGCATGGCCGCGCCCCTGTGGATGCTTGGGGATGACACGGCTCTGAGCAGTGCGATCTTTTGGTGTTGAAAAGATCGCTTCAGGATTCAGGAGGGGGTTCAGGCGGACAGTGGGCTCATGTCTTCATCGAGGATCGACGCGTACAGGCGGCGATCGATATTGGCGCCGCTCAGAATTACCGCCACCCGCCGACCTTGTTGCTGCGACTGTTCCTTGATCAGCCCGGCCAATGCCGCTGCGCCAGCGCCTTCAGCGGTGTTGTGGGTGGTCTCGTGGTACAGACGTATGGCGTGTGCGATCTCGCGGTCTGATACCCGAATGACCCGCGCGGCTCCTTTGGCAATGATCTCCAGCGCTTCGGGCAGCGGCTGGCGGCAGGCCAGGCCATCAGCGAAGGTATGAGCGGTGTCCGTACAGACCACGCGACCTTGCTCGACACTTTGGGCAAAGGCGTCGGCGTGCTCGGACACCACGCCGACAATCTCAGTGTTCAAGCCCAGCAGGTCGCGGGCCTGAATCAGTCCGCAAATCCCCGAGCCCATGCCGATGGGTACATACACCGTGTGCAGGTCGGGCACGGCTTCCAGCAACTCAAGCGCGTAGGTGGCTACCCCGCGAATCAGGTCCGGATGAAACGCGGGTACCAAGTGCAACTGATGGTCGGCGGCGAGCTTGGCGGCATGGCTGCGCGCTTCATCGAAGTCTTTGCCGTGTTCAATGACGGTGGCGCCCAAGGCGCGCATGGCGGCGTTTTTTTCCAGGGAGTTGCCTTCAGGCACCACGATGCTGATGGCCAGCCCATGACGCCGCGCCGCCAGCGCCAGGCTTTGGCCGTGGTTGCCACGGGTGGCGGTCACCAGCCCATTGGTCTGCGGTTCGCGCGTCAACAACCCTTGCACATACAGCATGCCGCCGCGCACTTTAAACGCACCGGTCGGGTTATGGTTTTCATGTTTGACCCACACCGTGCAGCCCAACTGATCAGCCAGCAGAGGCCAGGCCAGTTGCGGGGTCGGGGACAGGCTTTGGTACACAGTGGTTGCGGCGAGGCGAAGCGCTTTCAGGTCAAACATGGCACACCGTCATCAGGGGGATTTGACTCGATTCTAGGCGCGTCGCATTGTATGGGCCGAACCTTATATTGCATGGCCAACAATAAATGTGGATTCCCGCCTTGAACGACTCGCCACAACCGCGCTATCTGGCGCTGGTAGAGGCGATTGCCCGTGCCATCAGCAGTGGCGAGCTAAAACCCGGTGAGCGTTTGCCGCCGCAGCGGCGACTGGCCTGGGCATTGGGCTGGAACCCCAGCACCACCATGCAGGCTTATCGCGAAGCAGCACGCAGGCATTTGGTCTCGGGTGAAGTGGGGCGCGGCACCTATGTGCTGGCAGGCAGTCAGGAGGCAACCCTGTTCCGCTTGCAGCAGGTTGATGAGCACGCCGCGCTGACGGACCTGCGCACCAACGTTCCGGCCATTGATCACACCAGCCAAAGCGATGCCCAGGCGCTGACCTGGCTGCTTGAAACCCATCAGGCGATTCGTTTGCAGCGTTATCTGAGTGCGGCGGATCTGCTCCAGGCTCGCGCACTGGGTGCCGACTGGCTCAAGGCCCGCGGGCTGCATCTTAGCGCCGACAACATCATGCCCTGCACCGGCGCGCAGCAAGGTTTGTTCACCGTATTGCTCTCGCTGTGCCAGGCGGGCGAGCCGGTCCTGGTTGAAGCATTCACGGCACCGGGGATCAAGGCCGCCTGTGCTCAATTGCGCTTGCCGATGCATGGCGTGGTCATGGACCGGGAGGGCATCGTGCCGGAAGATTTCGACCGCATGATCCGCGCCACCGGTGCACGCATTGCTGTGCTGACGCCCACCCTGCAAAACCCGACCTCGGCGGTGATGGGGGCTGAGCGCAAACAGGCGCTTGCACACATCGCGCGGCGCCATGGCATCTGGGTTGTCGAGGACGATGTCTATGGCGCGCTCACTGACAGCCCGCCGCTGTGCCAGCACCTGCCAGACCTCGGGGTGCTGGTCAGCAGCCTGTCCAAGACCGTGGCGGCGGGCCTGCGTTTGGGCTGGATTGCGGCGAGCCCGGCATTACTGGCGCGTATTGATCCACATGCACAATCGGCTCACTGGGGCGTTTCGCCGGTGTGCCTGGCGATTGCCAACCAATGGATCAGTGATGGCACCGCCCGCCAGCGTGCCGCATGGCAAACCGAAGAGGTCACCCGACGCTGGCGACTGGCAAAAAAACTGTTGGGGCCGGTGATGTACCAGACGCAGATTGCGTCACCGCATATCTGGCTGACCGTGCCCCAGGGCGAAGTACCGCTGGCTGAGGCCTGCCGAGCGGCAGGCATCGATGTGGTGTCAGCCGATGTATTTGCGGTTAAATCCAGCCCTACCGATGCAATACGCATCAGCCTGACCGCGGCTCAGAGTGTGCAGCGCCTTAAAGCGGCGCTGGAGCGTGTTGCACAGATCATTGACCAGAGAACCCCATGCGCAGAGAAATAGGCTATTGGCACCGTGAAGGCCGCGAACTGTTTTATTACCTGGAATTCAAGCCCGACACGGCCGAGTTCTACCTCACCTGCGAACACTGCCCCAGCGAAGGCGAAGGCAGTGTGCGCTCGGTATTACTCAGCGAAGCGCGTGGCGAACGCTACTACGAAGATGCACTGCTGATCATCAAGGAAGAATTGTTCAAGCAGTACACCGTCTAACCCGTGCGAGCGCTTTCAGGCCAGTGAAGTCCGCTTGCCGAAGAACATTTCGGTGATCAGGTCGTTGTTGATTTGATCACCCTGCAGGGTGCGCACCAGCAGTTCGCTGCCCAGCAGCGGCAGTGACAGCACCATGGTCGGGTTGACGCGTTTGACCTTGGGCATGTTCCGGGTTTCGTTGACCAGCGCGATGATTTGCGTGTCATCACCGGCAACTTCTTTGGCCGCCAGAATGGTGAACACGTTTTCAGCATCGCTTTCACACAGGGTAACGATGTATTTGGCATCGCCTGCGCCCGCCAATTTGAGGGTCGAGGCAGCCGATGGATCACCCTCAATGAGGTCGGCCTTTTCCGGCAAATCGTGCTGGACGCCTGGCGCGCACACCACGGTGACGTGTTCGCCTCGATCAGTCAGGCCTTTGTAGACGTTCTGGGCCAGTGAACCGACGCCGACAAGGATGTAGTGATTTTTACGGGCCATGTGGGTAATCCTGCCTTTTACGATGCGTTGGATGTTGTTGCTGATCAGCGGGCCGGCAATGGACGCCACCGAAATCGCGAAGATGGTGATGCCCAGAATAATCACTGTCAGGGTGAAAAAACGGGCGTCGGTGGTGTGCGGCACGATGTCGCCAAAGCCGACGGTCGACATCACCACAATGGCGAAATAGAACGCAGTGGGCAGGTCGGTGACCGCCGGTGCAAATTCCTCGCCCATGTAGAGCGTGCCTAGGGTGCTGTAGACGATCAGCGAGGCGATGCTGACCACTGCAAAAAAGCTGCCGGTGGCCAGGCTGTAGTGGTCAAATCGGCGCCAGTAAAAACCCAGCACGGCAATCGTGATCAACGAGAAGAAGGTCACGCCGTCGGGTTTTTTCAGGATGAAAAAATCAACGCAGACCGTCGCCACCAGCAACAGCAGGGCAAAGAACCAACTGATGCGTGACTTGATCAGCAGCCCGAAAGCCATCAGCACCAGCACGAAGCCCACGACGAACCCTGGAATTTCCAGCAAGGCCAAGAAGCTCAAGGCCTCTTTCCAGGAGCTGAAGGAGCCGCCCGCAGCATTGGAGTGGGCGACCCCGCGCTGCAACA
This sequence comes from Pseudomonas sp. CCC3.1, assembly GCF_034347405.1. Taxonomy (NCBI): domain Bacteria; kingdom Pseudomonadati; phylum Pseudomonadota; class Gammaproteobacteria; order Pseudomonadales; family Pseudomonadaceae; genus Pseudomonas; species Pseudomonas sp. CCC3.1. The sequence goes on from NZ_CP133778.1 coordinate 2,273,934, forward strand.
CGGGCATAAAGAGTACAAAGCCATTGATGGCCACCAGCAAGGCGACCCCGGTAGCAAAGTTGAGCCGCGATTTAACTTCCTGTAATAAAGTCATGGTTCCTACGACGCGTCTGTTAAGGGGTTGTTGGAGTGTAGGCCAGGTTTTTCAGGCTGCCGCAGCGGCGGCAAACCATCAGGTGTTGGCCCCCAGTTGGTCATAGCCGCGCAGGTAGTAATTGAGGCCCGAGATCAGCCAGCACAGAACAAACATGGCGATGATCCAGTAGCCAATCTCACCGAAGTTGTCGTTGAGCGCAGCGATCGGCGTCCAGATGCCGCCAGTGAGTTCCAGTTTGTCGGCGATCAGGCCCAAGGCCTCAATGCCGCCGATAAACAGCGCGACCACCACCGAGGCCGCAGTAATCGTGATGTTGTAGTAAAGCTTGCGCACCGGCTTGGAAAAGGCCCAGCCGTAGGCACCGATCATCACGAAGTTGTCCAGTGAGTCGATCAGGGCCATGCCGACGGCAAACAGCACCGGGAAGACCATGATTGACCACAGGTTGATGCCCTGCGAGGCGCTGGTGGCGCTGATGCCCAACAGGCCGATTTCAGTCGCGGTGTCAAAGCCCAGGCCGAACAGAAACCCCACCGGGTACATGTGCCAGCTTTTGTCGACCAGGTTGAACAGGCGACCAAAGATCCGCGCCATCAGCCCGCCCTTGTTGGCTACCAGCAGGTCGAGTTCTTCAGGGGGCAGGGTGTGGCCGGCCTTGACCTGTTTGAACTTTTTGTACACCGAGATCAGGATCACCAGGTTGAGCACGCCGAACAGCAGCAGGAACACCGATGACACCAGGGTGCCAATCAAGCCGCCGGTTTCGTGGAACCACTCCATGTCGTCCTTGAAGGCCATGGCGGTGGCGGCAATCGCGAAGGATGCCAGTACCACAATGGTCGAGTGCCCCAGCGAGAACCAGGTGCCGACAGCAATCGGCCGCTTGCCTTGCTGCATCAGTTTACGGGTCACGTTGTCGATGGCTGCGATGTGGTCGGCATCCACGGCATGGCGCAATCCGAAGCCGTAGGCCAGTAACGCGGTGCCCATCAGCACCGGGTTGCTGCCGAACTCGATGAACGCCCAGGCCCAGGCGAGCAGGTTGGCAATGACGAGGCCAATCAATAAAAAGATCGCCCGGCGAGTGGTGTCGGTCGTACCGGGTAACTGAGCGATGGCGGTCATGTGGGATTCCTGCAAAAGGTTCGACGTTTATTGGCGATGGGAAGGCATCACGTCCTTGTTCGGCACCAGGAACAACCATGAAGCGAGTACAAAAGGCATGGTCAGGGTCGGGATGCCGACAGGGCCCAACAGAGTATTCAAAGCCCCTTGCACAAATACAGTGAAAACTACCCCGATCAAGGTGTAGATCAGCACACGCCAGCTCGGTTTGTTAAAGGTCGAGCCCAGTGCGATGGCGGTCAGCACGGCACTGAACGCGTACAGCCCGTTGTTGATGCTTGAGTGTTCGGCCTGCAGCAGCGTTGCAATCAGGACTGCCAGCAGGGAGCCGCACAGGGCGAACACTGCTGCCCACAATGAAGACACGGCCAGCCCGACCAGGAACAGCACGCTGCCCACCACGGTGCTGATCAGAAACACTTCAGAAACGCCATAGAACGTGGCATGGAACAGGTCGATGCCGTCCAGCAGGTTGCTGTTGTGCGCGACCAGGTCGTGGGGCAGGTTGGGCACCGGCAACGCGTTGCTGCTCAGGCCGCCGAAGGCATAGCTGGCCAACAGCATGGTCCAGGTCACCAAGACAAAAGGGGCGGTGAGGGCTGCGACTTTCCAGGTTTTCAGTATGTCGGCGATGCAGATCGTGACAATCACCGACACCACGCTGGCGAGAATGATGCACAGCCAGACGGCCGGCGTGACGTCCAGGAAGGTCGGCAGCGCTACACCCACCAGGCACCCGTTGTAGCCGTAGAGCCCGGCTTTCCAGGATTTCTGGTCCTTGAGGTGCATGCCGGTGAGCGTGGCGGCGACAGTACCCAGCACACTGCCATAGGCCACTGCCGGGTTGCCTTCGCCAAAGGCCCCGACAAAAATCGCGGCAAAAAACAGCAAACCGGTCAGGGGATTACTCTGGAACATGACCTGCGAACAGCCCCGCAACGTGACGTCAATAAACGTCAGGACCACGTTGCCATTGGTCATCTGTGACCACTTGGATGCAGCTTCCATATTGACTCTCCCACGGGTAGTACGTAGCAGTTGCCGAGCTCCGCGAGGCTACGTCCGATTGCGCAGCGATCGTAAACCCTGAGAACCCCATTTAACTGAAGGGACGCGATAGCCCATTTACGACTGCTTCGCAGCCGGACGTAGCCTCGCGGAGCTCGGCAACTGCTACGTGGTTAGGGGGTGTTTATTTCCACAGGAACTGCGGTTGCAAGGTCACGCCCAGAATCTCTTCACGGGCGACTTTCCAGAACTCACGGACCCGGGCTTTGACGTCACCGCTGTCATTGCCCAGCACCTTGAAGATCAGCCCGCAATGGTTGGGCAAGCGCGTCACTCCACTGGCCAGTCCAGCCTCAATGTCAAACAGCGCCGGAATGCGTTCAACGATCCGGTCGTGATGCTCCCTGGGCGTGAGCAGCACCACGTTGCCAAACACGTCGAAGGTTTGCATGACGCCAACGGCATCGAGGCTTTCCTTTTTGGGCTCCAGCACGTACTTCTCGACAAACAGTTCCTTGCCTTCAAGGTTTTCGGCTGAGACCCGCGAGGAGTACACGTCAAAGCCAAAGCGTTCATCGACGTGGTGGTGCTTGCGCCCCGACATCAGGATTTCGCAGTAAATCGCCGTCGCCGTCGGGTGGATCTTGATCTGGGTATCGGTGATGAACCGTGCATCGCGATGCGGGATCAGCGGGTCTGGCATGAACTCCAGATAGCCGTCCTCTTCGACCCGCAGGTGCTGGATTTGCGAGGCGTAGTTGGCATTCATCGAATGCACTTTGGTGGCCGACTGGGTGGTGACGTGCCCGCAGGCCCCGACCCCCACATTCACATCAGTGGCCAGGCGGTCGCCCTGGAGCACGCAGCCGGAGGTTGAAATCATGGTGACGCAAGGCAGCTGGGGCATTTCTTCGTCCCAATACAACGCCCGCTGCACCAGTGACGGCACGCGTCGTTCCATGTCCGCCAGTACGCTGCGATCAGCGCGTTTTTCAAAGCCTAATCGCAGGTAGCCACTTTTGCCGGCCGCGCCGCTTTGCATTTGCGGCGGCTCGTCCTGGTAGTGCGCTAGCTCCGGCGCGTCAGTGCCTAATGAGTGAGCGCGAAGCCGTGACGGGGTGTTCACGATCTGGCTCAGCGCTGTCATGCAGTGACCTCGGTTTGGGTGGCCGGGGCAGAGGGTTTTTGCGCGAACAGGAACATGTGTTCAATCATGTCCACCAGTTCTTCAATGCCGTGACCGGTTTTGCAGTTGGTGAGGATATAAGGACGGTTGCCACGCACCACTTTGGTGTCGCTTTCCATCACATCCAGGCTTGCGCCAACGTAGGGCGCCAGGTCGATTTTGTTGATGATCAGGATGTCCGCCTGCACCAGGCCCGGGCCGTTTTTGCGCGGAATTTTCTCGCCTTCGGCCACATCGATCACGTAGATATAAAAGTCGGCCAGCGCGGGGCTGAACGTCAGGGTCAGGTTGTCGCCGCCGCTTTCAATCATGATCAGGTCGCTGTCCGGAAACTTTTCTTCCATTTCCTCGACCGCTGCAATGTTCATGCTCGGGTCTTCGCGCACGGCGGTGTGCGGGCAGGCTCCGGTTTCGACGCCGAGAATCTTGTCTTCGTCGAGGATGCCCTTGAGTGTGCGCTTGACCTGTTTGGCGTCTTCGGTGGTGACAATGTCATTCGTGATGATCAGCGGCTTGTAGCCACGATTGATCAGGATCGGGGTGATCACTTCGATGATCGCGGTTTTACCTGAACCGACCGGGCCGCCAATACCAATGCGAGTAATCTTTTTCACAGGGATTTCCTTAATCGAAAGGGAGCTGATGGGGTCATGTATCAATTCATAAACAGGCGCACATGGGCTTTGACGTGCACCGCAGCCAGTACGTCGACGATGGGCACGTACGACGACATTTGATTGATATCGCCGATTTCGGCGATGTCACAAAAGGCCTCAATGTCGTGGTTGAGTTCAAACAGAATGTGCTGGGTGTCGAGGTGGGTAACCCGCATCAGGCGCATTGCCGCGCTGAGGATGGTCATGGCCACGCCGTACTGGTGCATCACCACCACTTCACGGGCGCCAATGCCCTGGGTGGACATGACCACGGCCTGGGTTACCGGGTAGGTGCCTGCGGCATTCCCGACCTTGATTTGCTCCAGCCACCAGCGCACCAAAGGTTTTTCGACGACGTGAATCGACATCTCCGCCAGCTTTTTGCCCATGCGCGTGGCCATCAACCGACTTTCTTCGTTGAGCTTGCGGTTATTCACCGCCCAATCGGCGCGCAAAATGCCTTCGCGGTCGTCGGCCACGGCTGCCCGGTGTGCAGCGACTACGCCCATGCCGTCACAGCTGGCGGCCTGTTTGAGGGCGGTGAGGACGAACCCCTTGAGGGTCGCCACATCGTGAACGATGCCTGTCTGAATGGCCGATTCCACGCCGTTCGAGAACGAAAAGGCACCGACCGGCAACACCGAGTCGCCAAATTGCATGATGCGAATTAGATCTGATGCGTTCATCCAAAGCGCCTTTTGCCGGGTTTAATGCTTGTGATCGTGGCTGTGAAACGTATGGCCGTGGTCATGGCTGTGACTGTGTGGGTCATGACGGTGCTGGCCTTTGATTTGCAGGGCTGCGGCTTCGAGTTTGTCTTGCGGGCTGGCCACGTGAACGTGGGTGCCGGTTTCTTCGGCGCCGCCAAACAGCAGGCGTGCTTCAGAGGCCGTGAGGTTGGGCAATACGGCGGCCCCGCTGATAAAGGCGTACGGCAGGTGCTCAAAGCCATGGGTGCGCATCACCGAGTCCATCATCTTGGTTTCCACGGTGAGCGGGATGTACACCTCGTTGTGCTTGGTCACGGCTTTCCAGTGCTGGTTGCCCAGCGCATGGCCGAGTTCGAAGCTGGTCTTGATCAGCACGTCGAGGGGTTGCTGTTTGAGTTCCTTGAGATCAATCACCATCACGTCGCGCAGGTTTAACTGAACCACCACGGCGCTGTTGGTCTTTTCGTCCCACATCAATACATCGCCGTCAGACAGCACCACGTTGCGTTCCAGCGAGATACCCAGATCGAGCCCGCCAACGCTGGTGCGCCGGCAACGGCTTTTTTGGGCTTCGCGCTGGTCGAGGATCAGCAAATCGACGTGGGCACCGGCCAGCTTTTGCTTCCAGGCCGGGTCTTTCTTGGCATTGCCCAAAATGTGTTCAATCAAAATCACGTTACAACTCCTTTTGAACCCCCTGTAAGCGCGAGCACGCTCGCGCCTACAGGAATCTGTTGTTTAGCCAAAGAAATAACGCTGGTTCATGCTGGCGACGTCGATGGGTTTGCACGTGGCATGCACGCCGTCGACTTTCACTTCGAAGGTTTCAGGGTTGACCTCGATCTTCGGCGTCTGGTCATTGCGCACCAGGTCCTTCTTGGAGATGGTGCGGCAGTTGCGAACGGCCATGACCTGGCGATCCAGCCCGGCTTTTTCCTTGACCCCGTCTTCCAGCGCAGCTTGCGAGACAAAGGTGACGCAGGTGTCTTGCAAGGTTTTGCCGAAGGCCCCGAACATCGGGCGGTAGTAGACCGGCTGCGGGGTGGGCAGCGAGGCGTTTGGATCGCCCATGGCGGCCCAGTTGATCATGCCGCCCTTGATCACCATTTTTGGCTTGGCGCCAAAGAAACGCGGGTCCCAGAGCACCAGGTCGGCCATTTTGCCCACTTCGACCGAGCCCAGAACATGGCTCACACCTTGGGCTATCGCCGGGTTAATGGTGATTTTTGCCACGTAGCGCAGCACGCGGAAGTTGTCGTTATCGGCGCTGTCTTCCGGCAATTTGCCGCGAGAGGCTTTCATGGCGTGGGCGGTTTGCATCACCCGCAACCAGTTTTCACCCACTCGGCCCATGGCCTGCGAGTCGCTGGAGAACATGGAAATCACGCCCATGTCTTGCAGCACGTTCTCGGCGGCGATGGTTTCCGGGCGCACTCGGCTTTCGGCAAACGACACGTCGGCGGGCACGTTCGGGTTGAGGTTGTGGCAGACCATGATCATGTCGAACAACTCGGCCTGGCTGTTGATGCCGTAGGGCAGGGTCGGGTTGGTCGAACTCGGGAGCACGTTGAGCTGGCTGGCCACCTTGATGATGTCCGGGGCATGACCACCGCCCGCACCCTCGGTGTGGAAGGTATGAATGGTGCGGCCTTCAAAGGCATCAATGGTGTCTTCGACGTAGCCGCATTCGTTGAGGCTGTCGGTGTGCACCGAGACTTGCACGTCCATCTCATCGGCCGTGCGCAGCGCGTGGCGCAGGGCGTTGGAGGTTGCGCCCCAGTCTTCGTGGACCTTGAGCCCGGCAACCCCGGCAATGATTTGTTCAGCCAGCGGGTCGCGGCCAAAAGAGTTGCCTTTACCGAGCATGCCGACGTTGATCGGCAAGCCTTCCAGTGAGCGCAACATGGCCCGAATGTTCCACGGGCCTGCGGTCACCGTGGTGCCGTTGGTGCCATCGGTTGGGCCGATACCGCCACCGAAGAAGGTGGTGATGCCATTGGACAGCCCGTGATAGGCCTGCTGGGGTGAGATCAGGTGAATGTGGGTGTCGATCCCGGCGGCGGTCAGGATCAAATGCTCGCCCGAGATGGCGTCGGTGCTCACGCCGACCACCATGTTATTGGTCACGCCGGTCATGATGCCGGGGTTGCCGCTTTTGCCGATGCCACAAATCTTGCCGTCACGAATACCGACGTCGGCTTTGATCACGCCCTGAATCGGGTCGATGATGGTGACGTTGGTGATCACAAGGTCAAGTACGCCGTTGTCGCGGGTCAGGGTGTTGTCTGCACCCATACCATCGCGCAGGGATTTGCCCCCGCCATAGACCGACTCTTCGCCGTAACCGCGCAAGTCCTTTTCAATTTCGACAAACAGGTTGGTGTCACCCAGGCGGATTTTATCGCCCGTGGTAGGCCCAAACAGGCCGGCGTATTCTTTGCGTGAAATAGTTGGCATCGGTGGCTCCTTTTCTAATGCCGCACTGGCGTCAGTGACTCAACGGCGCGCGTGCAAAGTCTGTAAGTGCATGATGGGCTTGGGCGCTACTTGCTCGTCTTGGAGAACTTGAAGCCGTGCTCGATTGCGCGCTGAATGGCTTGCAGTTTTTCCGGACGTTCGTGTCCGCTGACGGTTTTGTCGGGGGCCCAGCCGTCCACCAGGTTGTTGAAACCGTAGAGGGTTTGCTTGCCGCCGTAGGGGATCAGCGACACTTCGATTTCATCGCCCGGCTCAAAACGGATCGCGGTGGTGGCGGTGATGTTCAGGCGTTTGCCGAAGGCGGCCGTGCGGTCGAATTCGAGGGCGCGGTTGACTTCAAAGAAGTGAAAGTGCGAACCGATCTGAATCGGGCGGTCCCCGGTGTTACGCACTTTGACCTTGGTCACTGGGCGGTCTTCGTTGAAGCTGATCGGCGAGCTGGCATAAAGGGTGCCCCCCAGCGGCACGTTGTCTTCACTGCCTTTTTGCACGCCACCGGGATTTTTCGCGTGCGGGATGTGGTGATCCGGGTGAGTGTCCTGATGCGGGCTGGCAGGAGCGGCAGGGGCAGCGGTTTTTTTGGTGCTCATCACTGATTCCTCAAAACGGGTCTGTTTGCGCGTTACTTGATCGGGTCGTGGACCGTGACCAGGCGGCTGCCGTCGGTGAAAATCGCTTCAACCTGAACGTTGGGAATGAGGTCGCTGACGCCTTCCATGACATCGTCCTTGGTCAGCACTTTGCTGGCCTCTGTCATCACATCTTCAACCGTCTTTCCGTCCCGTGCGCCTTCCAGGGCCGTCACGGTGATAATTGAAACGGCCTCCGGGTAGTTCAACTTCAAGCCACGAGCCTTGCGGCGCAATGCCACGTCCGACAAGGTGTAAACCATCAATTTGTCGATTTCTCTCGGGGTGAGCTGCATAAGCCCTCCTATCTACAGTGCGGTAAACATGAGTGTTTAGAGTGCCGGTCAGGGCTCAAGCCTGTGCGTGGCAACAGGATCGATTACGCCCACGCGAAAGCGCTCGCAGGTTGATTGCCAGTTGATTTTTCGAGGGGGAAAGCAAGTCCGCTGGGTGCCTGGGGCGGGCAGCGGAGGCGGTGTTTGTGCGTTTCATAGGCTCAACCGTTCAAGTCCATTAAGACGGGCGCGATCAGAGCCTAGACCATAATTTTCAGCAGGTGAGACGACAGGACAGGTTGTTTAAGCGTCGGGTTGAGACGTGCGGGATTTCGGTGGCGGCTGTTTTTTTTATAAAAGCTTAATAAATACAGTTGGTTATATTTTTAATTGTGATGTGTTTAAAACGTTATAAGGCTATTCGTTAGCTTAAGCACCTTCGCCTTCTGTTTAAAAATCGTCATCTTTAGTGCGATATGTCATGTAAACAGCTCTTTTTTGCAGGAACGAGCGTGATCGTGATCGTTTGATCTTTAAATGCCAACCCTCACTGAAACAGTCAAAAGGTCATTTTTTGCCAGTGTCAGGCGTGTTTTTAAACAGATGCTTGTGCGTGTGATAAAGGGCTGCATGCAGCTGATCATTGAGCTCGGTGAGTTGCCTGAGCATTTCCAGACTCAACCATACATAGGCATAAAAAGGCGTTTCGGCGTTTTTCCCATTGATGCATTGCAAGGCCAGCTCTTTAAGCTCGCGGGTGGTCTGGCGCAATTGGCCGCTGATTTCGTTGTTGCCAATCCCCATGCACAGCTTGTTTTGCAGTGCCTCCAGGGCTTGTGGAATCAAGCGCCGGACATCGCGCAAGGCGGGCTCATTCTCTATCAGCTTATGGCTCGCCGCAGACGACCAGTAGGCATCGACCATCAGTGAGAACGTCGCAACAAGATTGCGGTGCAGGGTTTGCAACGATTCGAACACGGCAGGCTTCAAGTTACTTTCGTTGCTGGCGGGGGTGATGTAGCTGCGCAACTTGATGACCGCATCCAGTTCATTTTTTAACTGATCCTCAAGGTTTGGCCGCTCCAGGGTCTGGGGTGAGAAGTAAGCCTCGTAGAGATGATTTAGCGTGTGCAGGCTTTGACTGAACTTGATGCGCAAGTCGGTATAGGCCCGTTGCGGGTAGATGCTCGTGTAAAGCATCGCCAGCAGTGACCCGGCCAGTACATAGGCACTGCGCAGAATGGCCGACGCCATGTCGTTGGGCGGCGAGCAACTGACCACGGCCAGGGTTGAACCGATCAGCAGGGCCATATACGGGTGCTTGCCGAGGGTCAGGTAACCGGCGACAAACATCATGATTGCGCACCACAGCAGCATGGTCGGGAATGAAAACGTCTCCAGATACAGCGCCACCAGACCAGAAAGCGCCCCCAGCACGGTACCGCCAGTACGTTGCAAGGCCCGCGCAAACACATTGCCCCAATACGGTTGCGGCCCCATCACGATCAGCATGGTGATCAGGGCCCACGATGCATCGTCGAGCTTGAAGTAACGAATAACCACGAAGGTGATCAGAAAGGCCAGGCTGATGCGAGTGGCATGAATCCAGCGGTAGTACCGACAGGCCAGTTGTTCCAGATTGGAAATCTTTTTGCCCAGGTGCATAGAGACCCCAATCGCTGTAGTGGATTGGGCAGCCAGCGTAGTTCACGTCGGGACGGACCACCACATCAGGTGATGGGGTGTCATGGAGTGGGCATTTCAAGACGGCAGAAATAAAAAAGGCCATTACCTTCATGGGGATCCGGTAACGGCCAAAAATCTCAACCAAAGAGAGCGTCAGGCATCTACCTGACGGGGGCAATTTACCCGCATGACGTTTAGTTAGCTAGCTAAGCACGTGCGATACAGTTTTACCTGATGCGCAACAATGGTGCGCGTGTGCAAAGCCGGTGCGTCAGTCGCGTCTAGCCACGTGTGGCGTTAAACGCTAACCTTTTGCCCATGCAAATACCTGACTTGAATCTGCTGGTTGCCTTGAACATCTTGCTCGAAGAAGGCTCTGTGGTGGGCGCTGCCCGACGCATGAACTTGAGCGCTCCGGCCATGAGCCGCACCTTGACCCGCATCCGCGAAGTGCTGAATGACCCGATCCTCGTACGTTCAGGGCGCGGGCTGGTGCCAACCCCCAGGGCTCTGGAGTTGCGCGAGCAGGTGCGGGGCGTGGTGGAGCTGGCGCACGGGGTGTTCACGCAAAGCCAGGACAGTGATTTGCGTTCGCTGGATCGCACGTTCAGCATTCGCGCTAATGATGTGTTCTTCGGCGTGTATGGCGGGGCTTTACGCCAGCAGATGGCCCTGGACATGCCCAAGGCATCGCTGCGGGTCGTGCCCGAAGGCTATACCGATGATTCGGCGCTGAGTGAGGGCCGGATTGATCTGGCCATTGGCGCGACCAGGCCTTCGGGGGCCGACATTAAACTGCAAAAGTTGTTTACCTGTCCTTTTGTGGGGCTGGCACGTGAAGGCCATCCGATTTTTGATCAGCCCATCACCGCGCAACGCTTTGTGAGTTATGACCATATCAGTGTGTCGCGACGAGGCCGTGCTCGTGGGCCGATTGATACGCAGCTGGCTGAAATTGGCCTTGAACGTCGGGTCTCGTTCACAACCCCTACCTTCTATTCCGCCATCTTTGCTTTGGCCAGCGCTGATTTGATCTTGCCGCTGATGCCGCAGTTATTGCTCAAAACGCTGGAGCCCATGGGCCTCAAGCTGCGCGCATTCGAGTTGCCGATCACGTTGCAGCCGGTTGAAATTACCCAGGCCTGGCACCCGCGTCTGGACAATGACCATGCGCACCGCTGGTTGCGCCGCACCCTCAAGACCTTCTGCGATAACACCGTCGCCTGATTATGGATTGCGTTTGACGCACTTCACAGTTAGCTATTTATCAATTTTTATAGCATTGCCGCGTGGTTAAACTTTTTGTCATCTAGTTAGAAGACGGAGTTGGCCATGTATTGGCGTTTTAAGTGTGTGCGTAATTGGGTGACGGGAGCCAGGGTGTGACGTCGCTGGCCGCAGGCTCGGTGAGCATTGTGATGCCAGTCGCGGCGCCAGCTGTCAGCGCGGCATTTGGCGTGCGGATTTTTACCGGGCTGGTCGGGGTGTTGCTGGCGGTGCTGGTGTCAGGCTTTAACGAAAACGTGACCAAAGTGGCGATGCCCGATATTCGCGGCGCGATGGGCATCGGCTATGACGAAAGTACGTGGCTGCTGGCGGTGTATTCCGCTACATCCATCAGTGCCATGGCGTTTGCGCCGTGGTGCGCAGCGACGTTCTCGCTGCGTCGTTTTACGCTGTGTGCCATTGGCGCATTCGTGCTGCTGGGCATCCTGTGTCCTTTCGCTCCCAACGTGTCTGTGTTGATGCTGCTGCGAACCCTGCAAGGGTTTGCCGGGGGCGCGTTGCCGCCGATGCTGATGTCGGTCGCGCTGCGCTTTTTGCCGCCGAACATCCGTTTGTATGGACTGGGCAGCTACGCGCTCACCGCAACCTTTGGCCCCAGCTTTGGCACGCCGTTGTCGGCGTGGTGGGTGGAATATGCCGGTTGGCAATGGGCGTTCTGGCAGGTCATCCCGCTGAGCTTGCTGGCCATGGCCTGCGTGGCCTGGGGCTTGCCGCAAGACCCTCTGCGTCTGGAGCGTTTCAAGCAGTTCGACTGGCGCGGGCTGTTGCTCGGCTTGCCCGGTTTGGTGATGCTGGTGCTGGGCCTTGAACTGGGTCAGCGGCTGAACTGGTTCGAGTCCGAAATGATCCGGATCTTTATCGTCGGCGGGCTGGCCTTGCTGGTGCTGTTTTTTATCAATGAATGGTCGCAGCCGTTGCCGTTCTTCAAGTTGCAGTTACTGAAAATCCGCAACCTTTCCCACGCCTTGCTGACCTTGGCCGGGGTGCTGTTTGTGCTGTTGGCGGTGATCAAGATCCCATCCAGCTACCTGGCCGAGATCCAGGGTTATCGCCCGCTGGAGACCGCCCCGGTGATGTTGATGGTGGCGGTGCCGCAATTGATTGCGCTGCCGTTGGTGGTCGCCCTGTGCAACCTGCGTTGGGTCGATTGCCGCTGTGTGTTGGCCATTGGCTTGGGGCTGCTGGCGCTGGCCTGTGTGATCGGTTCGCAGGTGACATCGGTGTGGAGCCGCGAGAACTTTTACGGCTTGCAGGCGATTCAAATCATCGCCCAGCCGATGGCGGTGATCCCGCTGCTGATGTTAGCCACGGGCAGTTTGAACCCGGCCGATGGGCCGTTTGCCTCGGCGTGGTTCAACACCGTTAAAGGCTTTTCAGCGGTGGCGGCGGGCAGCGTGTTGCAAGTGTTGACGGTCACTCGCGAGCACTTTCACTCCATGACGCTGGTGGATCGCATCGGTAACTCGCCGCTGGTCACAGCCAGCGTTGACTTGGCGCACCGGGTACACCAGCAGGCAATGGTGCTGACCTCGTCAGACTTGTACCTGTGCATGGCCGGCCTGGCGCTTTTATTGATCGTAATGATTCCTTTTGGCCCGACGCGGATTTATCCGCCGGGAACACCTGTTGGAGCAGTGAAATGAGTACAGCTAACGGGCGCAAGCCTTTATTGATGGCGGGTTCGGGCGTGTTGGCACTGGCGGTGCTGTATGGGCTTTGGCACCTGGTCTTCACCAGCAGTGCACAACAAAGCACCAATGATGCTTTTGTGAGTGCCGATTTCACCTTGATCGCACCGAAAGTTGCGGGCTTTATCGACGAGGTGCTGGTGCAAGACAACCAGCCGGTCAAGGCCGGGCAGTTGCTGGCGCGGATTGACCCGCAAGATTACCAGGCCAGCGTGCAAGCAGCGCAGGCCAGTGTGGCCACGGCGCAAGCGCAACTGGTGAATGCACAGGCGATGCTTGAACGTCAGCGCTCGTTGATTGAACAGGCCAAAGCCACGGTCGATGCCGACTTGGCGCAAGTGGAGTTTGCCGAGCACGAGTTGCAGCGTTACGAGCATTTGGCCGGGCAGGGCGCAGGCACGCTGCAAAATTCGCAGCAGGCCAAGAACCGCTCGCAGACTGCACGTGCGCAATTGGCGCAGCACAAAGCCGCACTCGAAGCCGCTCGCCAGCAAACCCGCGTACTGGCTGCCGAAAGCACGGCAGCCCAGGCCAGTGTGCAACATGCCCAAGCCTTGCAGGCCCGGGCCGAGCTGGACTTGTCGTACACCCGACTGGTGGCGCCGTTTGACGGCGTAGTCGGTCGACGTAGCTTGCGCCAAGGGGCTTACGTCAAGCCGGGTGACACGTTGCTGGCCGTGGTGCCGCTGGCCAAGGCATACGTGGTGGCCAACTTTCTTGAGCATCAACTGACGCACATGAGTCCGGGGCAGCAGGTCACGGTGACTGTCGATACCTTCCCCGGCGAACGCCTGCACGGCACCGTTGACAGCATTGCGCCCGCCACGGGGGTGACGTTTTCGGCCATCGCGCCGGACAACGCGACGGGTAACTTCACCAAGGTGGTGCAGCGCATCCCGGTCAAGATCACCCTGGACGCCAACCAGCCGTTGACCCGGCAATTGCGCCTGGGCATGTCGGTGGATGCGTCTGTCGATACCACAGACACCTCTGGGCAACAGGTCAGCGCACGATGAACAGCACATTTATGGCCCGCGCGGTGGCCTGTTTCAGCGTTTTGAGCCTGAGCGGTTGTGTGATGGGCCCGGATTTTCAGGTCCCTGATAACCCATTGGCCAGTCGTTGGGCGCCGACGCCAAGCGAAGCCGGGCACAGTGCAACCAACGAGTCAGCGGTCGACGTGCGTTGGTGGGACAGTTTTGCCGATGCGCAGTTGTCAGCCTTGGTGCGTGAAGCCCAGACCCGCAATTTTGATCTGCAACTGGCAGCCAGTCGACTGGAACAAAGCCGCGCCATGCGGCGTCAGGTGGCGGCTGAGGAGCTGCCAGCGGTCGATGGAGCGGCGGGTTACAGCCGCAGCCGCAACAGCCAGCGTGGCTTGAGTGACCCGTCGGGCAACAGCGGCAAGCAGGCATATAACCTGTGGAGCGGGGGGCTCGGTTTCAGTTGGGAAGCAGACCTGTGGGGCCGGGTCAAACGTTCCGTAGAAGTGGCCGATGCTTCCGTGCAAATGGCCGAAGAAGATCGTCACGCGGTGCAACTGCTGGTGATTGTGCAGACCGCCCAGGACTACATCGAACTGCGCAGCACTCAGCAGGGTTTGGCAGTGGTCGAGCAGAACCTGCACATCGCCCGGCGCAGCCTGGAGCTGACTCGATTACAGCTCAAAGAAGGTGTGGCCACCGACCTGGAGGTCTCCGAAGCGGCGGCTCAGGTTGCAGAAATTCAAGCGCGGCTGGCGCCTTTGCAACAGCACAGCGCGCAATTGATCAATGCCCTCAGCTTGTTAGTGGCCCGCGAACCCAGGGCCTTGCAGCAACTATTGAGCGCCCCCGCGGCTGTCCCGGCGTATACCGCGATCGTACCGATTGGCTTGCCTAGCGAGCTGGCACAACGACGCCCGGACATTCGTCTGGCGCAAGCCCGGTTGCATGCGGCAACGGCGTCGATGGGTATGGCCGAAGCAGACTTTTATCCACGCATTACCTTGTCTGGCAACCTGGGTTTCCAGGCGCTGCAACTGTCGGACCTGGGCAGTTGGGGCTCGCGCAGTTTTGCCTTTGGGCCGGGCGTGAGCGTGCCACTGTTCGAAGGGGGGCGTTTGCAAGGGGCGTTGCAATTGCAGGAAGGCCGTCAACAGGAGGCCGGGATTGGCTACCAGAAAACTGTTTTGCGCGCCTGGCATGAAGTGGATGACTCGCTGGTGGCGTACCAGGCCAGTCAGCGCCGCCGTGACAGTCTGCAACAGGCGGTGGAGCACAACCAGCGAGCGCTGAACAGCGTTCATCAGCAATACGCGCAGGGGACCGTCGACTTCCTCAACGTACTGACCGTGCAAAACGCGCTGCTGGCCAACCAGGCGGCGCTGGTCGACAGCACGGCGCAAGTGTCGTTGTCGCTGGTCGGGTTGTATGGCGCGTTGGGGGGTGGCTGGCAGGGCTGACACGTCGAGACCCTCTCGCGAGCCAGCCAGCCCCCACAGGTGGGCGGTGTTATCGATGCTGTGCCTTGGGCTTGACCAGCCGATTGGCGATCAGGTCCAGGCTGCTGCAAAACACGAAATACACCACCGCCACAAACAGGAATATCTCGGTCGGGTGCACCATCACCCGATTGCTGACCTGGGTCGCGACAAACGACAACTCACCCACGCCGATCACGTAAGCCAGCGAGGTGTCCTTGATCAGTGAAATCCACTGATTAAGGAACGATGGCAGCATGATCGGCAACGCCTGCGGCAAAATGATCAGGCGCAGCACTTGCCCTGCACTCAGCCCCAACGCCTTGCCCGCCGCCCATTGCCCGGCGGGCAAACTGCTGATGCCGGCATACACCGAATGCGCCAGATACGCGCCGCCAATCAATGACAACGCACAGACCACGGTGGCCAGCGCGGGGACATCGACCTTGAACACAATCGGCAGCAGGAAGTAACTCCAGAAAATCAGCATCACCACCGGAATCGCCCGCAAAAAGCCCAGCACGCCGAGCAACAGCCAGCGCACCCTGGAGCGAATCATCACCAGTGCAATGCCCAGCACCAGGCCCAAAATGGCCGAGATCACCCCGGACAACAGGCTCAACACCAGCGTCAGCGCGGCGCCGCCCAACGGTCCATCGGGGTAGGCGCCGATCAAGAAATACGACAGGTTGTCGCTAATGACTGAAAAATCCATGACTTACACAACCCCCTGGCGATACCACTTGCTGCGCGCAATCAATTGGCCGATCACTTCAATCAGCGCAATGCTTGCCACGTACAGCAGGGTCGCGAAACCAAAGGCCTGGAAGGTCTTGAAGGTTTCAGTTTCGACCTGACGCGAGGCGTAAGACAGTTCAGCCAAACCGATAGCCATGGTCAGCGACGAGTTTTTCAGGGCATTCATGTATTGCCCAAGCAATGGCCCCAGCGCTGTGCGCAGTGCCTGCGGGAATACGATGTAACGCCACACCTGCGCGGGTTTAAAGCCCAGCGCCAACCCGGCTGCCCGCTGTTCGATACGTACCGAACTCACGCCTGCGCGGAACTCTTCGCAGATAAACGCGGCGGTGTAGAGCATCAAGCCCCAGAAACCGGCGAGAAACTCAAAGGACGGCCATTCAATCTCGAACAGGACCACGTTCAGGCTGCGTGGCTGGTTGAGCCACATCACCAGCGCTTCGGGCAGCATGGCGGTGACCCCGAAGTACCAGAAAAACAGCTGCACCAGCAGCGGTGTATTGCGAAACAGCGCCAGGTAAGCCCGTGCGGGCCACGACCAGAGGCGTGAGGGCGAGATCCGTGCCAGGCACAGCACAAAGCCCAGCCCGGTGGCCACCAGGCAGGTTAAAAGCGAGAGGATAAGGGTTAATACAAAACCATCGAACAGCCAATGCAGGTATTGCGGGGCAAGCAGTTCACCGAACATAAACAGCGTCCATCCAGAAACAAACAAACCCGTCCGGTTGACCGTGACGGGTTATAGGGTCTTGCTACACCGATTTAGCTTTTGTCGCCGATTTTGTACAGGCGGGTCAGCGGGGTTTTGGTGGTTGGGCCGAACCAGGCGTCATAAATGCCTTGTGCCTTGCCGTCCGCTTCAAGCTCGGTAAGGGTTTCGTTGACCACGTCGGTCAAGCGTGCCTCACCTTTTGGAATACCGACGCCGATCAGGTCATTGGAGATGGTGAACGGCGGGACTTCGTACTTGTCCTTGTCCGGCACATTGGCCAGCAAACCGATCAATTTCGGGCCGTCCTGAGTAATGGCTTGAACGTTGCCGTTGCGCAGGGCAGTGAAGGCGAATGGGGTGTCATCGTAGGCAACCACTTTGGCGCCCGGGAACTTCTCGCGCAGCACGCCTTCGTTGACCGTGCCTTTGTCGACGCCAACGCGCCATGTGTTCAGATCAGCCTCGGATTTGAGGGTGCCTTTTTTGACGATGAACTGCTGGCCCGAGGCGAAGTACGGAATGCTGAAGTTCACTTGCTCGGCGCGTTCCGGGGTGATGGTGAAGTTCGCCAGCACCAGATCGACCTTGTTCGCCACCAGCAACGGTACGCGGTTGGCCGGGTTGGTCGGTTGCAGTTGCAGTTTCACGCCCAGCTTGTCGGCAATGGCCTTGGCGTAGTCCACGTCCAGACCTTCAATCTGCTTGCTTTTAGCGTCAACAAAACCAAACGGCGGGTTGCTGTCAAACGAAGCCACGCGCAGAACGCCAGACTTTTTGATGTCATCCAGACGGTCAGCGTGGGCCAGACCCGACAAAACAGCCAGGGTCAGAGCGGTGAGGGCAGTGAGTTTTTTCATTTCGTTCTCATCATGAGTTAGAAGATTTATGACGAGAGTCTTGCAGGAAAATTAGCCTTTAAAAAAGAATATAAAACGATTTAAATATTCCTTTTGGGTATATTAGGCCCCTGTAGGAGCGAGCTTGCCTCGCGATCTTTTGATCTTTAAAAGATCGCGAGGCAAGCTCGCTCCTACAAGGCGTTTTTATGCCAGCGCCACCTCTGCATGAACCGTCTTCAAACTACTGGCCTGCAACAGCTCCTGGGTATACGCATGCTGCGGGTTTTCGAATATCGACTGCGCATCGCCTTGTTCCACCACTTTGCCGTCCTTGATCACGATCATGTCGTGGGCCAAGGCATGCACCACTGCCAGGTCATGGCTGATAAACAGGTAGGTCAGACCATGCCGGGTTTGCAAGTCGCGCAGCAGGTCGACCACTTGTTTTTGCACGGTGCGGTCCAGTGCCGAGGTCGGTTCGTCGAGCAAAATCAGCGCTGGCTCCATGATCAAGGCTCGGGCAATGGAGATACGCTGGCGCTGCCCACCCGAGAATTCGTGCGGGTAACGATGCCGGCTTTCGGGGTCGAGCCCGACCTCTTGGAGCACGCGAATCACTGCGTCTTCACGCTCTTGCACAGTGCCGATATCGTGGGCCAGCAGGCCTTCGCTGATGATCTGTTGCACCGACATGCGCGGGCTAAGGCTGCCAAACGGGTCTTGAAACACTACCTGCATTTGCCGCCGCAGCGGGCGCAACAGGTCCTGGCTGAGCATATTGAGCTGTTTGTTGCCAAAGCGAATATCACCCTGCGAATCCACCAGCCGCAAAATGGCCTGGCCGAGGGTCGATTTGCCTGAGCCGGACTCGCCGACAATGCCCAGGGTTTTGCCTTTTTTCAGCTCAAAGCTGACTCCGTCCACCGCCTTGACGTAATGCCGCTCGCGGCTGAACAGCGGCTTGGGCAGGGGGAACCAGACTTTCAGGTTGTCGACTTCCAGCAGGTTATGCCGGTAGTCGCAAGGCACCGGGCTGCCGCTGGGTTCGGCTTCGATCAGCATGCGGCTGTAAGGGTGCAGCGGGGTGCGAAACAGGTCTTCGCAACTGGCTTGCTCGACGATCTCGCCACCGCGCATCACGCACACCCGCTGAGCGATTTTGCGCACCAGGTTGAGGTCGTGGCTGATCAATAACAACGACATGCCGAGGCGCTGTTGCAGGTCGATCAGCAGTTCGAGAATTTTTTGCTGCACGGTCACGTCCAGTGCCGTGGTCGGTTCGTCAGCAATCAACAGCTCCGGCTCGTTGGCCAGCGCCATGGCGATCATTACCCGTTGCCGCTGGCCACCGGACAATTGATGCGGATAGGCATTAAGGCGTTTTTCCGGGTCGCGTATGCCCACCAGATTCAGCAACTCCAGGGTACGGACACGGGCGGCACGGTTTTTCAGGCCTTTGTGGGTGATGAGGATTTCGCTGATTTGCTTTTGCACGGTGTGCAGCGGGTTAAGCGAGGTCATCGGCTCCTGGAAAATCATCGCGATGCGGTTACCGCGCAGGCTGCGCAATTGGCTGTCACTGGCGGTGACCAGGTCAGTGCCGTCATAGCGAATGCTGCCTTGAGTCTGCACGTCTTTGCCGGGCAACAGGCGCAGGATCGAGTGGGCGGTCACGGATTTTCCCGATCCCGATTCACCCACCAGTGCCAGGCATTCGCCACGGCGGATGTCGAGGTTGAGCCCGTGCACGACTTCTCGCCCGCCGAAACCCACGCGCAAGTTACGTATTTCAATCAATGTGTCGTTCATGTCAGCTCCGAGGATCAAAGGCATCGCGGCAGGCTTCGCCGATAAACACCAGTAGCGACAAAATCAGTGCCAGCGCACAGAACGCGGTCAGGCCCAGCCAAGGGGCTTGCAGGTTGCGTTTGGCCTGGCCGATCAACTCGCCCAGCGAGGCGGTGCCCGGCGGCATGCCGAAGCCCAGAAAGTCCAGGGCGGTGAGGGTGGCAATCGCACCGGTCAAAATGAACGGCAAGTAGGTCAGGGTCGAGGTCATGGCGTTGGGCAGAATGTGCCGACGCATCAGTGCGCCATTGGTCAGGCCCAATGCCCGCGCGGCTTTTACATATTCCAGGTTGCGGCCGCGCAAGAACTCGGCGCGCACCACGTCCACCAGTGCCAGCCAGCTGAACAGCGCCATGATCCCCAGCAGCCACCAGAAACTCGGGGCCACGAACCCCGACAGAATGATCAGCAAATACAGCACCGGCAGCCCGGCCCAGACTTCTTGCACGCGCTGGCCGATCAGGTCCACTAGCCCGCCATAAAAACCCTGCAAGGCCCCGGCGGTAATTCCGATCAAAGCGCTGATAGCGGTGAGGATCAGCGCAAACAGGATGGAAATCCGTGCGCCGAAAATCACCCGTGCCAGCACGTCGCGCGCCTGTTCGTCGGTGCCCAGCCAGTTGCTTGCGGTCGGTGGGCTGGGCGCGGGTTCTTTGAGGTCGTAGTTAACGGTGTCGTAGCTGAACGGGATGGGCGCGAAGAGCATCCAGCCGCCCTGGTCAGCGATCAACTTGCGCACGTAGTCGCTGCTGTAATCGGGCTCGAAGGGCAGTTCGCCGCCGAAGTCGGTTTCGGTGTAATGGGCCACAATCGGAAAGTACCAATGGTCTTTGTAATGCACTGCCAGCGGCTTGTCGTTGGCGATCAGTTCGCCGCCCAGGCACACCACGAACAGGCCGACAAACAGCCACAGTGACCACCAGCCACGGCGATTGGCCTTGAAGTGAGCGAGGCGGCGACGGCCCAGTGGAGAGAGGGTAAACATCAGGCAGTCCTCGCCGAGAAGTCGATACGGGGGTCGAGCAGGGTGTAGCAAATGTCGCCGATCAACTTGATCAGCAGCCCGAACAGGGTGAACAGGAACAACGTGCCGAACACCACCGGGTAGTCGCGTGACACGGCCGCTTCGTAGCTCATGCGGCCGATGCCGTCGAGGTTGAAGATGGTTTCGATCAACAAAGAACCGGCGAAAAATACTTCGATCAGCGCCTGGGGAATGCCAGCCACCACCAGCAGCATGGCGTTGCGCAGCACATGCCCGTACAGCACTCGCTGTTCAGTCAGGCCCTTGGCCCGTGCGGTGACCACGTATTGGCGGCTGATCTCGTTGAGGAAACTGTTTTTGGTGAGGATGGTCAGCGTGGCGAAACCGCCGATTACCAGTGCGCTGACCGGCAATACCATGTGCCACAGGTAATCCGCGATTTTGCCGAAAAAGCTCAGGCTGTCGAAGTCATCCGACACCAGCCCCTGAATCGGAAACCAGCTCACATAACTGCCACCGGCGAACACCACGATCAGCAAAATGGCGAACAGAAACGCGGGCATGGCATAGCCAATGATGATCGCGGTGCTGGTCCACATATCAAATGCGCTGCCGTTGTGAATCGCCTTGCGGATGCCCAGCGGGATCGAGATCAGGTAGGTGATGAGGGTGGCCCAGAACCCCAGCGAAATGGTCACCGGCAACTTTTGCAGGATCAGGTCTGTGACCGAGGATCCGCGAAAGAAACTGTTGCCGAAATCCAGTTGTGCGTAGTTCTTGAGCATCAGCCACAAGCGCTCATGCATGGGTTTGTCGAAACCGTAATGCTTGGTGATTTCTTCGATCAGCGCCGGGTCCAGGCCCCGGCTGCTGCGGCTGGC
Organism: Pseudomonas sp. CCC3.1; assembly: GCF_034347405.1. Classification (NCBI taxonomy): domain Bacteria; kingdom Pseudomonadati; phylum Pseudomonadota; class Gammaproteobacteria; order Pseudomonadales; family Pseudomonadaceae; genus Pseudomonas; species Pseudomonas sp. CCC3.1. Next base: position 2,295,244 of record NZ_CP133778.1, read on the forward strand.
GCCTGCACTGTGGGCGGCCATTTCGCCGCCGCCACCACCGACTGAGGCGCCACTGAACCCCTGCAAGCGGGCAATGGCTTGATCCACCGGGCCACCGGGGGCGGCCTGTACGATCAAAAAGTTGACCACCAGGATGCACAGCAGGGTGGGGATGATGAGTAATAAGCGACGACTGATGTAATGCAGCATCTCAATTCCCCTTCGACAATGCGCTGGCCTTGCCAACGGCGGCATTGGTTTGCGCGGTTTTGCTGACTTCCCACCAGGTGTCCAGGCCCTCGTCGTACTTGGGCTCAAGTGCCGGGCGGCCGAAACGGTTCTGGTACACGGTGGGAGTCCCTACCGAGTAGTAGTTGGGGATCATGTAGTAACCCCACTGCAACACCCGGTCGAGGGCGCGGGCGTAGTGCACCATTTCTTCGCGGCTGTTGGCCTGCACCAGCCCGTCGAGCAAGGTGTCGACCGCCGGATCACGCAGTACAAAAGCGTTGGAGGCACCGGGCTGGGTGGCGCTGCGCGAGCCGTACATGTCGTACATTTCACGGCCCGGCGAGACGATGGGCTGGCCGCTGCGCGGAAAGCCGACCACGATCATGTCGTAGTCGCGGGCGTTGAGGCGGTTGATGTACTGCGCGGAGTCGATCTTGCGGATGTCCATGTTGATACCGATCTGCGCCAGGGTGCGCTTGTAGGGCAGGATCATCCGGTCAAAGCCGCCTTGGCCATCCAGAAAGGTAAAGCTCAGTTGCTGGCCCTGGGCATTCACCAGTTTGTTGTCTTTTGGGTTCCAGCCTGCCTCTTTGAGCAGCGCCAGCGCTTGCAGTTGTTTGTCGCGGATATAGCCGCTGCCATCGGTTTTCGGTGCCTGATACACCTGGGTGAACACTTCATCGGGGATCTTGCCGCGCAAGGGTTCGAGAATTTCCAGTTCACGGGCGTCGGGCAGGTCAGTGGCGGCCATTTCACTTTTCGGGAAGTAGCTCTGCTGGCGCACATAGAAATTGCGCATCATCTGCTTGTTGGTCCACTCAAAATCCCACAGCAGGCTCAACGCCTGGCGCACGCGGCGATCCTGAAAGAACGGGTTCTGCAAGTTGAAGGCAAAGCCCTGGGCCGCGCCGGGTTTGTCCTTGGCAAAGACCCCGCGTTGCAGGCGCCCGTCGGTCAAGACCGGGCTGTCATAGCCGATGCTGAAACCGGTGGCCGAGAACTCGCGGTTGTAGTCAAAGGCACCGGCTTTGAGCAGTTGGCGGGCGATGTCGGTGTCACTGTAGAAATTCACGGTCATGCGGTCGAAGTTGTACAAGCCTTTGCTGACGGGCAAGTCTTTGGCCCACCAGTTCTTGTTGCGCTCAAAGGTGATGCTGCGACCGGGGTCAACCTGCGACACCGAATACGGGCCGCTGCTCAGGGGCGCTTCAAAGCCGCCGCCAGTGGTGAAGTCGCGGGTTTTCCACCAATGCTCGGGCATGATCCGCATGCTGGCCAAGTCCAGCGCCAGGGTGCGGTTCTGGTTGTTCTTGAAGTCGAAGCGGACCTGCAACGGGCCTTCGACGACCATGTCCTTGACCTCGCCATAGAGCAAGCGAAAGCTCAGGCTGCCTTTGGTCATCAGGGTGTTGTAGGTGAATGCCACGTCTTGCGCGGTGATCGGGGTGTCGTCAGCGAAACGGGCTTTGGGGTTCAGGTAAAAACGCACCCACAGGCCGTCAGGGTCGCGTTCCATCTTTTGTGCGATCAGTCCGTAGACCGTGTAGGGCTCGTCCAGTGAGCGAAACGCCAGGGGCGAATACAGCCATTGATCGGCCTGTATCACGCCGGTGCCCTGGTCGATATAGGGGACGATGTAGTTGAACTGGCCAATTTCCATCGACGCCCGACTGAGCGAACCGCCTTTGGGGGCGTTGGGGTTCACAAAGTCGAAGTGCTGAAAATTGTCCGGGTATTTGGCCGCCTCGCCATAGACCGTCATGGCCTGGCTGGGCGCGGCGCTGACGCTGATGCACACGCAAGACAGCACGGGAATCAGCAGAGAGCGAAGCAGGGGCAGGAATAGTGAAGACATGATGGGAGTTCCTTGTACCGCGTGTTGAACCATCGACTGCGTTGAAAAACCCCCACTTCCTTGCGCGTTAAAAGGTCGTGGGGTCGCGATTTCGCAGTTAAGCCGACGCGGGCTGGAGTAGGCCCGCGCCGCAGATCACTCAGAAGTGGTAAGTCGCACGGGCGAAGAAAGTACGGCCCATTGGGTCGGCGTAACGAGGGTCATACCCGCTCTGGAAGTTGTAGGCCTGGTTCGAGAACGGTGGGTTGCGGTCGAACATGTTTTTGATGCCCACGTCCAGGTCCACGGTTTTGTCGAAGGTGTAGCCCCCAGAGATGTCCCACAGGGTGTACGAGGCTACGCGTGAATGAGTGTCCGGATCGGCGTCGTCATAGCCGCTGGTGAAGCGGTTGACCAAGGCCGCACGGTAGGCGCCCAGGTTCCAGGTGCCGCTCAGTACGTGCTTCCAGCGCGAGATCATGCCGTCGTCTTCAAACTGCCCAACCTTGTCGGTGTAGCTGCCGCCAATGGTGGTCTGGTAGTCATAACGCGAAACGTACGTCCCTTGCAGACCCAGGCCGAACTGGCCATACGGGGTGTTCGGGAATTTGTAGTCGAGCGATACGTCGACACCGCTGGTTTTGACTGTACCCAGGTTGGCGAGGCCGGTTTGTACGTAGTTGAGGGTGCCGTCGGAGTTGCGAATGAAGCGATCGGCATACGCGTTCGGATCATCAAACACTGTGGATTCCGGGAACTCGGCGATCTGGTTGGCGATGTGAATCCACCAGAAGTCCAGCCCCATCGACAGGTTGCGAACTGGCTGATAAACGAAGCCCAGTGTCACGTTGCGCGCGGTTTCTGGCGACAGGGTGGTGTTGCCGCCTGTGCGGTTATGGAACTGCTGGCCGCAGTCACGCCCGGCATTGCCGCCCGGTTGCACGACACCACCCGTACACAGTTTGGGATCGTTGTAGTAACCCTGGGTGAAGGTGGTGTATTGCGGGTTGTACAGCTCATACAGCGAGGGGGCACGGAAGCCTTCGCTGTACGCACCGCGAACCACCAACTCTTTGATTGGCTGGTAGCGGAACGAGTATTTCGGGTTGGTGGTGCTGCCAAAGTCGCTGTATTTGTCGTGACGCACAGCGGCCGACAGTTCGAGGCTGTCCAGTACGGGCACGTTCAGTTCGGTGTACACCGCCTTGACGGTGCGATCACCTGACACGCTGCCATCGGGGTCGACGCCCAGGCTGGAAATGTCCGCTGCGTATTGCTCATAGCTCTGATGGAATTTTTCCTGACGGAACTCGCCACCAATGGCCAGACCGGCAGAACCTGCACCAAACCAGTCGCCAATTTCGCGGCTCATGCGGCCATCAAGACCGGTCACTCGACCGACCGAAGAGGAATACTGGCCGTGGTACTGGTTGGCGTCGATCAGCGCTTGCCCAGCTGCTGTTTGCGGGCCAAACGGGTTGATGATGCCATCAGCGATGCCATCAATCATGGCCGCGTCGCTGACATAACCGCCCGTCACGCTGGAAATCACTTTGTTCTGGTTGTACGAGGCACCGACGTTGTAGTCCCAGCCCTTGGCCACACCGTCAAAGCTCAGCACCAGGCGTTGGCTGGTGTTCTGGTCTTTGGAGGCCCGTGCACCCGCTGCCGTTTCACGCCAGTTGAAGTCGATAGGCTGGGTGGGATCGAAGTTGGGGTTGCTGGACGCAGGCGTAATACCTTTGCCCGGGAAGAACGGCGACGACGGGTCCATGCTCAGGCCTGTCAGTGGCGCTGGGCCGACTTGGGTCGCGTTGTTGTTGCGGGCGAAGAAGTACTCAAGGTTGACGTTGTCGTCGTCAGTGATCTTGCCGGTGGCTTTGCCGAAGAATGAGGTTTTTTCGGTGGCAGGCAGCAAGTCGATGTAATTGCGCGTGTCGAAGCGGCAAACGCCTTGGCGCGCCACCAGGTCGGGGCCGTTGCAGTTGCCGGGTGACAGCGGGTTGGTGCTCACGCCGCCCTGGCTGTAGTTGCCGGGGTACGAGGTGCCGGAGGTCTGATCCAGGCCACGGCCCGGTGCGTAGGTGGTGGCGAAGGTGCGGTCGTTGGCTCGCAGTGCGCCTTGTTTGTTGTAACCGACCACGCCCATGACGTTAAACCGGTCTTTGTCCAGATCGCCATAGCCCCAACTGGCGCTCAGGTCCTTGCTTTCACCACCACCTGTGGCATCAGCGCCTTCGCCGCCCACCGACAGTGTGCCGTCCGTCATGGATTTTTTAGTGATGAAGTTGATCACCCCGCCAATCGCGTCAGTGCCGTACAAAGCCGATGCGCCGTCGCGCAACACTTCTACCCGGTCGATGGCTGCAAAAGGGATGGTGTTCAGGTCGACAGCCGAACCGTCGATGGCGTTGTTACCCAAACGGCGGCCGTTGAGCAGCACCAGGGTTTTGTTGGCGCCAATACCGCGCATGTCGGCAAAGCTGGAACCGCCTGTGGCCGCACCCACCGAACTGGCCGGGTTGCGCAGCGACTGGTTGCCCGTGACCCGCTGCATGATTTCAGCAGTGGTGGTGACACCTTCATTGCGCAGTTGTTCGGCGCGCAGAATCGTAATGGGCACCGCGGTTTCTGCGTCTACCCGGCGAATCGCCGAGCCCGTCACTTCTACACGTTGCAACTGCGTCGTCGCGGGGGCGGCGGCTGCATGGGCGCTGACAGCCGCAGCGCTGACCGCATTGGCCGAGTCATCGGGTGCACTGGCTTCTGCTGCTTGCAACTGGCCTGCGCTCATCCCCAGAGCAACCAGATACAGCGGCACAAAACGGTGGCGCTGCAAGCTTGCAACGAGCGGTTTGAGGGTGAAACCTGAACTCTTCATCTGCATGGTTAATTCCGACTTTTTCAGACGTTTATTGGAATGGCCTTGTGAGCCCTCATGACTCCAGTTGGGTTGTGTCGACCCGTGGCAAAACACTTTTTTCAAGCAAGCCGCTCCCCTGCGCGAACAAACAGCGTTCGCGCGCGGCGTTGGGTTACAGCGGGAAACAGCTAAGCGTTACCTCGCGGTCATTACCGAAATCTTGGTAATGCCGGAGCGCTCGATCGAGGCCATGGCCTTGGCTACCTGGCCGTAATTGACACCCTCGTCAGCCTGTAACTGGACCCGCACTTCCGGGTCCTGGGCCTTGACGTCCTGCAGGCTTTTTTCCAGCAGTTCAGGGGCCACTTCGTTTTTGGCCAGGAAGAATTTGCCGTCCTGATCGACGCTGACCACCACCGGGTCTTTCTTTTTCTCGGTGGCCACGGCGTCGGTCTTGGGCAGGTTGATTTTGATGGCGTTGGTCATCATCGGCGTGGTCACGATGAACACCACCAGCAGTACCAGCATCACGTCCACCAGCGGGGTGACGTTCATTTCGCTGAGCACTTCATCGCTGTCTTGCGTTGAGAAAGACATCAGCTTGCCTCCCGCACGGCGGTGCGTTTGGTGGCAATGGCCTGGCGGTCGATGGCGAAGGCGCTGCGCTGGGCGAGGGCGTCGAAGTCATGGGCAAAGTCGTCCATGTTGGCCGAGGCCAGTTTGAGGCGACGCAGGAAGAAGTTGTAAATCAACACCGCAGGCACCGCGACCGCGATGCCGACACCGGTGGCGATCAGGGCGTGGCCGATAGGGCCGGCAACCGTTTCCAGGCTGGCGGAGCCGCTGGCGCCGATGCTTTGCAAGGCTTCCATGATGCCCCAGACCGTACCGAACAGACCGATGAAGGGCGCGGTGCTGCCGATACTGGCGAGAATCGCCTGGCCGCTTTCAAGGGCGCGGCGCTCTTTCTGGATCTGCTGACGCAGGTTGCGTTCCAGGCGGTCGGAGCGGTTGATGGTATTGGCCAATTGTTGCGTGGTGCGTGGCGTGTCATCGACGATCATGGCTTCAAAACCACTGTTGGCGATGCGGGCCAGGGAGCCTGGGTACTGGCTGGCGTGTTCGGCTGCGGTCAGCAAGTCGGGAGCGGCCCAGAAGGCTTTGGTGAATTGGTTGTTCTGGGATTTCTGACGCAGGTATTGCGATGACTTGATGAGCAACAAGGCCCAACTCATCACCGAAAAAAGCACCAATGCCCAAAGTACCCCCGGGACAATCATGGAAGACAGAGACTCGTTCATGGCTATACCTCGCACTGCGGTTAAATAACGCGGCTAATTAAGTAAGTGTCGGTACCCGATGGGGTTATTCCGGCAATTTGAAAGCAATGGTTTGGGTGGCGAACCCTTCTATCGGTGTGTCCCCGCGTTTGGCCGGGACAAACTTCCAGTTGCGTACAGCGGCGACGGCGGCGTCATCCAGCGCTTGCTTGCCACTGGACTTGATGACCTCCACTGAACCGGCACGGCCGTTGGGCAGCACCTTGATTTTCAACCCCACCGAACCTTCCCAATTGCGGCGCAATGCCAGGGCCGGGTATTCCGGTGGCGGGTTGCCAAGGCTGGCCAATCCGGACACCGCAGCCGTTTCCTTGACCGGTCCAGGCGCTGCTGCCGGGGCTGCGGGCGCAGTTGGCGCGGTGGGTGCTGCTGGCGCCGCAGGTGCCGGTGGTGCGGGTTTGGGCGGTTGCGGTTTCTGCACCGGCTTGGGCTTGACCACAGGCTTGGGTTTTTCGATGGGCTTGGGTTTCTCCACAGGTTTAGGGGGTGGCTCCTTGACCGCATCTTCATCTTCTTGCGGTGCTTCGGGTTCTGGCGGCGGTGGTGGTGGTGGTGGCGGCTCCTCGACAGGCGGTGCCGGTGGCGCCGGGCTGGTGAGCTCGACGGTCATTTCCGGAATTTCCGGCGGGGTAATCACCGGGGCGGGTCTGGACTGCTGGAAAAACCACCAGGCGCTGCCATGCAGCACGGCAACCACGCCGATCAGCAACAGGATGTGCGGCTTGCTCAGCCCGCCCGGCTGCGAGGTGTTGGGAACATGTGGAATATGAGTCCACTGCTGCACACGCTCAGCGCCGAGTAGAGGGGCAGGCCGCTCTTTATGTTTTACCTCGTCACTCATTAAGAGTCCCTCGACAAAATGAAGGGCAATAAGGCTCCGTTCGCCCTTGCGTGCAGGGACGAGAACTATGTGTTCAACGGTTATTTCAATGGCGTTCGCTCACGTGAGTGGTCACGTGTAAACGGGTTTAGCCACTGCGGGGGGAAGTTGTCATGTGAGCTCCTGCTAGTTAAGTCAACGGATCGATTCTTGGAGTTTTGTAAGATTTCGTTAAGTTATGTATAGCAACCGCTGTGCCAACAATAAGAAATTGCAGTTTTCATAAGGCAATATTCATGTTGCACGACGCGGATTCATCAAATCGGTGGCGTTAATAAGTTGCGTACTTAATTAACGCCACTTAGTCATACGAGGTGCCTTACTTGTCGACTTTGATCATCGGGTTTATTGTCCGACAATCAAACGTTAATACGGTCGAGTTATAAAGTAGTGCACCAAAGTAACGGGGTGTTGCCTGTTAACAGTGCATCATTTAACCGGTGTATTAGAGCGTCAAGGTCAAGCGCTCTAAAAGAGCGCCCGGAAGGACGTGACTGTCCAGGTAACGACGCTCATAGGTGCGCGAGTCGATGCACAAGGCTTGTTCACGCGTCAGGGCCAGCAAATGAGTGCCCAGCATGTCGTACACGCTGTCATCAAAACGCATGGTTTCGATGGGCGCGACGATCTCGCCGTTCTCAACCCAGAAGGTGGCAAAGCGGGTCATGCCGGTCATGCGTGCCGAGCCCGCATCGGAATAGTTCAAGTACCACAAGTTACTGATGTACAAGCCCGTTCCCAGTTCGCGCAGCACATCCGCCGTGGCCAGTTCGCCGGGTGCCATGACCAGTGTGTGGGGTATTTCCTGCTGGTCGGCGCCGTTGGCCTGCAAGCCGTATTCGGCGGCCGAACGCGAGCTGACCAACTGTCCGACCAATTTTCCTGCCTGGATCAGGTCGATGTTCTGTCGTGGTGCACCGTCATGTCCGAAGCCGGGTTCAAAACCGCTTGAAGGTTGCTCGCGCAGGTTTACCAGTGGCGACAGTTGCTGCTTGCCGAGTTGCAATTGTTGCAGCGCACTCTGGCGGTTGGCGAAAGCCTTGGCCGAAAATGCGTCATAACTGAGCATCGACAGCACCTCATCCAATGCCGCAGGTGCCAGGTAAGCTCGGTACTGTCCGGGTTTGAGGCTGATTCTGGGTGTGCTCAGGTGGTGCAGTTGTTCGCGGGCTTTTGCAAACAAATCGGCTAAAACCTGTGCATCCCAATCGGCTGAACCATAGGTGCTTTTGACCGCTTCACCACTGGCATCGAACAGGCTCCAGTCAAACAGCGCGTTGGCGCATTCATGCCAGCCGCAGGCGCCCCAGCTATTGGCGAACCCGCGATACAGGGTGCCGGCGGCATAAATGCCGACCATGTCCAGGCCTTGGCTCAAGTCACAAATACTGTCGATGGCTTGCTGCAACTCAGGAACGCGCCCCGGCACCTGACGTTCAGATGTCCACTGCTCAGTGTTGAGTAATAGATACGGGTCGGCGGGCAGTACATCGAGTACGCCGCGCAGTAGAGTGAGGGTCTGGCCCAATTGCACGGTGTCTTGCTCGAAATCGCCGCTCAGGTTTATCCGCGCGCTGGCGTGTCGTTCGTCGAGGATGAGGCGTACGGTCAACTCAATTTGCAGCACCGGGTAGGCCTGGCGCACTTTGCCGTGATTGAAACGCACGAACTGGCTGTCTTCGGCGGCATACCACAACGTGAAATGTTCTTGGGCATGCAACTGCTGTTTGAGCCAGTGTTCCAGCGTTTTGAAGGCGCTGGCGAATCGGCAATTGCTCATCAGGCTTGGCCTCCGAACACATCAAGATGGCTAAAAACGCAGGCCGGGGACGCGTGGCCAACGGTGATTCCCTGGTTAGGTTCGCCCTTGCCGCAATTAGGCGTGCCCATGATCTCGTTAGTCGAGGCATCGCCCACGGCGCTCAACTTGCGCCAGAACTGCGACGAAATCCCGCGATAATTCGGGTTTTTCACCACTGCGCCCAGCTCACCGTTTTCAATCAGCTGGCCCCATTCACAGCCGAACTGGAACTTGTTGCGCGCGTCGTCAATCGACCAGGAGCGGTTGGTGGCCATTAAAATGCCGTGTTCGATGCCGCCAATCAGTTGCTGCATCGACTGATCGCCGGGCTCGATATTGAGGTTGGCCATGCGATCAATAGGCGCCCGGTTCCAGCTGCAGGCGCGACTGTTGGCGACTCCCGGCAAGGCGCTGCGGGCCTGGGACAGCGCGCCGCCCATGGGCCGCTGCAAAATGCCCTGACTGATCAGCAGCTGTTTTTCGGCCTGCAAACCTTCGTCGTCATGGCTGTAACTCACCAGTTCGCCGGAGACATTCGGGTCGAAGCTGACATTCAGCAGGTCGGAGCCATAGCGGTAATGACCAAACATGTCAGGGGTCACAAAGCTGGTGCCCGCGTAGTTGCGTTCATCGCCCAGGATTCGATCCATTTCGAGGGGGTGGCCAATCGATTCGTGGATTTGCAGGATCATCTGATCCGGCATCAACAGCACGTCCCGTGGGCCTTGCGGGGTATTGGGGGCCAGCAATAATTGCAGTGCTTGATCAGCAACGCGCCGCGCCTCATCCAAAAAGCCTGAGTGGGTGACGATATTGGCGCTGCCTTGCTGCGCAACGTTATAAGTGCGGCGCTGGCTTTGCTGGCCATCAAAGGCGTTGACGCCAATTTCGGGGAATAACTGCTGCTGGCTGCGCAAAATATCAGCGCCTTGGTTGTCCAGGTACAGCTGTTGTTCTTGCACCACGCGCAGGCGGGCCGACCAATGCACCAGTCGCGGGTCGTTGGGCACTTGCTGCGAGGTTTGCATTAACAGCGCCAGCCAGTCGGCAGTGTCCGGCAACGCCAGGTCCAGTTCGGGAGAGCGGTAGTGCGCCTGAATGCCCTGGTTTTTCGCCGCAGGGTGCTGCAACAGACTGTGGCCGTGCAGGGCTTTGGCCGTTTGTTGTGCACGTTCCAGTGCCTGTTGCAGGCCTGGCAACGTGATGTCGCTGGTCGCAGCAAAGGCCTGTTGGCCGTCGACATGCACACACACCATCACCCCGCATTCATTGCGCAAGGAGGGCGGTTCAATAACATTGCGGGTCACGGCCAAGGTGTGTGATTGATGTTCAACCAGGCGCAGGGAAACAAAATCGGGCAAATGCGCGCAGGTTTGCATAAACCGTCTGAGCGACGATTGTGCACTACTCATCATGACTGTCCTTTTCAGAACAAGGCCCCCAGTTTTAATGGCAGGGCCTTATAGGGTTAATGAACACGGGTAATGTTCACTGGGTTTGCCACCAAACAGTGTGTGTTGGGGCATATGGGTTTGATCGGTTAAATCAGCACTCTATAAAACAGGCAGCAAAGGGCGCGTTTAATCAATAAGTAAGTTAATAGGCGCAGATTGTCTGTAATGGCCACTGTTTAATGGACTAAGTGACCAGTAAGTCATCTTTCAATGCATCACTTTCACTTAACAAACCATCTGATTGATGCTGCCACAAACGGTAGTAAAGACCTTTAAGTTCAATTAACTGTTGGTGGCTGCCATCTTCAACAATCAAACCCTTGTCCAGTACCACAATGCGATCCAGATGCGCGATGGTCGACAGACGATGAGCTACGACCAGCACGGTTTTGTCCGCCATGATGTCGTCCAGGCTGTTTTGAATCAGGCTTTCGGTTTCTGAATCGAGGCTGGCGGTGGCTTCATCGAGCACCAGAATCGGTGCGTTTTTCAGCAAGGCCCGCGCAATGGCGATGCGCTGGCGCTGACCGCCCGACAATTTGACCCCACGTTCGCCAATCAAAGCGTCATAACCGTCCTGCATGTGCAGGATAAAGTCGTGGGCATGGGCGCGTTTGGCGGCCAGCACGATCTGTGCTTCGCTGGCGTGTACGTCGCCGTAACCGATGTTTTCCCGCAGTGAGCGGTGAAACAAACCTGGTTCCTGTGGGATCAGGCCGATATGGCTGTGCAGCGATTGCTGGGTCATGCCTTGAATATCAACGCCATCGACTTCGACTCTGCCTTTTTGCGGGTCATATGAACGCAAGAGCAGGTTGAGCAATGTCGACTTGCCGGAGCCGGACAGCCCGACAATCCCGACCCGCTGACCTGCTCGAATATTGAGGTTGAAGTGCTTGAAAATCGGTTTGTCCGGGCTGTAGCCGAAGTGCACGTCGCGAAACTGGATGGCACCTTTTTTAATGTCGGCGGGGACGGCATTCGCCCGATCCGGCATTTCGTGAGGTTGCAGCAAGGTGTTGATGCTGTTCTCGATGTTGCCGACGTACTCAAAGAAATGCATGAACTGCATGCTCAGGAAGCTGCACTGAGCCACGATCATCAGGCCCAATGTAGCCACCATCACCAGTTGGCCGACGTCAATTTTGCCCACGTGCCACAAGTACAACGCCAGGGCAACGAGGCCGACACGCAACACAATCGACAGGCTGTCCTGCAACAGACGGATTTTTTCCTGATAGAAAAACGAGCGTTGCGCGGCCTGTTTTTCCTGGGTCTGGTAACGGGTCAGGTAGTCGAGTTCGAAGTGCTGACGGGCAAACAGGCGGATGCTGGCCAGGTTGCTGACGGCGTCGACAATCTTGCCGGTGGTGACACTGCGTGCTTGAGCATGATCAGCGGCCAGCACTTGTGCCTTGCGTGACAGCACAAAAGCCAGCAGCGAATACGCCACCACCCACAGCAGCAGACCCAGCCCCAACCAGGGCGACGCCAGTGTCAGCAACACCAGACTTGTGACCAGTACCACCAGAATCGGCAGCATTTCGACCACCAACGACCAGGTGATTTCCAGCAGGCCAATGCTGCCTTCACCGATGCGGTGCGCCAGGCTGCCGGCAAAATGCTCGCCGAAATAACGCGCCGAATGGCGCTGCAAGTAGGCGAACAAATCCCGCACGATGCGTATTTTCTGCTGCGGCCGAACCATGATCATGCACAGCGTCGCGCCACGGGCGCAGAGCATTTGTGCCACGGCCAGACCGAATAGCAGGCCCAGGGCGGGCAAGCTGGCCTGCCACAGATCAGCGTGATCCCACGCACCATCGCTGACCGCGCCGGTAATGCGGCCGATGGCGTACGGCATCAAGGTGGCGGTCATGGCAGCGCCGATTTGCAACGCGGCAATGGCCCAATACCAGCGCGGATACAGTCGGATGTAATGCCAAACAAAAGCCCACGGCCGTTTGGGAGGAACGGAAATAGCGTCAACTTCAGACATGACTGACCTTTTTTCAAAGCAAAGAAGTCCGCTTTGGCAGCTCGAAGAGAGTTGGCCAAGTACGGGCATTTCGAAAGGCAATACGCGTCTATCCAGCGCCCAAACGCATGGCGGGCACGACGACGCAGTTCAGGCTATGTATCGATGCCTGGGGGGGATTGAGTGGCGCGGGAGGGTAAACACGAGACGAACGCGCAGGGGCACAGGCGGGACATTCTTTGCAGCGTGCAGACATCAGACATCGTTCTTATTCCTTTAAAGCAGTCGGTCATTGACATGACTTTTGGTCAGTCTTTGCACTGAATGTGGACAGCGTTTGCGTCCGCGTTCGCAATTGGTGCGGGTTACGCACCCCGGAAGCCGTAAATTCGACCGGTGAATTGCTAACGCACAATGACAAGGAAAAACTGTGCCAAGTTAGGTTAATTTTTGTAAAAAAACGTAACGCCCTTCTGTAGGAGCGAGCTTGCCTCGCGATCTTTTGATCTTTTAAAAGATCGCGAGGCAAGCTCGCTCCTGCAGGGGATTTGCGTTCTCAGGCTAATTCGGCTTCTGCTCGAACCGGTTTCAAACTACTGGCCTGCAACAGCTCCTGGGTATAGGCATGCTGCGGGTTTTCGAATATCGACTGCGCATCGCCTTGTTCCACCACTTTGCCGTCCTTGATCACGATCATGTCGTGGGCCAAGGCATGCACCACTGCCAGGTCATGGCTGATAAACAGGTAGGTCAGACCATGCCGGGCCTGAAGGTCGCGCAGCAAGTCGACCACTTGTTTTTGCACGGTGCGGTCCAGTGCCGAGGTCGGTTCGTCGAGCAATATCAACTCAGGTTCCATGATCAGCGCACGGGCGATGGAAATACGCTGGCGCTGCCCACCCGAGAATTCATGCGGGTATCGGTGACGGCTTTGGGGGTCGAGCCCGACCTCTTGGAGCACGCGAATCACCGCGTCTTCACGCGTTTGCTCGGTACCAATGGCGTGGGCCAGCAGGCCTTCGCTGATGATCTGCTGCACTGACATACGCGGGCTCAGGCTGCCGAACGGGTCCTGAAACACCACCTGCATATGTCGGCGCAGCGGGCGCAGTGCGTCCTGGTTGAGGCTGTTCAGTTGTTTGCCGTTCAGGCGAATATCGCCCTGCGAATCCACCAGCCGCAAAATGGCCTGGCCTAGGGTCGATTTCCCCGAGCCGGACTCGCCGACAATGCCCAGGGTTTTGCCTTTTTTCAGCGCAAAGCTGACCCCGTCCACCGCCTTGACGTAATGCCGCTCGCGGCTGAACAGCGGCTTGGGCAGGGGGAACCAGACTTTCAGGTTGTCGACTTCCAGCAGGGTGTGCAGGTGATTGCCGGGCACCGGGCAGCCGCTAGGTTCGGCTTCGATCAATAGGCGGCTGTAAGGGTGTTGCGGAGCGCGGAACAGGTCTTCGCAGTCGGCTTGCTCGACGATCTCGCCACCGCGCATCACGCACACGCGCTGAGCGATTTTGCGCACCAGGTTGAGGTCGTGGCTGATCAACAACAACGACATGCCGAGGCGCTGTTGCAGGTCGATCAGCAGTTCGAGGATTTTTTGCTGCACCGTCACGTCCAGTGCCGTGGTCGGTTCGTCAGCAATCAACAGCTCCGGCTCGTTGGCCAGCGCCATGGCGATCATCACCCGCTGGCGTTGGCCACCGGACAGTTGATGCGGGTAGGCGTTGAGGCGTTTTTCGGGGTCGCGTATACCCACCAGCGTCAGCAACTCCAGGGTGCGGTCACGGGCGGCGCGGTTTTTCAGGCCTTTGTGGGTGATGAGGATTTCGCTGATTTGCTTTTGCACGGTGTGCAGCGGGTTAAGCGAGGTCATCGGCTCCTGGAAGATCATCGCGATGCGGTTGCCGCGCAGGCTGCGCAATTGCGCAGGGCTGGCATTCACCAGATCGATGCCGTTGTAGCGGATGCTGCCGTGTGTGTGCACGTTCTTGCCCGGCAGCAGGCGCAGAATCGAATGCGCCGTGACCGACTTGCCCGAGCCCGACTCACCCACCAGCGCCAGGCACTCGCCACGGCGGATGTCGAGGTTGACCCCGTGGACGACTTCCTTGCTGCCGAAGCCGACGCGCAGGTCACGTATTTCAATCAATGTGTCGCTCATGTCAGTTCTCAATTATCAAGACCGAGGGTCAAAGGCATCGCGGCAGGCTTCGCCGATAAACACCAGTAACGACAAAATCAACGCCAGCGCGCAGAACGCGGTCAGGCCCAGCCACGGGGCTTGCAGGTTGCGTTTGGCCTGGCCGATCAACTCGCCTAGCGAGGCGGTGCCCGGCGGCATGCCGAAGCCCAGAAAGTCCAGCGCAGTGAGGGTGGCAATCGCGCCGGTCAAAATGAACGGCAGGTAGGTCAGGGTCGAGGTCATGGCGTTGGGCAGTATGTGCCGACGCATCAGTGCGCCATTGGTCAGGCCTAATGCCCGCGCTGCTTTCACGTATTCCAGGTTGCGCCCGCGCAAGAACTCGGCGCGCACCACGTCTACCAGTGCCAGCCAACTGAACAGCGCCATGATCCCCAGCAGCCACCAGAAGCTGGGGGCAATAAAGCCCGAGAGGATGATCAGTAAATACAGCACCGGCAGTCCGGCCCAGACTTCTTGTACGCGCTGGCCGATCAAGTCCACCAGCCCGCCATAAAAGCCTTGCAAGGCCCCGGCAGTAATGCCCACCAGCGCACTGATGGCAGTGAGGATCAAGGCAAACAGGATGGAAATCCGTGCGCCGAAAATCACCCGTGCCAGCACGTCGCGCGCCTGTTCGTCAGTGCCCAGCCAGTTGCTGGTACTGGGCGGGCTGGGGGAGGGCACCTTAAGGTCGTAATTGACGGTGTCGGAGCTGAACGGGATGGGCGCAAAGAGCATCCAGCCCCCTTGGCCGGTAATCAGTTGGCGCACGTAATCGCTGCGGTAATCAGGTTCGAAGGGCAACTCGCCGCCAAAGTCGGTTTCGATGTGGCTGGAGACGATTGGAAAGTACCACTGGTCTTTGAAATGGATGACCAAGGGTTTGTCGTTGGCGATCAGTTCGCCGCCCAGGCACACCACGAACAGGCCGACAAACAGCCACAGTGACCACCAGCCACGGCGGTTGGCCTTGAAGTGGGCGAAGCGCCGACGGCTCAGAGGAGAGAGGGTAAACATCAGGCAGTCCTCGCCGAGAAGTCGATACGGGGGTCGAGCAAGGTGTAGCAGATGTCGCCGATCAGCTTGATCAGCAGGCCGAACAGGGTGAACAGGAACAACGTGCCGAACACCACCGGATAGTCCCGCGAGATCGCCGCCTCGTAGCTCATGCGGCCGATGCCATCGAGGTTGAAAATGGTCTCGATCAGCAAGGAACCGGCGAAGAACACCTCGATCAGCGCCTGGGGAATGCCAGCCACCACCAGCAACATGGCGTTGCGCAGCACGTGTCCGTACAACACCCGCTGTTCAGTCAGGCCCTTGGCCCGTGCGGTGACCACGTATTGGCGGCTGATCTCGTTGAGGAAACTGTTTTTGGTGAGGATGGTCAGCGTGGCGAATCCGCCGATCACCAGGGCGCTGACCGGCAACACCATGTGCCACAGGTAGTCTGCGATCTTGCCGAAGAAGCTCAGGCTGTCGAAGTCATCCGAGACCATGCCCTGGATCGGAAACCAGCTCACATAACTGCCTCCCGCGAACACCACGATCAGCAAGATGGCGAACAAGAAGGCTGGCATCGCGTAACCGATGATGATTGCGGTGCTGGTCCACACATCAAACGCACTGCCGTTATGAATCGCCTTGCGGATGCCCAGCGGGATCGAGATCAGGTAGGTAATCAGCGTGGCCCATAACCCCAGCGAGATGGAGACCGGGAGCTTTTGCAGGATCAGGTCCGTGACCTTGGCCCCCCTGAAAAAGCTGTTGCCGAAATCCAGCTGAGCGTAGTTCTTGAGCATCAGCCACAAGCGCTCATGCATGGGTTTGTCAAAACCATAGTGCTTGGTGATTTCCTCGATCAGTGCCGGGTCCAGACCCCGGCTGCTGCGGCTGGCCCCGGCGCCAACGGCGGCCATTTCGCCGCCACCACCGCCGACAGCCGCGCCACTGAAACCCTGCAAACGGGCAATGGCCTGTTCGACCGGGCCGCCTGGTGCAGCCTGCACAATCAAAAAGTTGACCACCAAAATGCACAGCAACGTGGGGATGATGAGCAATAAACGCCGATTGATGTAATGCAGCATCTCAATACCCCTTCAACTGTGCGTTGGTGTGTGCGGTTTTGCTGACTTCCCACCAGGTGTCCAGGCCCTCGTCAAACTTGGGCTCCAGGGCCGGGCGGCCGAAACGGTTCTGGTACGCGGTCGGGGTGCCTACCGAGTAGTAGTTGGGGATCAGGTAATAGCCCCATTGCAGCACCCGGTCGAGGGCACGGGCGTAGTGCACCATTTCTTCGCGGCTGTTGGCTTGCACCAGCCCGTCGAGCAAGGTGTCGACCGCTGGGTCGCGCAGCACAAAGGAGTTGGAGGAGCCAACCTGAGTGGCGCTGCGTGAGCCGAACATGTCGTACATTTCGCGGCCCGGCGAGACGATGGGCTGGCCGCTGCGCGGAAAGGCGACCACGATCATGTCGTAGTCGCGGGCGTTGAGGCGGTTAACGTATTGCGCCGAGTCGATCTTGCGGATGTCCATGTTGATGCCGATCTGCGCCAGGGTGCGCTTGTACGGCATGATCATGCGGTCAAAACCGCCTTGGCCGTCCAGGAAGGTGAAGCTCAGTTGCTGTCCTTGGGCATTCACCAATTTGTTGGCTTTAGGGCTCCAGCCCGCTTCTTTGAGCAACGCCAGGGCTTGCAGTTGCTTGTCGCGGATATAACCGCTGCCATCGGTTTTGGGGGCTTGGTAGACCTGGGTGAACACTTCATCGGGGATCTTGCCGCGCAAAGGTTCGAGGATTTCCAGTTCGCGGGCATCAGGCAGTTGGGTCGCGGCCATTTCACTTTTCGGGAAGTAGCTCTGCTGACGCACATAAAAATTGCGCATCATCTGTTTGTTGGTCCACTCGAAATCCCATAACAGGCTCAGCGCCTGGCGCACGCGGCGGTCCTGAAAAAACGGATTCTGCAAGTTGAAGGCAAAGCCCTGGGCCGCGCCGGGTTTGTCCTTGGCGAAGACCCCGCGTTGCAGGCGTCCGTCGCTCAGGGCAGGGCTCTCGTAGCCGATGCTGAAACCAGTAGCCGAGAACTCGCGGTTGTAATCAAAGGCACCGGCCTTGAGCAATTGGCGGGCGATGTCGGTGTCACTGTAGAAATTCACGGTCAGGCGGTCGAAGTTGTACAGCCCTTTACTGACGGGCAAGTCCTTGGCCCACCAGTTTTTGTTGCGTTCAAAACTGATGCTGCGCCCCGGATCGACGTGCGACACCGAGTACGGGCCGCTGCCCAATGGCGGTTCAAAGCCGCCGCCATTGGCAAAGTCGCGGGTCTTCCACCAATGCTCCGGCAAAATCCGCATGCTGGCCAAATCCAGTGCCAGGGTGCGGTTCTGGTTGCTTTTGAAGTCGAAGCGAATTTGCCGCGGGCCTTCGATGACCACGTCCTTGACCTCGCCATAAAGCATGCGATAGCTCAGGCTGCCTTTGGTCATCAGGGTGTTGTAGGTGAAAGCCACATCTGGCGCGGTGATCGGCGTGTCGTCGGCAAAACGGGCTTTGGGGTTCAGGTTAAAGCGCACCCACAGGCCGTCAGGGTCGCGCTCCATGGTTTGCGCGATCAGTCCGTAGACCGTGTAAGGCTCATCCAGTGAGCGAAAGGCCAGGGGCGAATAGACCCATTGATCAACCTGCACGACACCGGTGCCTTGATCGATATAGGGCGCGATGTAATTGAACTGGCCGATTTCCATCGCCGATCGACTGAGCGAGCCGCCTTTGGGCGCGCTCGGGTTCACGTAGTCAAAGTGCTGGAAACCGGTAGGGTATTTGGGCGCTTCGCCATAGACCGTCATGGCGGGGCCGGGTGCAGCGCTCACGCTGAGGCACAGGCAAGACAGCACCGGCACCAGCAGCGAGCGGAGCAGGGGCATGAACAGTGAAGACATGATGGAATTTCCTTGTGCCGCGTGTTGAATCATCGACTGCTTTGAAAAGTCCCACAGCCCGGTGCTGAAAGGCTATGGGAGCAACTGTGGGAGCCTGGCTTGCCAGCGATGCAGGCGATACGGTTTTTCTGTTGAACCGTGTTGATACCCTCGCGGGCAAGCCCGCTCGCACAAGATCATCGTCGTGCGCTCACTATGCGCTTGCCCGGTGAAGGGCAAAACGGTTTCTGCAGGCGGTACTCAGAAGTGGTAAGTCGCACGGGCGAAGAAGGTACGACCCAGCGGGTCGGCGTAACGTGGATCGTAACCACTCTGGAAGTTATAGGCCTGATTGGTGAACGGCGGGTCGCGGTCAAACAGGTTTTTAACCCCGACGTCCAGGTCCACGGTTTTGTCGAAGGTGTAGCCTCCCGAAATATCCCACAGGGTGTACGACGCGACGCGCGCGTTAGCGTCTGGGTTGGCGTCCTTGTAGCTGCTGGTGAAGCGGTTGACCAACGAAGCGCGGTAGGCGCCCAGGTTCCAGGTGCCGCTCAACACGTGCTTCCAGCGCGCAATCATGCCGTCGTCTTGAAACGCGCTGACTTTGTCGGTGTAGCTGCCACCAATGGTGGTCTGGTAGTCATAGCGCGAGACATAAGTGCCTTGCAGACCCAGGCCGAACTGGCCGTACGGCGTGTTCGGGAATTTGTAGTCGACGCTGACGTCCACACCGCTGGTTTTAACTGCACCCAGGTTGGCGAGGCCGGTCTGCACGTAGTTGAGGGAACCATCGGCGTTGCGAATGTAACGATCGGCATAGGTGTTGGGATCGTCAAATACGGTGGATTCCGGGAACTCGGCGATCTGGTTGGCGATGTGAATCCACCAGAAATCCAGGCCCACAGACAGTTCACGCACCGGTTGATAAACAAAGCCCAGGGTTAGGTTGCGAGCGGTTTCTGGCGACAGATCGGTGTTGCCCCCCGTGCGGTTATGGAATTGCTGACCGCAGTCGCGACCGGCATCGCCACCCGGCTGCACAGTGCCGCCGGTGCACAGTCGAGGGTCATTGTAGAAACCCTGGGTGTACGTGGTGTATTGCGGGTTGTACAGCTCATACAGCGACGGTGCGCGAAAGCCTTCGCTGTAAGCACCGCGTACCACGAGCTCCTTGACCGGCTGGTAGCGGAATGAGTATTTCGGGTTGGTGGTGCTGCCGAAGTCGCTGTACTTGTCGTGACGCACGGCGGCCGACAGTTCGAGGCTGTCCAGTACTGGCACGTTCAGTTCGGTGTACAGCGCCTTGACGGTGCGATCGCCTGAGACGCCCGCATCAGGGTCGACGCCGAGGCTGCCCAGATCGCCTGCGAACTGCGCGTAGCTTTGATGGAATTTCTCTTGGCGGTATTCGCCACCGACCGCGAGCCCGGAAGGTCCAGCACCAAACCAGTCACCGATTTCACGACTGGCGCGGCCATCAATGGCCGATACGCGTCCGACAGAAGAGATGTACTGGCCGTGGTATTGGTTGGCATCAATCAGCCGCTGACCGGCTGCGCTTTGCGGGCCGAACGGGTTGATGATGCCATTGGCAATGCCGTCGATCATGGCGGAGTCGCTGACAAAACCGCCGGTGATGCTTTCGGTCACCGAGTTTTGGTTGTACGAAGCGCCGAGGTTGTAATCCCAGCCTTTGGCGAGGCCATCAAAGCTCAGCACCAAGCGTTGGCTGGTGTTCTGGTCTTTGGTTGAGCGGCCACCGGCAGCGGTTTCGCGCCAGTTAAGCCCAATCGGCTGGGTCGGATCGAAGGACGCGCTGGAGGACGCCGGGGTGATGCCATTACCGGGGAAATAAGGCGAGGTCGGGTCCATGGTCAGGCCGGTCAGCGACGATGGCGCAATCGCGACCGCGTTGTTATTGCGCGCCCAGAAGTATTCCAGATTGACGTTGTCGTCATCGGTGATCTTGCCGGTGGCCTTGCCAAAGAACGAGGTCTTCTCGGTTTCCGGCACCAGGTCCAGATAGTCGCGGGTGTTGTAGCGGCACACACCCTGGCGTGAGACCAGGTTAGTACCGTTGCAGCCGGTGGCCGACAACGGGTTAGTGGTCACGCCATTCTGGCTGTAGTTGGCCGGGTACGAAACGCCAGAGGTTTGGTCCAGACCACGGCCCGGGACGTAACTTTGAGAGAACGAGCGATCCTTGGCTTGCAGGCTGTCCTGCTTGTTGTAGCCCACCACACCGAACACGTTAAAGCGGTCTTTTTCCAGGTCGCCGTAACCCCAACTGGCATTCACGTCATGACTGCTGCCACCGCCGCTGTGGCTGGGTGTGTCACCGCCCAGGGTCAGGGAGCCATCAGTCAGTGATTTTTTGGTAATGAAGTTGATCACCCCGCCGATGGCGTCAGTGCCGTACAGGGCTGATGCGCCGTCGCGCAATACTTCTACCCGCTCAATGGCGGCGAAAGGGATGGTGTTCAAGTCGACAGCCGAACCGTCGACCGCGTTATTGCCCAAGCGTCGGCCGTTGAGCAGCACCAGCGTTTTGTTGGCGCCGATGCCACGCATGTCGGCAAAGCTTGAGCCCCCTGATGACGATCCCACAGAGCGTGCCGCGTTAACCAGCGACTGGTTACCGCTGACCCGCTGCATCAGTTCTGCAGTGGTGGTCACCCCTTCATTACGCAATTGTTCGACGCTGAGAATGGTGATGGGTACCGCCGTCTCGGCATCCACCCGGCGAATGGCCGAGCCCGTCACCTCAACGCGTTGCAGTTGGGTGGTTGGTGCTGCCGTCCCTTGGCTGCTTGAGTCTTGTGCCGCACTTGTTTCTGCTGCCTGTAACTGGCCCGCGCTCATCCCCAGAGCGATGAGATACAACGGCACCAAACGGTGCCGTTGCAGGCTTGCAACCAGTGGTTTTAAGTTAAAACCTGAACGCTTGTTCTGCATGGTTCCATCCGACTTTTTAGATGTTTGTTGGAATGGCCTTGTGGGCCCTCATGACTCCGGTTGGGTTGTGTCGACCCTTGGCAAATCACTTTCTTCAAGCAAGCCGCTCCCCCTGCGCGGACAAAACAGCGTCCGCGCGCGGCATTCAGTACTGCGTGGTGACAACGGGATCTCTTTAACGATGGCGTTTTAATGGCTAATGTTTGGTTTGGTTAAGCTGGGTAAAGCAACCGGTGTGCCAATACGTTTGATTGATGTAAATCATGTGAACTTTTTTATAATTTTTATATAAATGGCTCGGCGGAGGCAGGCAGTGTTAGGCCGCGTTAAAACGACGCGTTCTTGCGAACTTAGAGAGGCGGGATTTAATAAGAATGGCCTGCATTGCTATTGTCGGACAATCAGGCAGGGCGCGGCTTTGGTGTTAGAAACCGTACATTGATGTGACAGTTCGTTGCTATTTATTCGTACAGTTGAAAAGTTATCGGGTTATAGCGTTAGCGTTAAAAAATTAGCTGTATGCGGCTATATCCTTGTAGGAGCGAGCTTGTCTCGCGATCTTTTGATCTTTAAAAGATCGCGAGACAAGCTCGCTCCTACAGTCGTTAAGACGTGGATAACGTTGGCGCGTCGCTATCACTTAACAAACCGTCCGACTGGTGTTGCCACAGTCGGTAATACAGGCCTTCACGTTCAAGTAATTGTTGATGACTGCCATCTTCAACAATGATGCCTTTATCCAGCACGACTATTCGGTCCAGATGGGCGAGGGTAGACAGTCGATGTGCCACAACCAATACGGTTTTGTCCGCCATGATGTCGTCGAGGCTGTTTTGAATCAGGCTTTCAGTCTC
The DNA here is from genome assembly GCF_034347405.1 of Pseudomonas sp. CCC3.1. NCBI lineage: Bacteria > Pseudomonadati > Pseudomonadota > Gammaproteobacteria > Pseudomonadales > Pseudomonadaceae > Pseudomonas > Pseudomonas sp. CCC3.1. The sequence goes on from NZ_CP133778.1 coordinate 2,317,519, forward strand.
TGAATCGAGGCTGGCTGTGGCTTCGTCCAGCACCAGAATCGGTGCGTTCTTGAGCAAGGCTCGTGCAATGGCAATGCGTTGGCGCTGGCCCCCCGATAGCTTGACCCCGCGCTCGCCAATCAAGGCGTCGTAGCCTTCGGGCATTTGCAGGATAAAGTCATGGGCGTGGGCCCGTTGTGCCGCTTGGGTGATTTGCGTATCACTGGCGTGCACGTCGCCGTAGCCAATGTTCTCGCGCAATGAACGGTGGAACAGGCCAGGCTCCTGGGGGATTAAAGCAATATGTTCGTGCAACGATTGCTGGGTCATGTCCAGCACGTTAATGCCGTCGACCTCAATGGTTCCGCCTTGCGGGTCGTAGGCGCGCAAAAGCAGGTTGAGCAAGGTCGATTTGCCTGACCCCGACAGACCGACAATCCCCACCCGTTGCCCGGCCAGAATATGCAGATTGAACTGTTTGAAGATGGGTTTTCCGGGGTTGTAGCTGAAATTCACATCGCGAAAGTGGATTGAGCCCTTGTCGATAAGTGCAGGCTGGGCACCTTTGCGATCTGGCATTTCGTGGGGTTGCAGCAGGGTGTTGATGCTGTTTTCGATGTTGCCGATGAATTCGAAAAAATGCATGAACTGCATGCTCAGAAAGCTGCACTGGGCCACGATCATCAGGCCCAGAGTGGCAACCATCACCAACTCGCCGACACTGATTTTGCCTGCGTGCCACAAATACAGTGCCAGTGCGACCAGGCCAACGCGCAGCACGATTGACAGGCTGTCTTGCAACAGGCGGATTTTCTCCTGATAGAAGAACGAACGCTGCGCCGCCTGCTTTTCGGTGGACTGGTAGCGGCTCAAATAGCCGAGTTCAAAGTCTTGGCGGGCGAACAGCCGAATGCTGCTGAGGTTACTCACGGCATCGACTATTTTGCCGGTGGTCACACTGCGGGTTTTGGCGTGATTATTGGCCAGCACCTGAGCCTTGCGTGACAGCACATACGCCAGCAGCGAATAGCTCACCACCCACACCAGCAAGCCCAGCCCTAGCCAGGGCGAGGCGAGTGTCAGCAAGACCAGGCTCGTCGCCAGCACCACGAGAATCGGTAGCATTTCGACGATCAGCACCCAGGTGGCATCCAGCAAGCCGATGCTGCCCTCACTGATGCGCTGCGCCAGACTCCCGGCAAAATGCTCGCCGAAATAGCGCGGTGAATGCTGTTGCAGGTAGGCAAACAGATCACGGGTGATCTGCACCTTCTGTTGCGGGCGGACCATGATCATGCAGAAGGTTGCGCCACGGGCGAACACCATTTGCGCCACTGCCAGGCCAAACAGCAGGCCCAGCGCCGGGAGGCTCGCCCGGAGCACATCCGCGTGATCCCACAGGCCATCACTGACGGCGCCGGTGATACGGCCGATGGCATACGGCATCAGGGTGGCGCTCATCGCGGCGCCGATTTGCAGCACGGCGATTGCCCAATACCATCCCGGGTTCTGGCGGATGTAGTGCCACACAAAGGCCCAGGGTCGTTTAGGTGGAACCGTAATAGCGTCTAACTCAGACATGTCTTCCCTTTACGCAGTCGCAGAAATGCAAGTGCGCAAAAGCAAGAAAGAACCGTGCCAGATTATTATTGAATAAAAAAGTCTTCGGAACCCGTAGCAGTTGCCGAGCTCCGCGAGGCTACGTCCGGTTGCGTAGCAATCGTAAACCTGAGAATCGGATTGATATGAATGATCCCGATTGTCGTTTCACGACGACTGCGTCGTCGGACGTAGCCTCGCGGAGCTCGGCAACTGCTACGGGCAGAGGGTGATGTTTTTTACCCCACGTTGATCAGGCTTTGGCGGCAGTGCAGCGTCAGTTTCGCGCCGCCGCCTTCACGGCTGCCAACTTCAAGGCCAAAGCCATGCAGGTTGACGATGGCCGCCACGATGGACAGGCCAAGGCCAAAGCCTGCGTGCTTGTCGTCGCTGCGGTAAAAGCGCTGGAACACGGCTTTGCGCTCGGCCTCGGGAATGCCGGGGCCGGTGTCGAGCACTTCAATGCGGGGGCTGCCTTCGTCATCGGTCGCCCGCAAAATCACTTCGCCGCCCGCCGGGGTGAACTTGATCGAATTGCTCAGCAGGTTGGCCAGTGCTTCAAACAACAACGCGCGGTCACCCGTAAGACTGGGAAGTGTTGGCGGGGTGTCCAAAATCAACGTGACCTGTCCCTCCTCAGCCAGTGGCAGGTAAAAATCGTACAGTTCCTGAAGCAAGGCCAATGGTTCGAGTTGCAGGAAACCCGAACGCCGCTGGTGATCTTCCAGCTCGGAAATGCGCAATAACCCGCGAAAGCGGGCCATCAGGGTATCGGTTTCGCCGATCACTTCATCCAGTTGCAGCGCTTCAGGTGAGCCTTCTACCGCTTGTTGCTGAATCCGGTACAACTGCGCTCGCAAGCGGGTGAGCGGGGTTCGCAGGTCGTGGGCGATGTTGTCACACACGCCTTTGACCTCATGCATCAGCCGCTCAATCCGGTCGAGCATGGCGTTGACGATGGCGGCCAGCATGTCCAGTTCGTCACGCCGGTTGGACAGCGGCAAGCGGTAGGTCAGGTCGCCAGCGACAATCGCCTCGGCGCTGACCTGAATCGCCCGGATACGTTGCAGCGGTCGGCGGCGCAGCAAGTGCCAGCCAGCAATGCCTGGGATGATGGTCAGTGACAAGCCCCACACCAGCGCATGCAGGATGATCCGCGTCACGGCGAACAGCGAGCCGTTATCACGCACCAGCACCAGCCAGCGCCCATCTTGAGTCTGGGTGGCCACCGCGTCGCAGCTGTCTTGTGGCAGGTCGGGGTCGTCGGAAGCGATGCAAGTGGCCAACTCGTGAATCTGGCCATCCAGCGGCAGGTCGGAGGGGATGCTGCGAATCGGGCCGCTGATGTGCTGTTGTTGCGAATCAAACAGTCCATAGGCATCAACTGCGCGCATATCGAATGTCATGCTGGTGGCGAGCGCATCATCCAGTTGCTCGCCATGAAAGCGCGCAAACAGATGTTGGCGCTGCATCAGCGAGTGTTTGGCCAGGTTACCCAGGTAGTCCGACACCTCGTAATACAGCACCCCCATGAGGATGCAGCTCCAGGCCACGAACAAAAAGCTGTACAGCGCCAGCAGCCGGCTGCTGGAAGAACGCCAGCCCTTAGAGGGGTTCGGCAATGACATAACCCGAGCCTCGAACAGTGCGAATAAGCGGCACCAGGCCTTGTGGGTCGATTTTCTTGCGCAGGCGCCCGATGTGCACGTCGATCAGGTTGGTGCCCGGGTCGAAGTGATAGCCCCAGACTTCTTCGAAGATCATCATCCGCGAGAGGATTTGCCCGGTGTTGCGCATCAGGAATTCCAGCAGCTTGTATTCGGTGGGCAGCAGGCTCAGTTGCTGCTCGGCGCGACTGGCTTCGCGGGTGATCAGATTCAGCTCAAGGTCGGCCACGCGCAACGAAGTTTCGTGCTTGTCGACCGGGCTTTTGCGCCGCAGCAAGACTTCAACCCGGGCGGCCATTTCGTCGCTGGCAAAAGGTTTGGTCAGGTAATCATCGCCACCGGCCCGCAGGCCGCGTACGCGCTCGTCCACGTCAGACAGCGCGCTGATCATCAAAATCGGCGTGCTCACACCAATGGTGCGCAGGGTGGTTACAATGGCCAGCCCATCCAGCTCCGGAAGCATCCGGTCGAGGGTAATCAGGTCATAGTCGCCGCTCACGGCGCGCACCAGGCCTTCACGGCCATTGGCGACCCAGTCAACCTCCAACCCGTGGCTGCTCAATTCAGCCACGATCTCTTTCGCTGTTACGGCATCATCTTCGATGGTCAAAATGCGGGTCATACCGTCACCTGTGTAGGTCTCTTGAGCAGTGAGCACATTTTGCCCCTAAAAAGCTGAAACGTTTCTTAATAATGTTTCATGTTCAGCTGAGGGTCAGACTAGGGTAGTCCACACGCTGTGTTTGGTAACAAAAACTGACCGGTGTGCGGTATAACGCGTCACCGCTTTTTTAATCAGGACCCCTCCGTTATGCAAACCCCCTCACAACGGCCGCTGTGGAAGATCTATCTGGTCTTTCTCGCGCCGATGGTGCTGTCCAATTTCTTGCAGAGCTTTTCCGGCACCCTTAACGGAATCTACGTCGGGCAACTGCTGGGGACTCAAGCGCTGGCAGCGGTGTCGGGGATGTTTCCGATTATTTTCTTTTTTATCGCCCTGGTCATCGGCCTTGGCGCGGGTGCTTCGGTGCTGATTGGTCAGGCATGGGGCGCGCGGGAAACGGCGATGGTCAAGCAGATCACCGGCGCCACGCTGACCTTGGGGGCCTTGATCGGGCTGGCGGCAGCGGTGCTGGGCAGCGTGTTTGCGCGTCCGGCGTTGCAGGCGCTGGGAACCCCGGTTGACGTCCTGGACGAGGCCGTGGGGTATGCTCGGATGATGATGCTGATCATGCCGTCGTTGCTGGTGTTTATCCTGTTTACCCAGTTGTTGCGGGGGGTGAGTGACACGGTGTCGCCGTTGCTGGCGCTGATGGTCTCGACCGCCGTGGGCCTGGTACTGACCCCGGCATTGATTCTCGGTTGGGCAGGACTGCCGAAAATGGGCATCCAGAGTGCCGCGCTGGCAGGTCTTGTGAGTAACGTGTTGGCCATGCTGTTTCTGGTACTGCGCCTGCGTCATAAAAAACATGTCATGGCGCCTGATCGAGCATTGTGGCGGGCGTTGCGCCTGAACCGGGAAATCCTCGGCAAGGTATTGCGCATCGGTCTGCCGACCGGCTTGCAGATGGTGGTGTTATCGCTGTCGGAGCTGGTGATTCTGGCCCTGGTGAACAGCCATGGCTCCGAGGCCACGGCGGCCTATGGTGCGGTGACGCAAATCGTCAATTACGTGCAGTTCCCGGCGCTGTCGATTGCCATCACCGCGTCGATCCTCGGCGCCCAAGCCATTGGTGCCGGGCGTCCTGAGCGCATCGGTTCGATCTTGCGCACCGGGTTGTTGATCAACCTGTGCCTGACCGGGTTCTTGGTGGTGCTCGGCTACGTGTTGTCCGACTGGTTACTGGGGCTGTTCATCACTGACGTACAGGCGCATGCACGGGCAGAACACCTGCTGCACATCATGCTCTGGAGTGTTCTGGTGTTTGGCTTTCAGGCTGCGATCAGCGGGGTCATGCGCGCCAGCGGCGTGGTGCTGGTGCCGATGGGCATTACGGTATTCTGCGTGCTGTGCATTGAACTGCCGGTGGCCTATGCGCTGAATGCGCACTTCGGCCTGGAAGGCGTGTGGATGGCGTTCCCGGTGACCTATATCGCGATGCTGCTGATGCAGACTGCGTATTACCGGCTGGTCTGGCGGCACAAACCGATTCAACGATTGGTGTAGGTCTCGACACCGCCCAACCCGAGCGGGCGGTTCTTGACCCAGACAATGTCGACACCGCCATGCTCACCGCCGAAGGCACGCGCCCTAGCTTGCGGGCTGCCGCAGAGAACGAGCCGCTGTCGACGACTGCGAGAAACACGTTGAGTGATTCACTGGTAAAGGCCATGTGGTTGTCAGTTTTGTTGATGATAATCGTCTTTAATTATCAGATTTATGAACCTAAATTTCAGTCCCACACCTACAGCATTTTGGGGGAGGCGCCATGTTCAACGCGATAGACCGAGGCCGCGTGGCACTCGTCAGTGGAGTCGGCAGCGAGCACGGCATCGGTATGGCCATTGCCCGCAGGCTGGGTGAGGCGGGTGTCAAGTTGATCATCACCGCGAGCAGTGCGCGCATCGCTGCACGGGTCGCTGAACTGCGTGCTGAAGGGGTTGAGGTCGAGGGCCGTGTGGCGGACCTGACCGATGAACAGCAGGTTCGCGAGTTGGGTCAGTGGGCCGAAGCCGTGTGGGGGCGAATCGACATTCTGGTGAACAACGCTGGCATGGCCATGCAAGGCAGTCCGGAGCCCTTTGCGGCATTGGCAAACATGGATCTGCACACCTGGAACCTGTCACTGGCGCGCAACCTGACCACCGCCTTTTTGCTCACGCGAGCAGTGCTGCCCGGCATGCAGGCGCGTGGCTACGGGCGCATCGTCAATATCAGTTCGACCACCGGTACGCGTGGCAGCAACCCCGGGGAAGCGGCTTATAGCGCGGCCAAGGCCGGCATGCTGGGTATGAACATGGGGCTGGCGCTCGAAGTGGCGAAACACGGGATCACTGTCAACAGCGTTGCTCCCGGCTGGGTTGCGACGGGTTCCAGCACGCCCGAAGAGGCCGTAGCCGCCCGTTATGTGCCAATAGGCCGAGCAGGCGACCCGCGTGAAGTCGCCAGCGCGGTGGCCTTTTTGGCGTCATCCGAGGCCAGTTACATCACCGGCGAAGTGTTGGTGGTGGACGGCGGCAATTGTCTGGTCGAGAACAAGGCACCTTAGCTGTCTGAATTGGCGCTTTTCTTGTGTCAGCCCGCAGCCCGGTCGATTACCGGAGCAGACATGGCGATTGATTGCGGCTTATCGGCTGGCAATTAACGACCGCCCAAACCAGCGTGATTAATAAAAGGGTTTATGTATGTCGAGCAGTGGAATCAGCGAGTCAGCGGTGGCGTCATTCGCAGCCAATGAGCGTGAGCGCTTTATCCAGAGCAATCCCAAGTCGATTGCGCTGGCGGAGCGTGCCCAGGCCAATCTGTACAACGGCGTGCCCATGCACTGGATGAGCGACTGGTCCATGCCCACGCCGCTCTTTGTGCAACACGCTCAGGGCGCGCGCTTTACCGACGTCGATGGTCATGAGTACACCGACTTTTGCCTGGGCGACACCGGCAGCATGTTCGGCCATTCACCCGCCCCCATCGCCCGTGCCATCAGCGAACAGGCGAGCAAAGGCCTGACCACCATGTTGCCGGGGGAAGATGCTGTGGTCTGCGGCGAGCTGCTGGCCGAGCGCTTCGGCTTGCCGTTTTGGCAAGTCACCGCCACCGCCACTGACGCCAATCGTTACGTTGTGCGCTGGGCGCGGGCGATCACCCAGCGCAACACCTTGTTGGTGTTTGATGGCTGCTACCACGGCACGGTCGATGACGTGATGGTGCGCAATCGCGAGGGCGCCACCGTGCATCGCTCAGGCTTGGTTGGCCAGGCCTATGACTTGACGCAGTACAGCCGCTCCATCCCGTTCAACGACATTGAAGCGCTCAAGGCCGCTCTGGCTCAGGGTGATGTGTGTGCACTGCTGTGCGAGCCCGCCATGACCAATATCGGCATGGTCTTGCCCGAGCCAGGCTTTATGCAAAAATGCCGCGAACTGACGCGCCAATACGCCAGCCTGCTGATCATCGACGAAACCCACACCATCTCCACCGGCATCGGCGGTTGCACCCGCCTGTGGGACTTGCAGCCGGATTTCTTTGTGGTCGGCAAACCCATCGCAGGCGGTGTTCCGTGTGCGGTGTTCGGCTTTACCGAGCACGTGGCCACAGGCATGCGAGCTGTGCAGCAAAAAAACAGCGAGCAGAGCACTGGCCATGGCCACAGCGGCATGGGCACGACCTTGTCGGCCAACGCACTGGCGATGCATTGCATGCGCGCCAACCTGCAAGAAGTCATGACTGAACAGGCTTACCAGCACATCTTGCCGCTGGCGGCTCAATTGGCCGAAGGGCTGCGACAGGTGTTCAAGCGGCACGGGTTGCACTGGTCGGTGACTGAGCTGGGGGCACGCTGCGAGTTTCAATTCTGCGCCACGCCGCCCAAGACCGGCGCACAAGCCGAGGCCGCTTTCCATGACAGCCTGCAAATGGCCTTGCACCTGTATCTGATCAACCGCGGGATCCTGATCACGCCGTTCCACAACATGACCCTGTGCTGCCCACAGACCAGCACCGCCGATGTCGAGCGGCTGATCAGCGAACTGGATCAGGCACTCAGCGTCTTGCTCGCACTACCTGGCGCGCGCGTCGAATTCCCAGAGCACTCCCAAGGCGCTTGAGTCACTATCCAGCGCCCACACATCAGCGACTACAACAGCCTTAACCCGTTTTGACGCTATTACCGATTTGCCACACGTACAGGGGTTCGGTGCCGTTGAGGGTCCAGTCCCCGACAATCCGGGCTTTGTAGATCCATGGGTTATGCGACGCAGCTGTGCGGGCGTTGCGCCAGTGGCGGTCGAGGGACTTGTTGACGCTCACGCCCGAAGCGCCGAGCGCGTTGAACAGGTCGCTGGTGGCACGCAGGATCAACTCCGAGACCACGATCTGAGCCTTTGATGTCTCGATTTCGGCATCGATATTGGCGTGGCGTTCGGCTTCGGCATCGTCACTGAAACGCGCGACATACGCGCGCTGCAGGGGCTCGGCCGAACGCAAGGTCGCGGCCTCGGCGGCATATACCTGTGCCGATATTTGCCCGACCACTTGTTGTATTTGCGCATCACCGCGCGTGGTGTCGGCCGTGCCATGGCTAAACACGCGCTTGCGATCACGGACTTCCTGCGCCACATCACGCTCCACCGCACGGCCAATCCCGGCCAGAACGGCCAGCAACACCAACTGGTAAAAGGCGGTCTGGTATTTGAAGCGGGTTTCGAACGGGATGACCTGTTCGGCACTCAGCGGTACATCGATATACACCGAAGTGCCGCTGCCGGTGGTGCGCTGGCCAAAGCCGTCCCAGTCATCGCTGTGGGTGACGCCAGCGTGGCGAGCGTCGACGATGGCGATCACATCGGCGCCGTTGTCCGAGCGCTGGGCGTAGACATCGACCCAGTCGGCAAAAATGCTGCCGGTGCTGTAGTACTTGGCGCCGTTGAGCACAAAGTCCGCGCCTTGCGGCCGTACTTTAGTGATGACTTCTCCGAGTTTGACTGCGCCGACTTCGGTCCAGCCGTTACCCACCAGGTCTCCGGCCACGAAGCGTGCGAACCAGGCATCCCGCGTCGGACTGGAAGGGGCGTTGAGGCGGTCTTCGACAAAAGCAAAATGGCCGCGCAGCGATTGCACGATATTGGAGTCGGCCTCGGCCAGTTCGATCAGCAATTGAAACAGCTGGCTGATCGAAGCACCTGCGCCGCCGAATGCCACCGGTACCCGGACGGCGCCCAAACCTGCTTCTTTCAGCCAGCGGATTGGCTCGAAGGGCAGTTCGCGGGCCTGTTCGCGCTCAACCGTACCGGCGGCGATTTGCCGGAACAGCGGGCGGAATCGATTGGCCAGCGTTTCATAGTCGGTGCCGACGGACAGAGGGTTTTGGCTCATGACAATGCTCCTGCATAAATGAAAGGTCACTGGCATGTCGGTTGCACAGTCTGTGCCGTTCCCCCACAGCTCGAGAATCCGGGGGATTGGCGTTTTTATGCGGGCCATACTGTTGGTTTTGCAACAGCTGATTAACAACCTGTACGCCACCCCAACAGCGATTGAAGTCCTGTAGGAGCGAGCTTGCCTCGCGATCTTTTTAAAGGTCAAAAGATCGCGAGCAAGCTCGCTCCTACAGGTCATGTGTTGCTTGGCCAACTGTTGCATAGCCAACAGCAAGTGGACAGATTGCACGGTAGCTGCTGCGATTTGCTCGCTGTAAAATTTATTAAATTACTGATTTATATAGATATTTAAAAGCGGCACGACCTGTGCAATAGCGCCTTCAGTGTTTTCCATTGCATTGGAGTCTGCCCATGAGCATTTCTGTATCACCCCCTGCCAAGGCCCACGTGATCACGTCCGATGCCGAGGCTATTGAGGTGGCTAACGCCTTGGCGGTGCGTTTTGCCGAAGAAGCCTCGGTGCGTGATCGTGACCGCCGCTTGCCGGTACCTGAGCTGGATGAGTTTGCCGCCAGTGGTCTGTGGGGCATTACTGTGCCCAAGGCCTACGGTGGTGCCGGGGTGTCTTATGTGACGGTCGCCGAGGTGATCAAGATCATTTCGGCCGCCGATTCTTCTTTGGGGCAAATCCCGCAGAACCACTTGGGCGTGCTGGACATTCTGCTGCACACCGGCAGCGAAGAACAAAAGCGTTATTACTACGGCAAAGCGCTGGACGGCTGGCGCTTCGGCAATGCTTTTTCGGAGTCCAAAAGCAAGAACGTAGGCGCTTTTCAAACCCGCATTCGCTTTGAAGACGATCACGCGGTGATCGACGGTGAGAAGTTCTACTGCACCGGCGCGCTGTTCGCCCACATTGTTCCGGCCGTTGGGGTTGATGAACAGAACCGGGCCTTTATCGCCTTCGTTGAACGTGACAATCCGGGGCTGACCATCATCGACAGTTGGGACGGTTTCGGTCAGCGCACCACCGCTAGTGGCGGCGCTGTTCTGGAGGCTGTGCGTGTCCCGCTGAGCGCGGTGATCCCAGCACACAAAGCGTTTGACGAGCCCACCGCCGATGGCCCGATTTCGCAGATTATTCAGGCCGCGGTGGACACCGGCATCGCCCATGGCGCGTTTGAACAGGCGCTGATCCACGCGCGGCTGGCGCGGCCTTGGGTCGACAGCCAGCAGGAACATGGCTGGCAAGATCCTTACACCATTGCCGCCATCGGCGATCTGCAATGGCGCTTGAATGGTACCGACGCGATTCTAGCCAAGGCCGGTCGGGCCATCGACCACGCACTGGCTTCGCCCAGCGAAGAGAGTGTGGCCGAAGCCTCTGTGATCGTGGCTCAGGCCAAAGTGCTGTCGGCTGAAATTGCCTTGCTTGCCAGCAGCAAGCTGTTCGAACTGGCCGGTACCCGCTCGGTGCTCGGCAAACACAACCTGGACCGTTTTTGGCGCAATGCGCGGACCCACACCCTGCATGACCCGGCGCGCTGGAAATATCACCTCATTGGCAACCGCCTGCTCAACGGTATCCAGCCTCCACGCCATGCCTGGAATTGATCGAGGAATCACGACTATGAACAGCCCGGCAATTGCTTTGCCCAACCAGCTTGCGGCAGCCGCGCAAGACTTGCGCCTTGCGCGCCAAGGCCTGGAACACACCCTGACGTTCGTGCGCGAACAGGCCCAGCCGTGGGCGCTCAGCGGCTTGAACAAGGCCGTAGACGACCCGTACATCATCGGCAAATTTGGCGATTTGCACATCCGCATCGAGGTTGCCGATGCGCTCTATCAACGCGCCGAACACTTTACGGGCACGGCCCCCGAGACGTTTGTTGCAACCGCCGAAGCCGTGATCGCCAGCGCCGAGGCGTTACAGGCGGTGGGCAATGTTCAGCAGGAACTCACTGGCAGCCGCCCGGCGGCGCCTTCCCAGGAAGGCCGCGAACCCTTGCGCTGGCAGTACCAGATTATTGGCAACCACCGTTTGAACGGCGTCGTGCCGCCACAGCTTCAGGAGTAATTCGATGTCCCGTGAAATTCGTCTCAACGCTTTCGACATGAACTGTGTGGGGCACCAGTCGCCCGGCCTGTGGGCGCACCCGCGTGACCGCTCATGGCAGTACAAAGACCTCGAATACTGGACCGATCTGGCAAAAATCCTTGAGCGCGGCAAGTTCGACGGGCTGTTTATCGCTGACGTGCTGGGCATTTATGACGTCTATCAAGGCAACGGTCATGCGGCGATTCGCCAGGGCGCGCAAGTGCCGGTCAATGACCCGCTGCAACTGATTCCGCCGATGGCGATGGTTACCGAACACCTGGGTTTTGGCCTGACGGCGTCCTTGTCGTTTGAGCACCCGTATCCATTCGCCCGTCGCTTGTCGACGCTCGATCACCTGACCAAGGGCCGTGCAGGCTGGAACATCGTCACCTCGTACCTGGAAAGCGGTGCCAAAAACATCGGGCAAAAAGCCCTGACCGAGCACGACTCACGCTACGACTACGCCGAGGAATACCTGGAAGTCTGCTACAAGCTCTGGGAAGGCAGTTGGGAAGAGGGCGCCATCCTGCGTGATCGCGAGCGCCGGGTGTTCAGTGACCCGAGTAAAATCCACGAGATCCAGCACGTTGGCAAACACTTCCAGGTGCCGGGCATCCACCTTTGCGAACCTTCGCCGCAACGCACCCCGGTGCTCTACCAGGCCGGTGCATCCAGCCGTGGCAAGCAGTTTGCCGCCGAGCAGGCCGAGTGCGTGTTTGTGGCGGCGCCGTCCAAAGTGCTGCTGAAAAAGACCGTGGCCGATATTCGCCGTCGCGCTGCCGAAGCGGGCCGTGATCCGTCGAAAATCCTTATTTTCAACCTGCAAACCGTGATCCTCGGCGAGACCGACGCCAAGGCCAAAGCCAAGTTTGAAGAGTACAAAAGCTACGTCAGCTACGAAGGCGCGATGGCCTTGATCTCTGGTTGGACCGGGATCGACTTCAGCCAGTTCAAACCTGACGAGCCGCTCAAGCATGTGCACACCAACGCCATTCAATCGGCGGTGGAAACCTTTTCGACAGCCGATCCAAATACCATCTGGACGCCCAATGCACTGGCGGACTGGGTGGGCATTGGCGGTTTTGGCCCGCTGTTTGTCGGCAGCCCGGAAACCGTGGCAGACCTGCTTGAAGAGTGGGTGGCCGACACTGACGTGGACGGCTTCAATCTGGCCTACGCGGTGACCCACGAAACCTTTATCGATGCCGTGGACTTGCTGGTGCCAGAGCTGCAAAAGCGCGGGGTGTACAAAAAGGAATACGCGCCGGGGACATTGCGCGAGAAGCTGTTTGGTGAAGGCCCCAAACTGGCCGATTGGCACTCGGGGGCGGGGTACCGTAATCTCGGCGAACTGAACCGAGCGCGGGAGAAAGACCGCGCCTGATGCAATGTTGTTCATTTTAGTGAAAGAGGCCCCTGTAGGAGCGAGCTTGCTCGCGATCTTTTAAACGATCAAAAGATTGCGAGGCAAGCTCGCTCCTACATCCAAAAGAGAGAATAACCATGAGTGAGCCACAAGGCGGACAGGCAACCTCTGCCATCCGTGAGGCCGATGTGCTGATTGTTGGCGGTGGCCTGAGCGGCACCTTGCTGGCCATGCAATTGCTGCGTTTAGCGGGGGCCCGACACATTGTTCTGGTCGAGCCGCGTGCCGAACTGGGCCGGGGCGAGGCCTACAGCGCCACTGAACTGGGGCACACCCTTAACGGCAACGCGGCGCGTATGAGCGTCGATCCGGACGATGCCGATGATCTGACCCGCTGGCTGCAAGCGTACATTGCGGACGGTGGCTGGCCCGAGTCTGATGAGCAGCATGTGCCGGTCGCGCATTTGTTCCCGCCACGCGGACTGTTTGGCCAATACGCCCAGCAGCGCCTGGCCGAGGCGTTGGCCATCGGCACGCCGCAAGGGTCGAGCCTGACCCATGTTCGCGACGAAGTGGTCGACCTGCAAGCCGATGACAATCGGGTGCAGGTTACCCTCAAAGGTGGCCGCCAGTTGCAGGCCGCTGCGGCGGTTCTGGCCACCGGCATGTTCCCGGCGGCGCGTACGGCGCAACGCCAGTCCAGCGGGTTGAACGCGGCGGCGCTGGACCCGTGGGATGTCGAGGCATTGCGCGGGTTGGCGGTGGATGCGCGGGTGCTGATCATTGGCTCCGGGCTGACCATGGTGGATGCGCTGGAGTCGCTGAATCGGGCCGGGCATCGCGGGCCAATCGAGGTGTTTTCACGGCATGGCCTGTTGCCGCATGTTCGACGTCAGCCACCGGCCTGGGAAGACTTCTTGACCCTTTCGCCCGATGTGCGCAGTCCGCTGCAACTGCTGCGGGCGTTGCGTCGTCAGTGCGAGCTGGCTGAGGCGGCGGGGATTGATTGGCAGGCCCCTCTGGACACTGTGCGCGTGCATATCGGCAGGCTGTGGAGCCAGGCCAGCGATGTACAGCGCCGACAGTTTGTGCGTCATGTGCGGCCGTGGTGGGAAAGCCATCACCATCGCTCCCCGCCACAGGGCAATGCCTTGTTGGAAAAACTGTTGGAGGAGGGCCGCTTGACCCTTCGCGCAGCCTCGTTGCAAGGGGTAGAAGTGAGCGCCGATGGACGCCCGCGGATTCGCCTGCGCTATCGCGGGCAAGCGGACGTGAGGGTGGTGGAGGGCGATGGGTTGATCAACTCCACCGGCATCGAATACGACTGGCGTCGGGTGGATAAAGCCTTGCCCCGGCAGTTGCTGGAGCGGGGATTGATTCGTCCGGGGAATTTGGGCTTGGGCATTGCGGCGGATCGGAGCGGGGCGGTGTTGAACGCCCAATCAGAGGTTGCCAAACGGCTGTTTGCCATGGGCCCGCCATTGCGTGGCGAATGGTGGGAAAGTACCGCGGTGACAGATGTTGCCTTGCAAGCCAAGGCATTGGCGGCGCGCTTGGCTGAACACGCGTTGTAACGGCTTCAAACTCCCGTTGGGAGCGGGCTTGCTCGCGATTGGATCAACGCGCACTTCAATGACACTGCGTTGTCTGCATCGCGAGCAAGCTCGTTTCCACAGTCAAACGGGTGGGTTACTCCGCCGTAGACGGTTTTTCCCAAAGATTAATCCCGCCTTCCAGTGCAAAGCGGTCGATTTCGGCCAGCTCTTCAGCGCTGAACGCCAGGTTCTTCAACGCCCCAACGTTCTCGATAATCTGCTCTGGACGGCTGGCGCCAATCAGTGCCGAGGTCACGCGCGGGTCGCGCAGGGTCCAGGCCAATGCCAGCTGGGCGAGGCTTTGACCACGGCGTTTGGCGATCTCGTTAAGTGCACGCGCATGGGCAATGTTGGCTTCAGACAAATGCTTGGCCTGCAATGAACCACCGCCCGGACGATTGACCCGCGCATCCGCCGGGATGCCATTCAGGTATTTGTCGGTTAGCACGCCCTGTGCCAGTGGGGTGAAGGCAATCACGCCAGCGCCCAGCGCTTCTGTGGTGTCCAGCAGGTCTTTCTCGACCCAGCGATTGAGCAGGTTGTACGCCGGTTGGTGAATCAACAACGGCACTTTCCACTCGTTAAGCAGCGCGGCTATTTCGCGGGTCTTGACCCCGGAGTACGACGAGATACCGATGTACAGTGCCTTGCCCTGTTGTACAGCGGTGGCCAGTGCGCTGGCGGTTTCTTCCAGTGGGGTGTCCGGGTCGAAGCGGTGCGAGTAGAAAATATCGACGTAGTCCAGGCCCAGGCGCTGCAGGCTCTGGTCGAGGCTGGCGAGGATGTGTTTGCGCGAACCGCCACCCTGGCCGTAGGGGCCGGGCCACATGTCCCAACCGGCTTTGCTGGAGATGATCAGTTCATCGCGGTAGTGCTTGAAGTCTTCACGCAGCAAACGACCAAAGTTGATCTCGGCGCTGCCGTATGGCGGGCCGTAGTTGTTGGCCAGGTCAAAATGGTTGATGCCCAGATCGAAAGCGGTGCGCAACAGAGCGCGCTGGGTGTCGATTGGCGTACTGTCGCCAAAGTTGTGCCACAGCCCCAGAGACAAGGCGGGCAGTACGAGGCCACTGCGGCCTACACGGCGATAAGGAATGGATTCATAGCGGTTTTCGGCAGCGATGTAAGTCATCGAATAGTCTCTGTCCAAGTGTAGTGAAGACTATGCATTCCGGTTGGCCGGACGCTTCAAGCCCAGATTTTCACGCAGTGTCGTGCCCTCGTAGTGAGTGCGTAGCAATCCGCGTTTTTGCAGTTCTGGTACCACCTCTTGCGCGAAGTCTTCCAGGCCGCCTGGCAAGTGCGGTACCAGAATATTGAAACCATCCGCAGCACCGTTTTCGAACCAGCACTGCAGTTCATCGGCAATCTGTACAGGGGTACCAATCAGGCTGTAGTGCCCTCGGCCGCCAGCAATCTTTCGGCCCAGTTCAGCGAGGCTTAGGTTCTCCCTGCCAGCCAGTTCGGTCAACAGCTTCTGCCGACTTTGTTGACCACTGTCGGTCAGCGGCAGTTCCGGCAATGGGCCGTCCAGCGGGTATTCAGACAGGTCAAAGTTGCCCAGCATGCGCCCCAGCAAGGCGACGCCAACCTGCGGTTCTACCAATTGCTGAAAGGCCTCGAATTTTTCTTGGGCCAGGGCTTGGCTGTCGCCGACGACCACAAACATGCCGGGCATGATTTTCAGCTCATCGGCACTACGTCCGTAACGCGTCAGACGGCCTTTGAGATCGGTGTAGAACGCCTGTGCATTGGCCAGCGAGGTCTGAGCGGTAAACACCACTTCTGCGGTTTGCGCCGCCAGCTCGCGACCGGCTTCGGACGACCCGGCTTGCACCACCACCGGGTGCCCTTGTGGCGAGCGCGCTACGTTGAGTGGACCCTTGACCTGAAAGTGTTCGCCGACGTGGTTAAGTACATGCAGTTTGTCAGGGTCGTAAAACACCCCGCTGGTCTTGTCGCGGACAAAGGCGTCGTCTTCCCAGCTGTCCCAGAGCCCAGTCACCACCTGGTGAAACTCGCGCGCCCGGCTGTAGCGTTCGGTGTGACCAAAGTGCTGCTCGCGGCCGAAGTTCATGGCTTCGGCGGCGTTGTCGGAGGTCACCAGGTTCCAGCCAGCACGCCCGCCTGACAGGTGATCAAGGGAGGCAAACTTGCGCGCCACGTGGTACGGCTCGTTGTAACTGGTAGTGGCCGTAGCAATCAGCCCGATGTGCTCGGTCACCGCGCTCAGGGCCGAGAGTAATGTCAGCGGCTCGAAGTGCACCGAATGCGCGGTGCGGCTGGCAATGTCACTGGGGGCGATGGCCACGTTGTCAGCCAGAAAAAGGGCATCGAAGCGGGCAGCCTCGGCAGTCTGTGCCAAACGCTTGTAATGGGCGAAATCGACCCCGGCATTGGCCGGAACATCAGGATGGCGCCACGCGGCAATGTGGTGACCGCTGGTCATCAGGAATGCGCCGAGCTTGATTTGACGGGCCATTTAAAAGTCCTTGCGCAGTTGAATGCCGAAGTAACGTTCGTCATCGCGTGGTACCGCACGGTAGATATAGTTGCCACCGCTGGCCAGCAGGGGCGAGTACGACGTGTTCGCCAGGTTTTTGCCCAGCACCGACACCCGCCAGCCGTTGCTGTAGTCGGCCAGAGCAACGCTGGCATTCCAGATGCCGTAGGCGCCTTGTTTGGTGTTGGGGTTCTGGCTGATGTCGTATTGCACTTCGCTTTGCCAGCCATAGTCTGTACCCAGTTCGATGTCCAGGCCGTTGTCCAGAGGGATGGTGTAGTCAGCGCGCACGTAGGTTTTCCAGTCCGGGCTGAAGGGCAGGGTCTTGCCGTTGACGTTGCACGAGGCAGCCGCACCGGCAGGGCAGGCAAATTCATCGATCCGGGCGCGGGTGTAGGCCAGGGCCCCTGAGAGCTTCAGTTGTTGGGTGGCCTGCAGGGCGTAATCCAGTTCGACACCCTCAGTGCTGACACTGCCTGCGTTGATCAAGCGAGTCACCACTTGCCCGGCAACGGTGTCGTAGAAGTTGGCCTGGTAGTTGTCGTAATCACTGTGGAAGATGGCGAGGTTGGCCGTCAGGCGATTGTTCCAGGTGCTGGTTTTGATCCCCAGTTCCCAGTTATTGGAGGTTTCGGGCTTCAAGGCCTGGGTGTCGCGTGGCTGCATGTTGAAGAACACGTTGTAGGCCGGACCTTTATAGCCGCGCGAGTAAGTCAGGTACGTGGTCACTGCTTCGCTCAGGTCGTACTGAACGCCAAGACGTCCGGACCAGCCGTCTTCATCAACCGAGCCGGAACTGCTGGTGGCGGGGTTGATGCCGCTGACCGCCGTAGCCGAGGTCGAGACCCGGCTGTGGTCATACTCCAGCCGGTCATGGGTGTAGCGCAGGCCGGCGATGCCGCGAAAGCGTGAGGTAAAGTTCAGCGTGCTTTCACCAAACACCGCATAGCTGTCGCTGGTGGTGCTGTAGTTGGCAATGCCTCGGTCCACGCGCGTGGTGGTGGTCAGCGTGCGCTGGTAAGTTTCATCGTCTTTGCCGTGCATGTAGAACAGCCCGCCGACGTACTCCAGAAACTCACCTTTGGGCGAGGCCAGGCGGACTTCCTGTGAGTACTGATCGAACGACAGATCACCTTTGTCGGCGGTGCCGGGGAAGGCGGCGGTGACGCTGCTCAGACGGTCGCCATCCTGATACTGAGTATTGTCCCAGCCGCGCCAGGCGGTGATCGAGGTCAGGGTGTAATCCCCCAGATTCCAGTCCAACTGGCCGGAAACCCCTTTGTTGGTGTCGTTGACGTGGGTGCGGGTGTCGGTGTTGATCTTGCGATTGTCGCTCGATGGATTCACCGGATTAAGGGCGCCCGTGAAGGTCGGGGCCAGCGACTGGGTCACCACGCCATTGGGCGCGTCATCGTGAGACTGCATGTAGTCGGCGATCAGGGTGAATTTCACGTCGTCGTTGGGCGTGAATTCCAGCTTGCCGCGGGCGCCCTTGTGGTTGTAGCCGTTGACCTCCTGGCCGTTGTTGACGTTGTCGACGTTGCCGTCATAACTGCCGACCAGTGCGGTGAATGAGCCTTTCAGGGTGTGGGGGATCAAACTGCCGCCAATCCCGAAGCGGGTGCGGCTTTCGTTGCCGCTGTAGTACGACTGATCAATGTAGCCGTGGGTCTCGGCGGTAGGCGCTTTACTGGTGATGTTGAGCACCCCGGCCGAGGCGTTTTTGCCGAACAGCGTGCCTTGAGGGCCGCGCAGTACTTCAATCCGGTCGAGGTCGAGCAGGTCCAGGGTTGACTGACCGGGGCGGGCATACACCACGCCGTCGATCACGGTGGCCACAGTCGGTTCAACACCCGGCGACGTAGAAATCGTGCCGACCCCGCGAACGAACAGCGAAGTGTCCTTGTTCGACGCGCCGGTTCGAAAATTCAGCGACGGCACTTGCTGGACGATGCTTGACACGCTGGTGCGGTTATCGCGTTCAAGTTGCTCGCCATCCAGCACTGTTACGGCGACCGGAACTTTTTGCAGCGATTCTTCGCGGCGGGTCGCGGTGACTGTCACAGATTTGAGTGTTGGCTCGGTGTCGGCACTGTCAGCGGCAAATGCGCCCGGCAATGGCAGCACCGTCAGCCCGGCGAGCAGCCAGCCCAAATGGGCGCGACGTGGCGTGGCGGCGCGGATTGACTGCGCCAGTGTGTGTGGGACCCCAGGAGTGTTGTGCATGGTTGTGCTCGAAAAAAATGCCCTGAACCGCTGCCGTTGTGGGTAGGCAGCACCTTTTCTGTGTCTGGGGCATTCGCTCGAGCGAGTAGCAGACAAACGTTGTTCTGGTTAACTTGTTAGCGCTAACATCGCCAGTATTGATACGCGCCACATAGATCGTCAAATACCTAAAAACTATTTTTATATACCTTTTGGTTTGGTTTAGAGATGCCATATGGATAAGGACAAACCCCGTAAACGACGTGGAGCAGGGCGGATCACTCTGAACGCCGTAGCGCGTGCAGCCGATGTGTCGGCGATCACTGTGTCGCGTTATTTCAACCAGCCGGAACAGGTCTCGCCTGAGCGCCGCGCGCGCATTGCTGCGGTGGTTGCCGAGCTTGGGTATGTGCCAAACCTGGTGGCCGGTGGTTTGGCCTCGGCGCGGGGCAAGATTGTCGGCATGGTTATCCCGAACATTTCCGGGCCGATCTTTGCCGATACCATTCAAGGGTTCAGCGACACCTTGAGCCGTCATGGCTATCAACTGTTGCTTGCTTCGAGTTACTTCAGCGTCGAGCAGGAAGAAAACGCGGTGCGGGCATTTCTTGGGTGGTCTCCGGCGGCGCTGGTATTGACCAGCCATTTTCACAGCCCTGCGACTGAAAAAATGATCGCCGAGACTGACATCCCGATCATTGAAACCTGGGACTACCAGCCCGAGCGCGAGCCGATGCAGATCGGGTTTTCGCATTACGAGGTGGGGGTTGCGGCGGCGCGTTACCTGCATGACAAGGGTTGTCGGCGCATTGCTTTTGTGCAGAACAGTGCGCCGGGGGATTTCAGCGCGCTGGAGCGCCGCGATGGCTACGCGGTCACCGTTCGTGAGTTGGGGCTCCAACCTTGGGTGTTTGCCCCGGACGCGAATCGAGCGCCTTTCGATGCGGGCAAACAGGCCATGCAAGCGCTGATGAGCGGCTCGTCGCGCCCGGACGCGATCATCTTTGCCAACGATAACCTGGCGGCCGGCGGCTTGCTGGCGGGGCAGCGGGCGGGTTTAAACATACCGGGTGATTGCGCGGTGCTGGGGTTTGGGGATTACCCGTTTGCCGGCATGTTGCTGCCGAGCTTGAGCACCATCAAACCGCCTGCGCTGGAGATCGGCGTACTGGCCGCTACCCGCGTGCTGCAAAGCCTTGGCGTATTGTCGATAGAAGGGCACGTGCAACGGCTCAATCTGCTGGATTGCCGTGTGATCGAGCGCGAAAGCGCGTAGGTACGAACTAGGATCTGTACGAAATGTTTTCGAGCGAAGGTTAGGCAAGGCGAAAACAGGCGAGGAAGCGGAGTTTACGGGTTGTAAATGAGCATTCCGAGCCTGTTTTCAACGCCGCATAACCGAGCGCAGATACATTTCGTACAGAGCCTAAGATCTATGGCGCGCGCAAAAAACGCATCGCTGTTGCCGCGCCCCATAGAATCGCCTACAGATTATTTCGCCTGGCCCGGCAATACGTCGTTGGCGATCATTTCGCCAAATGGCCCGGTCAGGTTGGTGATGCCGCGACCCGCCAGGCTGGCGTAGGGTTCAGGCAGTAACGGGAACACCAGTTCGGCGAAGCGGTAGGCTTCTTCCAGGTGCGGGTAGCCAGAGAAGATGAAGCTCTCGATGCCCAAGTCTGCGTATTCCTTGATGCGTGCCGCCACTTGTTGCGGATTACCCACCAGCGCCGTACCGGCGCCGCCGCGAACCAAACCAACGCCCGCCCACAAGTTAGGCGAGATTTCCAGGTTGTCACGGCGCCCGTCGTGCAGTGCCGCCATGCGCCGCTGGCCTTCAGAGTCAAAGCGCGAGAACGACTTTTGCGCCGCCGCGATGGTTTCGTCGCTGATGTGTTCGATCAGGGTGTCGGCCGCTTTCCAGGCTTCTTGTTCAGTTTCGCGCACGATCACGTGCAGGCGAATCCCGAAGCGTACGGTGCGGCCCAAGCGGGCGGCGCGTTCACGCACATCAGCGATTTTTTCGGCCACCGCGGCTGGCGGCTCGCCCCAGGTCAGGTACACGTCCACCTGTTCGGCTGCCAGTGCGTGGGCCGCTTCGGATGAGCCGCCGAAGTAAAGCGGCGGGTAGGGTTTTTGCACCGGCGGGTACAAGGCCTTGGCGTTCTGTACGCGCAGGTGCTTGCCTTCGAAATCCACCGATTCGCCTTGTAATACCCGACGCCAGATTTTCAGAAACTCGTCGGTCACTTCGTAGCGTTCGCTGTGATCGAGGAAGCTGCCGTCACCCCGGTTTTCATCCGGGTCACCGCCGGTCACCACATTGATCAGCACGCGCCCACCGGACAGTCGGTCCAGGGTGGCGGCCATGCGCGCCGAGACGGTCGGCGAAATTATCCCCGGACGAATCGCCACCAGATAGCGCAGGCGTTCAGTCAGCGGCACCAGGGCCGAGGCGATGACCCACGAGTCTTCGCACGAGCGCCCCGTAGGGATGAGGACGCCGTGGTAGCCCAGGTCATCGGCGGCTTGCGCCACTTGTTTGAGGTAGTTGAGCGTGACCGGGCGAGCGCCTTTGGTGGTGCCCAGATAGTGGCCGTCGCCGTGAGTAGGAAGGAACCAGAACACATCCATGAAAGAAGTCCTTAAGCGATTTTCAGCAAGTTTTTGGCAGACACGCCAAACAGCGGCGCGGCACGTTCTGCAGCAAGGCGGATGCGAGCCTTCAAGGGCTCACTGATTATTTGGTAATTGGCGAAGTCGGCTTCGGTGGCATACACGCCAATCGGCAGTGTCAGCGCCTGGAAAAACCCGAACAGCGGGCGCAGTTGATGTTCGAGCACCAGCGCATGTCGATCGCTGCCACCGGTGGCGGCCAGCAGCACCGGGGTGTCGATGAGGCCGTTGATGTCCACCAGATCGAACAGGTGCTTGAGCAGGCCAGGGTAGGAGCCGCGATAAACCGGCGTGGCAATGATCAGCAGGTCGGCGTTTTCAATGGCCTGAATCTCGGCCTCGACCTCGGGGCTCAGTTCCTGACGCGACAAGGCGCCACCGAGTTGCCGGGCAATGCTGCCCAGTTCAATCAGGCGGGTTTCGAGAGTGAGTCGGGTTTGCAGCTCATCAACAATGGCCTTGGCCAGAACCAGAGTGCGCGAAGGGCTGTACGCCCCTCCCGAAACGACGACGACTTGCAGCGCGTTAGGCATGTACGAATCCTTGGCTAATGACCAGCAGAATGTGGACAGATACTCCCTGTCAGCAATCTCCGTACCAAAAGCCCAAGCCCCGCAAACACGAGGGCTCCCATGGCTTGCGCAAGCCATGTGCTGTTGCTTGAGTGGTTAATTGCAGATTTGCTGTTTGATTTTCAACAGTTGCTGGGCGAACACTTGAGTGCTTGGAAGGGCCGATATCGGACATAGATTCGGACACAAACAATGGCCATAACGATCCCTTTTTGGCCTGCCTACCTCTGTGAGCCAACCCCTCTGTCGGCAAGAATCAAGTCAACTTCACAACCACCCAAGAGTTGTCTTCCAGACCCTTGCCCCTTTGCGGGCTGCTGCCGTGTACAGAACATAACAACTATCGATCTCACGCCAAAGATGGGGAACTCAACCATGAGCACTATGAAACGCTTACTCGGCGCCACGCTATGTGGGCTATCGCTACTGGCCTGCGCGGTGCAGGCCGAGCAGCGCGAACTGCGGGTGTATAACTGGGCGGACTACATTTTGCCGTCAGTGCCCAAAGACTTTGCCAAGGACACCGGGATCAAAGTGACATGGGATACCTTCGACACCAACGAATCGCTGGAAGCCAAGCTGCTGACCGGCAACTCGGGTTATGACCTGGTGGTGCCGTCCAATCAGTTCCTGGACACCCAGATCAAGGCTGGGGTTTTTCAAAAGCTGGACAAGTCCAAACTGCCCAACTGGCAACATCAGGACCCAGCTTTGCTCAAACTGCTGGAGACCAATGACCCCGGCAACCAGTACGCGGTGCCATACATGGTCGGCACGGTGTTGATCGGTTTCAACCCGGCCAAGGTCAAGGCGGCGCTGGGTGAGAATGCCCCGGTGGACAGCTGGGACCTGGTGTTCAAGCCCGAGAACATGGAAAAGCTGAAATCGTGCGGCGTGGCAATGCTCGATTCACCTTCGGAAATCTTGCCGCTGGCGTTGCACTATCTGGGGCTGGACCCGAACAGCCAGAACCCGGATGACTATGAAAAAGCCAAAGCGCTGATGTTGAAGATTCGTCCTTACGTCACCTACTTCAACTCAGCCAAATACATGACCGATATTGCCAATGGTGATATTTGCGTGGCGATTGGTTACTCAGGCAGCTTCTACCAGTTTGGCAATCGGGCCAAGGAAGCGGGGAATGGGGTCGTAGTGGATTGGCGCTTGCCGAAAGAAGGCGCGCCGATCTGGTTTGATACCTTCGCCATCCCAAAAAGCGCGAAAAATGTCGAAGAAGCGCATGAGTTCTTGAATACGTTGCTGGAGCCTAAAGTCATCGCCTCGATCAGCGATTTCTTGGGTTACCCCAATGCCAACAAGGATTCGATGCCGCTGATCAATAAAGAAATCACTGGCAACCCGAACCTGACCCCGACACCTGAAGCGTTGAAATCGCTGTATGTGGTACAGCCACTGCCGCAGAAACTTGAGCGTGTGCGTACCCGGACATGGACCAGCATCAAGTCGGATAAATAACCGACTTGCACAACAACCCGTAGGAGCGAGCTTGCCTCGCGATCTTTTGATCTTTAAAAGATCGCGAGGCAAGGGGTGGGTTTATTTATCGATCAGCACTTTCGGGTTGGAGTTGCCCCACACGGTGTAGAGGTCAGCCAGCAACGCGCCGTTGATGTCCTCTATCTCGGCCTGGCTGATTTCAGCCTTGCCTTGCTGGCCGAACAGCACCACCTCATCGCCGCTTTTCACGTCGGGTGCATCGGTCACGTCCACCATCAGGGTGTTCATGGAGACTTTGCCCACCACGGGTACGCGGTGGCCGTTGATCAGCACAATGCCTTTGTTGGTAAACGCGCGGCGATAGCCGTCGGAGTAGCCAACGGTGATGTTGGCCAGTTTCGAGTCGCGGCCCAGGGTGTAGGTGCGGTCGTAACCTACGGTGTTGCCTTTGGGGTAGCTGTTGACCGACGCCACGTGGGATTTGAACTGCATCACGCGTTTGTAGTCGGTGTGCGAAGGCACGGTGTCACCGAACAGCGCGCCGCCAGGGCGGACCATGTCCAGGTGCGACTCCGGCACTTCCAGGGTGGCGAACGAGTTGGCGGCATGCAGGGTGATTTTGCTGCGGTCCAGTTGGGCAACGTTCATCAGCCACTGCGCCTGCTGATTGAACGCCTTGAGCCCGGCGCGCACGTCGTCGGCGTCTTCAACGGCGAAGTGGGTCATGATCGCCCGTACTTCCAGATTCGGAACTTTGGTGATTGCTACGGCATCGCGACGACCTTGCGCGGTGGTCATTTCCACGCCGTTGCGGCTCATGCCACTGGAGTTCAGGCCTAAGTGCACCACCAGCGGGCGCCCGTGTTTTTCGGCAATCAGACTGGCCTTGACCGCGAAATCGAGGTTGCCGACCAACTCTTCCATGTTGTACGGCAGTGCAGCTTCCAGCTCGCTCAGGGCGGCGGTGCGCACGCGGATCAACTGGCCTTTATAGCCGCTTTCACGGACTACACGGGCTTCTTCGTTGCTCGCGACACCCACGCAAGGCACGCCGGTGGCGATGATCGATGGCATCAGCAAGCCAATCCCGTGACCGTAGGCGTCGGCCTTGAGTACGGCACAGATTTTCGATTGGCCGGCGAGGGTGTTTTTCAGCACCTGAATATTGTGTTCAAACGCAGCTTTGTTGATTTCGACCCAAGCGTTGCTGTCTTGGGTGTTCACCTGTGCGACGCCATTGGTCATTGTCAGAGGCGGTGCGGCGAAGGCCGGGGTTTGCAGCAATGTCATGCCCAACGAGAGGGCGAGCAGGGTGCGAGTAAAGGGCATCATCCGAGTTTCCATACTTTATTTTTAGGGAAGAGGGGTAAAGCGCGGGCGATACTAGGATCGGCGTATAGGAAAAGTCACTCCCCAGGCCGCGGATATGACCGAATGTGTCGTCATCCCGAATATGAACGAGCCATTCCAGAAGCGTTACAAGCGCCTTGTAGCGCGCTTAATAAACACTCAGAAG
Source organism: Pseudomonas sp. CCC3.1 (assembly GCF_034347405.1). Classification (NCBI taxonomy): domain Bacteria; kingdom Pseudomonadati; phylum Pseudomonadota; class Gammaproteobacteria; order Pseudomonadales; family Pseudomonadaceae; genus Pseudomonas; species Pseudomonas sp. CCC3.1. The sequence continues at coordinate 2,342,789 of NZ_CP133778.1, forward strand.
GCGGCACTCCCATTGGAGTGTGTTCACAGCACACCTCACACCGGGAGAGAGGTAGTGTGAGGGTGTTAGGCAACACGCGTCAGATCAGATAGTTCTTCAGCTCTCGAGCAATCACCATGCGTTGAATCTCACTCGATCCTTCATAGATCTGGGTGATTCGCGCGTCGCGGTAGTAACGCTCCACCGGGTAGTCCTCAAGGTAGCCATAGCCGCCATGAATCTGGATCGCTTTGGAGCACACAAACTCGGCTATTTCTGACGCAAACAATTTGGCTTGCGAGGCTTCGGACAAGCACGGCTTGCCCGCGCTGCGCAAGCGCGCGGCGTGCAAGATCAGCAGGCGGGCAGCATTCAGGCGGGTTTGCATGTCGGCCAGCATGTTGGCCACGCTTTGGTGCTCAATGATGGCTTTGTCGAACTGAACACGGTCGCGGGCGTATCCCAGCGCTGCCTCAAAAGCTGCACGGGCAATGCCCAGGGCTTGGGCGGCAATACCGATGCGTCCGCCTTCCAGGTTAGACAGGGCGATGGCCAGGCCTTTGCCACGCTCACCCAGCAGGTTGGCTTCTGGCACACAGCAGTTGTTGAGCGTTACGGCGCAGGTGTCCGAGGCGCGAATACCCATTTTGTGTTCGGTTCGGTCAACGATAAAACCAGAAGTCGCGGTGGGGACCAGAAACGCCGAAATGCCTTTTTTACCCAGTTCCGGATCGGTTACCGCGAAGACAATGGCCAGCTTGGCGCGTTTGCCGTTACTGACAAATTGCTTGGCGCCGTTGATGACCCATTGGCCGTCACGCAACTCGGCGCGAGTGCGCAAGTTGTGCGCTTCGGAGCCGGCCTGCGGCTCGGTCAGGCAAAAGCAGCCGATGGATTGGCCGCTGGCCAATTCTGCGAGCCAGGTTTCTTTTTGCGCCTGGCTGCCGTATTTGAGGATCGGGCCGCAGCCCACCGAGTTGTGAATGCTCATCAGTGCGCCAGTAGCGCCATCACCGGCAGAGATTTCTTCCACCGCCAGCGCATAAGCCACGTAGTCGACATAGGTGCCGCCCCATTCTTCAGGGACGATCATGCCAAGCAGTCCGAGTTCGCCCATCTTGGCGATCAGTGCGTCGTCGATCCAGCCAGCCTTTTCCCAGGCTTGAGCGTGGGGCGCAATTTCGCCACGGGCAAAATCACGGGCCATGTCGCGGATCATCACTTGTTCTTCAGTCAGTTCGAGGTCGTGCATGGCTCAAACTCCGCTCTGTTTGAAGTCTGTGAAGAAGCTCGCGACATGCGCCGAATCGAGTTCATGCAGGGTTGGTGGATTCCAGTGTGGTGTTTTGTCCTTGTCGATGATCAGCGCCCGCACGCCTTCGATCAGGTCGCCGCGATCAAACCACTGACGGTCCAGGTGCAGTTCGAGGGCGAAGCACTGTTGCAGATCAAGTGTGCGGCCGTGACGAAGCATTTCGAGTGTGACGGCCATGCCCAACGGCGAGCGGGTCTCCAGCAGGTTGGCGGTCTCGGTGGCCCATTCGCGGTATTCAGGCGCGGTCACCGTGCGTAAGTGGGAGACGATGTCGGGCACGCTGTTGAGGGCGAACGCCTCATCAATCAGCGGTCGAAGTGTGGCCAGTGGGGCATCGGGCAAGGTGTGTACGGCAAAGCTGGCCAACAGGGACTTGAGATCTTCGAGCGGCGATTGCTGCCACTGGAGGTTATCGAGGCTTTGGTCCAGCTCAGCCAGTTTGCTGCTGTCGGTGTACCAGTCAGCCAACCCGCAATACAACGCATCGCTGGCACGAATCTGCACGCCGCTGACGCCCAGGTACGTGCCCATTTGGCCGGGGGTGCGCGTCAGGAAATAACTGCCGCCCACGTCCGGGAAATAACCAATCGCCACTTCTGGCATGGCCAGGCGGCTGCGTTCGGTAATCAGGCGCAGGTCTGAGCCTTGTGCCAGACCCATACCGCCGCCCAGCACGTAGCCATCCATCAGTGCGAGCACCGGTTTGGCATAGTGATGAAGGGTCAGGTCGAGGGCGTATTCCTCTTCAAAGAAGATTGTGTGCAGGGTGTCATTGTTTTTATAACTGTCGTACAGCGAGCGAATGTCGCCGCCTGCGCAAAAGGCCTTTTCGCCTGCGCCACGCAACACGACTGCTTTGATATCGGTATCTTGGGCCCAGGTATTGAGATGCTGTTGCAGGCTGCGGACCATTGGCAGATCTATCGCGTTAAGGCCGCTGGGACGATTCAGAGTCAGGTGGCCAATGTGGTTACGGACCTCGGCCAGTACCGTACTGTGGGGCGGCTCGACATGCTGTGTCGGTGAGGATGAAACCTGAGCAGTCATCACTAACTCCCTGCTGTGCATTATTTTTAGAATGTATTCGCGTTCGAACGATGGCCGATGCTAACAGTGCAAATTTGCCAATTACAACCCGGATACGTGCAGGGTTGGTGTGCGTTTTTGCATGGCAGAGACGTAGCGATGTTGGGTGCTTATTGCGCCAGCCATCCGCCATCGACATTCCAGGCTGCGCCGCGTACCTGACTGCCAGCTTCACTGCACAAGAACAGCACCAGTTCGCCCAGTTGCGGTGGGGTAACGAACTCTAGCGAAGGTTGTTTCTCGGCCAGCAGGTCGTGCTGCGCTTGATACGGATCAATGCCTTGGCTGATGCGCTGGTCAATCTGCTTTTGGACCAGAGGGGTCAATACCCAGCCGGGACAAATGGCGTTGCAGGTGATGTTGCTGGTGGCGGTTTCGAGGCCCACGACTTTGGTCAAACCGATTACGCCGTGTTTGGCGGCGACGTAGGCCGCTTTGCCGACCGATCCGACAAGTCCGTGTACCGAGGCGATGTTAACGATACGGCCCCAGCCGCGTTTGCGCATGCCGGGCAGGGCGAGGCGAGTGCTGTGGAAGACCGAGGACAGGTTGATTGCGATGATTGAGTCCCAGCGCTCTACCGGGAACTCTTCGACGCTGGCCACGTGTTGAATGCCGGCGTTATTGACCAGAATGTCGAGGCCGCCAAACTCGCGTTCGGCATAAGTGATCATGTCGGCGATTTGCGCGGGGTCGCTGACATCTGCCGGGTGGTGGCCAACCTTCCCACCCAATTGTTGCAGTTCGGCAATGACTTTGCTGGCGTCGCCAAAACCGTTGAGTATCAGATCGGCGCCAGCCTTGGCCAGGCTTTGGGCAATGCCCAGGCCAATACCGCTGGTGGAACCGGTAACCAAGGCAGTTTTACCTTTAAGGCTCATGATCAATTCCTCAGGTGAGACACGGTAGGTTCATCAATGAGGAAACGTAGCACGAGGTTCGCCACTCGGATACGAAACGGCCCACCAAAAGGTGGGCCGTTTTCACACAGAGCCGGGGGGTGTTAGTCCTGGCGGCTGGTGACTTCCAGTAGGTGGTAACCGAACTGGGTTTTAACCGGACCTTGCACGACATTGATTGGCGCGCTGAAAACCACGGTGTCGAATTCTTTAACCATCTGGCCTGGACCGAAAGAGCCCAGGTCGCCGCCTTGACGGCTGGATGGGCAAGTGGAGTTAGCCTTGGCAACTTCGGCGAAATCAGCGCCGCCTTCGATTTGTGCTTTCAGTTCGTTGCACTTGGCTTCGCTGGCAACGAGGATATGACGGGCAGTGGCTTTAGCCATGAGGGAGTACTCCTTTCAAGAAAGTGGTGAGCCTACCGGATTCAGTGGGTTTTATCTCGGCAAAGTTCCCTCGGATCAGCTATAGGCCTTGCTTCTTCAAACGTTGCGCATGTTTTACATACAGTTCGACGGGGTTGGCCTTGTGGCGTGTCAGGCCGGCCAAGTGGTTGATGGTGTCCAGGTGGTCCATGGGGTAGTCCGATTGAATCACCGTACCCAAGTGTGAGCTGAAACGGCCAACCAGTCCGTCATTTTCTTTGTATTCAGTGGTGAAAAAGGTGGCAAGTAGCCGGCAGGCATTGTGCATGGGGTCGAGCAAATTCATGGACTCTGAAAGTAAAGAGCCTTTGATAATGCCGCTCCAGGAGTAATAAAACACGCCATTGACCTTGGCGGCACCCATGCCTCCCCAGGTATTTGGCAGGCCTTGGGGGTATTTCAAATTAAAGGCGGCAACGCCTTCAGAGGTCAGCGCATTGAGGGCTTGAAGTGCATGCTGGGGCAGTTGAGGCTTGCCACTGATAATCGTTATGAGGGTGCCGAATGCGGTGGTCAGCGACGCCGCGACCTTTTCAGGCAACTTGCCGGGGATGAAGGCCAGGCGCAGGCGATCGGCCAGTTCAGAGCCATGGTTAGGCCCGCTGACCGATGTGACCGAGGCCACAGACTCCGGTGCCACGGCCGCCGCATAGCGGGCGGTCAGTGCGCCTTGGCTGTGGCCGATCAAGTTGACCCGTCTGGCGCCTGTTTGTTGAAGAATTCTGGCAATTTGCACCAGTAACTGTTCGCCGCGAGTCTCATTGCTGTGGGCTGCCGAAAGGGAGGCGATAAAGACGCTGGCACCTGCGCGCTGCAGTGCTTCCTTAATGCCGTTGAAGTAGTTGAATGGGCCAATTCGGTCGAAACCGAAGAGCCCATGTACCAATAAAATGGGGTATTGGGTGTTTGCTGTGTCAGTCATGTGAGTTCTCAAGTCGATGTTTTAGGTTATAAAAACACCTTAGTTGAGAGCACAAGACGGGCAGGCGGGGTTGCAGGATGTGTCTTCAGGCAAGGTATGGCGGTGGATAGCTGATCAAAGCGTTTGGTCGATAATTCTTAGTTGCAGAAGGCGGTGTTCGTTTGTCGAACGATACTTTTCAGACAGTTTTTGCCGTCTTTGCTCTCAGCCACAATCGACTTAGCGCAACCGTGGGCAGTGCCCGCCGGTGCGCAATAGTCAGCGTTGGTGGGTTTTTAGTGGGTAGCCTTCGCCGAACGTCGTTGCTGCTGCAACTGGCTTGCGGCATTACGCAGCAACTGTTCGGTGGCCTCCCAGCCCAGGCAGCCGTCGGTGACGGAGACGCCGTACCGCAGGTTGCTGCTCAAGGGTTGGCATCCCTGGAAAAGATGGCTTTCAAGCATCACGCCAATCAATGAGCGATCACCTTCCAGGCGTTGCTTCAGTACGTCATTGAAGACGTCTGGTTGACGCAGTGGGTCTTTGCCGCTGTTGGCGTGGCTGCAATCGACCATGAGACGCGCAGGAATGGCGTTTTTTTCAAGCCCGGCGCGGGCCTTGGCGAGGCTGTCGCGATCATAGTTCGGGCCGCTGTGACCGCCGCGCAATACCAGATGCGTGTCTGGATTGCCTGGGGTCATGATAATGGCCGGATGCCCTTGGCTATCCACCCCGAAGTGGCGATGCCCATGGGCCGCTGAGCGCATGGCGTCACAGGCAATTGCCACACCACCATCGGTACCGTTTTTGAACCCGACCGGCAAATCAAGGCCGCTGGCCATCTCGCGATGTATTTGCGATTCGGTGGTGCGTGCGCCAATCGCGACCCAGCCCAGCAGGTCGTCGAAGTAGCCGGCGGCCATGGGTTGTAACAACTCCGTAGAAATGGGCAGGCCCATACGCAGCATTTCGATCATCAACTCGCGTGACAGGGTCAGGCCATGGGCCATGTCATCGCTGCCGTCCAGATGTGGATCATAAGCCAGGCCTTTCCAGCCAATGGTGGTGCGGGGTTTTTCGACGTAGGCGCGCATCACGAGCAACATGTCATCGCCCAGGTCGTGAGACAAGGCGGCCAAATGGCTGGCGTATTCAAGCGCGGAAATCGGGTCATGGATGGAGCAGGGGCCGACAACGACCAGCAGGCGCTGGTCTTCGCCATTAAGGATGGAGCGAATGGCGTGGCGCTGGCGACTCACCAACAGACGGAGGTCTGCATTGAGTGGCAGTTGTTGCTTGAGCTCTGAAGAGCTGGGCAGACGTTGGGTCAAGACCGTGGCAGTGGCGGTGCGAGCAGCATTTGGCAAAGCAGAAGTAGGTGCGTTCATGGTAGTTGCTTCCTGGGCAGGCGGCGGGTTCTCCCGCGCGCTCAGCCCTACTGGGGTGTTCGACAATTGGCCAGACTGGCTGTGAGTGCGTGCGTGCCACCGATGTGGGCCCGTTCGGAGGCGGCAGACTGTCCCGAACGGCGGCTGATAAATCGCCATGCAGTGCAAAGGTCGAAGCGGTAATAAGTGGTGTGGTTCATGTGTTCATTCCTTAAAGTCAGTAATTTGTCAGGGCCTGAAAAAACAAAACCCCCGGTCGGGAAGCCGACCGGGGGTGAGAATTCTCTGGTAGGCGACCCGTTCAAAATGGGCGCCGGAGGGTATCAGGCGCGCCAGTGGCTAAACCAATACCCAAAATAAAATCGTGCAGTCATGGGAGCGTTGTTCGCGCGCACAGCAGCGTCCTGGCGCTTGTTAGCGTCCGACTGGCTTATGTCTGTGTGTACGTGAATCAACATGTGTCATCTCCACTGAGTGGTCTGGAGCTTACAAGAGAGAATAGGTCGGGTTCAATCTAAAATTGCTATTAAAGCCATGCGCAATTGTCAGCCACCGGATAACCACCCTTAAAAGAGTAAATGGCGAGCCGGACGCATTTCTCGCCCCGGTTTCTCGGCGCGCAAGACGTGCTGACAAATAAGCCCATGTCGGTAGGCAGTTAATCGAGTACTTAACTCAATTGAGCGCATACTCAACAAAGATCACCGGTAACCGCCCCTCTATTCGGGAGCGTCGGGAAGGATTACTCCATCCTTCATCCCCAGAAGGACCGCCACCTTATGGGCTTCTCCGCGCTTTCCTTTTTTTCGCCCGGCGAGTACCTGATAGGTAGTTGCCGGGTCTACGCCATGTTCGCGAGCAAACTCTTGAACAGACTTACCCTGGTGTTCCAGCCAAGCCTTGGCTTGTGCAGCAGTACGGATTCCGGTCATAGTTCAAAACCGTTCAATGTTGTTCAACAGTAGCGAATTATACCATTCATATGGGGGCTAAAAATGGGATTTCGAATTCAAATGAGTGGAATTGGTTCGCGTTTGAGGCAAGAAAGAGAGCGGCTTGGCCTGTCACAGAAAGTTTTTGGTGAGATAGGCGGTGTCGAGGCAAATGCCCAAGGTAAATATGAAAGCGGGGAGCGCGCACCGAAAGCTGATTATTTGTCTCGCGTTGCAGAACGCGGAGTGGATGTACTTTATGTGCTCACTGGAACGCCGACGCCAACACTACTCGATAATCTGAGCCGAGTAGAAGAAAAGATTTTGGTCAGTTATCGCGTCCTGCAAAAAGAAGATCAGGATGCCATTAGGCAATTGACTACGGCCCTGGCGGAAAAGTCTGTCGCTCATCCGTTAAAAAAACGTCAAGAGCCAAATGATGTGTGAGTCAGACCACGTCATCCGGTTTGTGATATTGAGACCGCTAGGTCAAAGCAGATAACGCATGATAGGTAGGTTGCCTCAATTATTTTTTGCTAAGGTAGCGGCAACCAACTAAGACGCAATTTGCGAGGTGTCGACTTGATTCGGGTTCTAGTGGTCGATGATCATGATCTTGTGCGTACGGGCATTACACGAATGCTGGCTGATATCGAAGGCTTGCAAGTGGTCGGTCAGGCCGAATCTGGCGAGGAGTCGCTCATCAAAGCGCGTGAGCTGAAGCCGGATGTGGTCTTGATGGACGTCAAAATGCCAGGCATTGGTGGTCTGGAAGCGACTCGCAAAATGATGCGCAGCCACCCTGACATTAAAGTCGTGGCCGTAACTGTGTGTGAAGAAGACCCGTTCCCGACGCGCTTGTTGCAAGCTGGCGCTGCAGGCTATATGACCAAAGGCGCCGGCTTGGCCGAAATGGTTCAGGCTATACGTCTTGTGTTTGCAGGGCAGCGCTATATCAGTCCACAAGTGGCTCAGCAATTGGCACTTAAATCGTTCCAGCCGGCCAGCGATTCTCCTTTTGATGCCCTTTCTGAGCGAGAAATTCAGATTGCATTGATGATTGTCGGCTGCCAGAAGGTTCAAGTTATTTCCGACAAGCTTTGCTTGTCCCCCAAGACCGTTAACACTTACCGCTATCGTATTTACGAGAAGCTTTCAGTTAAAAGTGATGTTGAACTAGCCTTGCTGGCTGTTCGTCATGGCATGGTTGATGCTGGTTAACAATGACTGACGTGTTTGACTCAAGTGCATTTCTTTCGACTTGCAGCGGTAGGCCCGGCGTGTATCGCATGTTTGATAGCGATGCTCGTCTGCTTTACGTAGGCAAAGCAAAGAACCTGAAAAAACGCTTGGCCAGTTACTTCCGCAAAACTGGGCTCGCGCCAAAAACAGCCGCGCTGGTCGCTCGCATTGCGCAAATCGAAACCACCATCACCGCCAATGAAACGGAAGCGCTGCTGCTTGAGCAGACGCTGATCAAGGAATGGCGGCCGCCCTACAATATTCTGCTGCGTGACGATAAATCCTATCCGTACGTGTTTCTGTCGGATGGCGAATACCCGCGCCTGAGCATTCATCGCGGAGCCAAAAAGCAGAAGGGCAGATATTTCGGACCTTACCCTAGCGCTGGCGCGATTCGTGAAAGCCTGAGCCTTTTGCAGAAAACGTTTCTGGTACGTCAGTGCGAAGACAGCTATTTCAAAAACCGCACCCGGCCTTGCTTGCAGTATCAGATCAAACGCTGCAAGGCACCGTGTGTAGGCTTGGTCGAGCCTGAGGTCTATGCAGAAGATGTGCGCCACTCGGTGATGTTCCTCGAGGGGCGCAGCAGTGCACTGACCGATGAGCTCAACAGCTCAATGGAAAAGGCTGCCAGCACCCTGGATTTTGAGCGTGCTGCAGAACTGCGCGATCAGATCTCATTGCTGCGTCGGGTTCAGGATCAGCAAAGCATGGAAGGCGGGACTGGTGATGTGGACATTATCGCGGCCTTTGTGAACCCGGGCGGCGCCTGCGTGCATTTAATCAATGTGCGCGGCGGGCGAGTGCTGGGCAGCAAGAACTTCTTCCCGCAGGTGGGGATTGAAGAGGAGGTGGCCGAGGTTATGGCCGCTTTCCTCGGGCAGTACTACATCAGCAGCCCTGAGCGCGACCTGCCAAGTGAGCTGATTGTTAACGTTGAACACGAGAGTTTCGATGCTATCAGCGATGCGATCGAAGCCTTGCGCGGACGTGAGATGGCGATCAGTTATCGCGTGCGCGGCACTCGGGCTCGATGGCAACAACTGGCTGTCACCAATGCTGAGCAAGCATTAAGCGCACGTCTGGCCAACCGCTTGCATGTGGCTGCGCGTTTTGAAGCGCTGGCTCAAGTATTGAAGCTTGATGAAATTCCGCAACGCCTTGAGTGTTATGACATCAGCCACTCAAGCGGTGAAGCTACGGTTGCTTCCTGTGTGGTATTTGGCCCTGAGGGCCCAATCAAGTCGGATTATCGACGCTTCAACATCGAAGGTGTGACCCCAGGGGATGACTATGCCGCCATGCACCAGGCGTTAATGCGCCGTTTTAGTCGTCTGAAAGAAGGTGAGGGTAAATTGCCCGACATCCTGTTGGTCGACGGTGGCAAGGGGCAACTCTCAATGGCCCGTGACGTACTCAATGAATTGGCGGTTCCAGACCTGATTTTGCTCGGTGTGGCCAAAGGTGCAACCCGCAAGGCGGGTTTCGAAACCCTTTATCTGAATGATGCTGCCCATGAATTCACCTTGAAAGGTGATTCCCCGGCATTGCACCTGATCCAGCAGATTCGTGACGAGGCCCACCGTTTTGCAATCACCGGGCATCGTGCTCGACGTGGCAAAACCCGGCGGACGTCAACCCTGGAAGGGATCGCAGGAGTAGGGCCGACCCGTCGCCGTGACTTATTGAAACATTTTGGTGGATTACAAGAGCTGTCTCGTGCAAGCATCGAAGAAATCGCCAAAGCACCGGGTATCAGTAAAAAGCTCGCAGAGTTGATTTATGCAAATCTACACAGCGAGTAGAATGCCCCCTCACCTCGTAGCCAGTTGTGCCGATGAATATCCCTAATTTGATTACCGTTCTACGCGTTCTTCTGATTCCATTCTTTATTTTGCTGTTTTATCTCCCTTACAGCTGGAGTTATGCAGCTGCCAGCTCAGTCTTCGCATTTGCTGCCGCGACAGATTGGCTGGATGGTTACCTGGCTCGACGGCTGGAGCAGAGCACGCCATTTGGCGCCTTTCTGGATCCGGTGGCTGACAAATTGATGGTGGCAGTGGCGCTGGTGTTACTGGTGCAAGAGCACCACAACGTCTGGCTGACCTTGCCGGCCGCGGTGATTATTGGTCGTGAAATTGTCATCTCTGCCTTGCGCGAATGGATGGCAGAGCTGGGAGCGCGTGCACAGGTTGCGGTCTCGAACATGGGCAAATGGAAAACCGCAGCGCAAATGCTGGCTTTGATCATCTTGCTGGCCAACCCGTCCGACTTCAGCTTCTGGGTCTTGGTCGGTTATGCGTTATTGTTAGTGGCTGCGGGGCTGACTTTGTGGTCGATGGTTCAATATTTACGGGCTGCCTGGCCGCATTTGAAGACCACCTCTACAAAATAAATAAAACTTTTCGAATCAAGGGGTTGACGCATTCTTTGATTTCTATAGAATGCGCACCACCAAGACGCGGGAATAGCTCAGTTGGTAGAGCACGACCTTGCCAAGGTCGGGGTCGCGAGTTCGAGTCTCGTTTCCCGCTCCAAATTATGGTTCTGAGGGCATCGACTGAAATCCAGTGATGTTCCTAAGCCTTTGAAAAAGCGACCTTTAGGTCGCTTTTTTCGTTTGGGGAGATCCATCAGGATCTGCCTCCAGCAGACGCGACGTTGTACAAAAATCCGTCTTCTGGAATGGGGTAGCCCCCAGTCCACCCAATTCGATATGCGCGCGACACCTGGCTGATGACACTGCCCCGGTCGATTGATCGGTTCATGTACACAGCCCGGCGCCCTCAGTGGTGGCTGACCGGGATTGTCCGGAGGTGCGTATGCTTTTGTCCGACACTGCCGTTCGGCAGGCCAAACCCCAACAAAAACTGTATTCCCTGTGCGATGTTCGCGGCTTGTCGCTGTAGGTACCTGCTTGTGGTTCCAAGCGTTGGGACTTCAGGTTCCAGTGGCATGGCCGTACCCAAAGGCTGGCATTGGATACTTACCCAGAGATTGCCTTGAAGGATGCGCGGGCGCTGCGTGAAGAGGCTCGATCGCTGGTCGCCAGAGGCCTTGATCCACGCTTGCATCACGGTGCGAAGCAGCACGAGGATCCCGAGATGGAGGCCTCCTTTGGCGCTGTCTTTGTACGTTAGCAGCGAACGACACCACGACTGGATAGCGTCGCTACAACTACCGAGAGCGTGATAAAGCCTGTCTGTGCGGAATTAAGAACTAGAACCGTGTCACCATAAAAAGGTGCACCACCAAGCTCCACACCATCCGGAGTACTGACACCGATATCAGGATTAAAGTCTACAACTCCATATGTCGGCCGGTACTGAGGCATAAATAACGTAGCATTGGGTGAGAACGCATGTTTTGCGATATCAGGGATCGATGAATGCTGATAGTGGAAGAGATGGGGTTCAGTTTCATCCCGAGTCCGCATGTAATCTGGGTCTCTCGCTTGACCACTACTTCCCCGCGTATTCATGACACTATCGCCCATTAGATTGTCTAGAAGATCAGGCTTGATATTGATAGTAAGCGCAGATGTTTCAAACTTTTGCACTATTGCGTCGAGCGTAATACCGGCTGATTGTGGTCCAACTATTGATGCCATAAGTTTGAGGGCGGACTCCTTGGAACGCTCCTTTCTCTCGCGGATCTTGGGCGCGATATAGGTCGTGTAATGCTCTTTGATGAATGTCCTAGCATCTTCGCTGCCCACCAGGCCGTACCATCCTCCCCGTGCAACAAACACACGCCATTGCGCCCCGCTTGAGCGATCACCACGTGCAATCGCTCGCCTGTCGTGCGGGTGCGGATCTCAAGCCCCGGCAGATAACGCACTTCACTGATGTGCTCGCCACCACGGGTTTTGGCGCGACGCACTTTGCGCGCACGCTGCCCGCCGCCGTCATAGACGTAGGTTTCACTGTCGTCGTCCCGACCATCCGGCGCGTCGCGCTGCACTTGGGTGACTAGCTGCAACTGATTGCGACTGTCCCACTGCATAAGTTGACCCGGTACCAAGGCTTGTTGATTGCCGTTGGTATCAAAGGCGTTGGCAAAATCTATTGGTGAATCGTCCTTGAACAGGCTGCGATTGCTGCGTGTGTCGACGACCATTTCGCGGGTGTAAGCATTGCCAGCCCCTGCATCGTGCTTGAGTTGAGTCAGGTTGCCGCCGCTGTCGTAGCTATAGGTCTGGCTGTAATTGCGCCAACAGCTCTCATCTATCGCGCCAAAGATCTCCAGCCTTGGCAGGCTCGGGCCGATGGTCTGACTGGCGTTTTCACGACCGGTAGCGCGGGTTAATTGATAGAGCGTGTCATAGGCATACGTACTGACGGCCTGAATACGCTGCCCAGCAAACCATTGCACCGGCTGGGCCAGGTCTTCAATGTGCACGATATTGCCTACCGGGTCGTACTGGTAGTTCAAGTCTTGCAGTGTTTTGCCCGTCGAGGTTTTGGCCTTCAGGTTTGATAGCAGGCCGCCCTGCGGGGAGTAATACGCCGTGGTAGTGACGTCGTTACCTGCCTGCTCAATTTCTACGTGGCCAAAAGCGTTGTAGGTCGTGCTTTTGAGTAGCGCGACGCCGTCAAGCCAGGACGCAAAGGGCTGGCCCGCAATATCAAACTCAAAACGCTGCACATGTTCAAGCGCATCGATTTGCTCGATGACCGCGCCCAGCGCATCGTGCCGCCAGTGGGTGGTGTACGGGTTGCCTTCCAGATCTTTTTCAGACTCAGGCCAGTGAGGTGGCGTCAGCACTGCGCAGAATTGACGTGCCTCGCTCAGCGGCTGTCCGGTGAGTGCAAATGCCTCATGCCACAGACTGCTCGCCTGATCATCGTGTCGAAGCAGTTGCCCGCAGCGGTTATGACGGGCGTCTTGGGCGCTCAATCGCCCGAACGCGTTATAGCGCTCAAGCGTAATGTTTGCCTGAGCTGTCTCCTGCGCTGAATTTCTGTTCCATGCCACCGTGCGCACAGTCAGGCCACGAGGGTCGCTCGAGTCGGGGTATTTTGATACACAGACATACTCATCGCCGCCTGAGAATGTGCGACTGATGTTCAATCAGGACACGTTAGCGCATTTTAAATAGTTTGAGCACCTGTAAGAAATGACAGGTCACAAGAGTAGGAAAGTTCAGTAGCGTAGGGGTTCGACGTCCAACATGACCAGGGTGCTCAAATGGCTACAAATCCTCTTCTAATGACGCTTGTGCCCAATGCCAAGTTACCCAAAGCTGGCCAAGTCACGCAAAAAAACTAAAGCCCTGCATCGCCGGAGCATTTGATCATGGCCGAAGACTCGCTGAGTGTTTCTACCCCGTCACTGCCAAAAGGGGGCGGTGCCATTCAAAGTATCGGCAAAGGTTGGGGGGCGGTAGGCAGTTCAGGGGCTGCCAATTGTGGGCTGCCTTTGCCTTTGTCGGCAGGGCGTGGCTATGGGCCTTCTTTGAGTTTGGGTTACAGCAGTGCGGCCGGGAACGGGCTGTTCGGTCTGGGCTGGGCACTCAACCTGGGCTACGTTGCCCGGCGCACCAGCAAGGGTGTACCCACCTACACCGACGAGGATGTGATTGTCGGCCCTAGCGGCGATGTGTGGCTGGCAGAGCGATATGCACACGGCGAGCCTGTCGTTGAGCGCATCACCCGCCAGAGCATTGCTTACGATGTGACTCGCCACTATGCCCGTGCCGAGGGGGCTTTTGATCGCATTGAGCATTGGCGGCCGGCCCCGGTCAAACTGACAGACCCGCTAGACCCGGGTTTTTGGCTGGTGTATAGCGCCGATGGCAGCCAGTCTGTTTTTGGCTTGCGACCCGGCTCTCGCAGTACGGATCCGGAAAACCCGCTTCGGGTCGGCGAATGGTTGCTGGACGAAACCATGAACGCCCATGGTGAACATGTGCTCTACGAGTACAAGTCTGAAGACGAGGAGGGGCTGGCCCCGGATCATCCTCGTAACTTCATCGCTCAGTGCTATCTGAACCGTGTTCGTTATGGCAATTTCGAGGCCCATGACGCGTTGTATTTGTGGGATGAACAAACACTCAACGCTGCTCAATGGCATTTCGACCTGGTATTGGACTATGGTGAACGCACAGTCGAGTTGACTGAAAAGCCCACCTATGAAGAAGAGACCGTGTGGCCGGTGCGCAGCGATCCGCACTCAAGCTTTGCCTACGGGTTTGAACTGGGCAACTTGCGCCTGTGTCGCCAAGTATTGATGTTTCATCACTTCCCCGGTGAGTGGGATGAGTCGCCTCGGCTGGTGCAACGCCTGCTGATGAACTATGAAACTAGCCCGCTGAGTTACAACTGTCTGGTGGCAGCCCATTTCATTGCCTATGCCGATGATGGAACAGCCGAGTTTCGTCCACCCGTGGAGTTCACCTACTCGTCGTTTCAACTGCAAGATCAGCACTTTACTGAGTTTGAGTCGATGCCCGGGCTCAATGATGGCCAGCAGTATCAACTGCTGGATCTTTATGGCGAAGGCATGCCCGGTGTGTTGTCTCGACGTGATGACAGTTGGCTGTATCGCGAACCGATGCGTGCCGAATCCGGGGGTGCCGATCAAGTCGAGTATGGCCCTTGGCAGCAGTTGCCCAAGCATCCGGTGGCTGATTCCGCAAAGCCGGTGCAGCAGTCATTGACCGACCTGACAGGCGACGGAAAACTGGACTGGATCGTGGCCCAACCAGGGTTAAGTGGTTTTTTTACGCTTAACCCGGATCGCACCTGGTCACGCTTTGCAACGTTCGCGGCGTTCCCTCAAGAGTTCTTCCACCCGCAAGGGCAAATGGCCGATTTGATCGGTGCCGGGTTGTCAGATCTGGCACTGATAGGTACACGCAGCGTGCGCCTGTATGCCAATCGCCGCGAAGCAGGTTTTAGCGCTGCACTGGACGTGGTCCACCCATTGCCAGACGACAATCTGCCATTGCTCAGCGACAGCCGGACCGAAGTGGTCGCGTTCAGCGACCTGCTGGGCACCGGCCAACAACATTTGGTGCGTATTCGCCACAATGAAGTGCGCTGCTGGCCGAATCTGGGCCGAGGCCATTTTGGCAAAAGCTTCTTGCTGCCTTGCCCGCAGTTTGCGCAATACGCAGACTTTGACACTTCGCGTATTTTGCTGGCCGATCTGGATGGCAGTGGCGCGGCCGATATTCTTTACCTGACCTCGCAAACCATCGACATCTATATGAATCAGTGCGGCAATGGTTTTGCTGACAAGCAAAGCCTGCCCTGGCCCGAGGGCGTGCGTTACGACAATACGTGCCAGGTCAGTACCGCAGACCTGCAAGGGCTGGGATGTTCAAGCCTGATTTTTACATCACCGCACATGTCACCACGCCATTGGCGTTGCGACTTTGTGCAGGCCAAGCCGTACATGCTCGCTGAAACCAACAACAACATGGGGGCGGTTGGCACTGTCAGTTATCGCAGTTCGGCCCAAGAGTGGCTGGACGAAAAACAAGCACTTCTGGCTGCTGAAAAGCCTGCCGTTTCTTACCTGCCATTTCCCATGCACGTGGTCACTCAGCAAACACAACTTGATGAAATCACCGGTAATCGCTTGACGCAGCACTTCCAGTATCGTCAAGGCTTCTATGACGGCTTGGAGCGTGAAGTCCGCGGTTTTGGTCTGCTGATACAAACGGACACCGAAGCCGTCGACAACGAGGTGGCCCCATTGGGGTATACCGCCCCGACACGGACCAAAACCTGGTTCCACACAGGTCGTTACCCCGAGCTTGCGCCAGAAGGTTATGACTTGCGAGACGCTGACGCTCGGCCGTCAGGTCCGACCCTGCTAAGCCGTTACAGAGCTGAAACCCTCGACGATGGAGAAATTCAGCATCATGACGATCTCATAGAGGTTCCTGCTGAGGCCCAATTGCGCGAAGTGGCGCGCACCCTCAGTGGTTCCCCTCTGCGTGTAGAAGTCTTTGGTCTGGAGGATGCCGATGGTCAAGACGTACTGTATTCGGTGCAACACAATCGATATCTGGTCCGTGAGTTAATACCGCAGGATCTTGAGCACCGCCAGCCCTATGCTTCGATGCTGGCGTTGCCGCTTGAGTCAATCAGCTACCAGTACGACAGCGCTACCAACAAAGCCAAGGTTTTTGACCCACTCTGTCAACACAACATAGGCCTGCGCTGGGATGCTTTTGGCAGCTCGACCCAAGCTGTGGTGATCGACTATGCGCGGCGCAAAACGCATGGAGACTTGCCTCCATTTGACGATGAACATCAACAGCGGTGGTGGCAGGCCGCTCACGATGATGCCCAGCAGTTTTATTACGTGAACGAAAGCCGGGCCCAGGCAATCCATCTGACGACTCGTGACGCCTGGCGTCTGGACTTGCCCTATCTGTCACGCAGTAATGCTCTGGTGCTTCCCCCAAGCGAACTGTCCCCCGAAACCTTGCGTTATGAAGCGCTATTGGATGCTGCTGACGGCCCTCTCAGGCCCCGCCCTGAACGTGTGCTGACGGGGCAGGCTGTCCAGCGTTACACCGATTGCGAGGATGGCGATGCCACGTTGGCTGCTTTGGTCGCATTCACGGAAACGGCTGAGCTGGACGAAACCGCATTGGGGGCTTATGACCGTAAATATCCCGATCGCGACAAACTCTATGAGCGTCTTGATGAGCTGGGTTATGTGCACATGCCGCTTTTCTTGCCCAGCGATGGAGAGGCACTCTGGTCTGTCAGACGAGGGTTCGCGACTTACGGCACTGCGGCCCAGTTTTACAACATTCTTGAATTTCGTCCCACCCTCAGTCACGGCCTGACAACCGTCACGTATGACCCATACTTCCTGGCGCCGCTCAGTGTCACCACGCCAGATGGCTGTAGCACCGTGGCCACGTATGATTATCGAACCCTGCAGCCGTGGCGCATCGTTGACCCTAACCAGAACACCCAAGAGGTCCTGTTTGACGCCTTCGGACAACTGCGGGCGAGCAGCTTCTACGGGACTGAACTCGGGGAAGCGATCGGTTTTGACCCGATCAGCACCTTTGAAACCAGCATCAAAGACCCGGGCGCGGCCATCGAAAGCCCCAGGGATGCGATTAAAAACGCTGCATCGGCCAGTGTCTACGACGCGTTCAGCTGGATGGGCCGAGTGCCTGAAACCTTGCGCAGTAACAAGGCATGGATGAGTGAACATGTGGCGTCTGGCGACGTTATGCCTTCCGGGCATTTGTGCGCCAGGGCCCGTATCTCGGATAACCCTGAGTGGCACCTTCTCACTCAAGAGGCATCGCGTGAACCGGTGCACAGCGCCGTCCTGGTGGCGGATCGTTACCCTGGAGACGCCGCTCAACAAATCCGCATCAGCCTGGCGTGTTTCGACGGCTTTGGCCGCACCTTGCAGAGCAAACAGAAAGTCGAGGATGGTTATGCCTATGCGGTCGACGATGAAGGCAACCTGATCATCGAAAACGGAAAACCGATCCAACTACAGGACGTATCACGGTGGCGGGTCAGTGAACGGGTGGAATACAACAACAAAGGCCTGGCGGTTCGTGTGTATCAGCCTTACTTCGCGGATAAACATCGCTATATCAACGATGAATCCTTTCGTGAGTTCGGTTACAGCGATCAGCAATTTTACGACTCTCTGGGGCGCCCGACCGATATCTTTACCGCCAGAGGCGGGTGGCGCCGCCAGACCTATCTGACCTGGTACACCATCAGCGAAGATGAAAACGACCTGGACCAGGAGGTTCCGCAAGCACCCTTGAAGGCTGCTTTGTTGGCACAGCTACGAGGTCGTATCAAGTGACTGCACTCAAGAGCGGCTTGCATCAGCACACGCCTTCACTCGCTGTCATTGAACCGCGTGGTTTGTCTGTGCGCAGCATTGCCTACCAGCGGCGGGATGTTGATGAGGCTATCGCAGAGCGAATCCCGCGCCAAGTGTTGCTGACAGAGAGTGTGGATGCCGGCTGGCGGCTTGCGTGTCATGACGCTGCCGGGCAGCCGCTGAGCGAGGCACGGTCATCGAGCAAATCGATGCGCTTTTCGCGAAATGGTGGTCGACGCACGCAGCAACCGCAGCCTGTTCAAGGACGATTCACCGATAGAGTTTGCCAAGGGCTTTGATACCAACGGCAATCAACAAGCGTTGGTACCGGGTGAACTTATGCAATGGGACAGTCGCAATCAGCTGCAGCTAGTCACCCAAGTGCAGCGCGACGCGCCAGATGGCCAGGACGATGACAGTGAGACCTGCGTCTATGACGGCGGCGGGCAGCGTGCGCGCAAAGTGCGTCGCGCCAAAACCCGTGGTGGCGAGCACATCAGTGAAGTGCGTTATCTGCCGGGGCTTGAGATCCGCTGCCGCACGACAGGCGAGCGATTGCACGTGGTGATAGCTCAAGCGGGGCGCAATGGCGTGCGTTTGTTGCACGGGGAGGATGGTACGGCCAGGTGGGCAGCGAAAAGTGCAATTGAAGCCGAATACAAAGTTATCCGTTACTCGGGTAAAGAGCGGGATGCGACCGGGTTGTATGACTACGGATTCCGTTATTACACACCGTGGTTGCAGCGCTGGATTAATCCGGACCCGGCGGGGGATGTTGATGGCTTTAATTTGTTTTGCATGGTCAGGAATAACCCGGTCAGTTATATCGATACAGATGGCCGAATGCTTCGTTCTACCAGCCAGGTCATTAGCAATGATAAAAATGAATTTGAAACACCTATTCAGGAACGTTCAAGTAACGTCTTAAATTTCCCTTCGTTAGCTCAGCCCTCTGTGGCAGAGGAAGGTGCTGTTGGGGAAAGTGAGAGCAGAAGAGTTGATTTTTTTCGACTGGACCTGGCTCCGCCCTGTGAAATTTTGGCCCAAGGTTTTCTGAGCGACCGTGGCCTGATGTTGCGCCAGGGTACCGCCAATAACGCCACTGGTCAGCGGTATCTATGCGTACGACAGTGATCCATTTGAGCTATCCACCTATGAGCAATTTTGATTCTGAGGTACACGCCAAAACGCCGCAGCTTTCAGTCATTGATAGCCGTGGGTTATTGGTACGCAGTATTAGCTACTGTCGTCATCCAGACTCACTCTCTGTCACCGGGGAGAGGATTACTCGTCAACGATTTAACCCTCTGGGTCAATTGTCTCAAAGCATAGACCCACGCGTGTTTGAGCTTCAGCAGGCAGATAGCACCCTTGAACCGAACCTGAGTAACTGGTTTTCTCTGACAGGCACAGAGCTGCGAACCGACAGTATTGATGCTGGCAGCAGTGTGACGCTAAATGACAGTGCTGGTCGCCCGCGTATAAGTATTAGCGCCACCGGCGTGACCCGTAATTGGGAGTACGAGGACCAGAACTCGCCTGGCCGTTTACTGAGCATTTCCGATCAGGTTGGGAGTGCAGAGGCACGGATTACGGAGCGCTTTGTCTGGGCGGGCAACAGTGCGGCAGAGCAAGCTCTCAACCTTGTCGGTCAATGCGTCGAGCACTATGACACCGCTGGACTCAACCGTTTGGACAGCCTGGGTTTGACGGGTACGCCGTTGTCTGTTTGCCGCCAGTTTCTGTGGGAGGACCTTGAGGCCAACTGGCAGGGAACTGGCCCAGCCGATTGGCAAGAGTGCCTGGCCCCCGAGGTATTTACCAGCCACGGCAGTACGGATGCCAGCGGTGTTGCGGTGATTCAAACCGATGCCAAAGGCAATCAACAGCGCTTGGCTTTTGACATTGCCGGGCAACTGAAAGGCAGTTGGCTGATCCTGAAAAATGCCGCAGAACAGGTGATTGTCAGCGCAGTGGAGTACTCCGCGGGTGGACAGAAAACCAGTGAGAAGCACGGCAACGGGGTTCTCACGGCTTACACCTACGAAGTATCAACCCAGCGTCTTGTCGGGATTAAAACCGAACGCCCGACAGGGCATCCCTCCGGCGCTCGGGTGCTGCAAAACCTGCGTTATGAATATGACCCGGTGGGTAATGTCCTGAGTGTGCGCAACGAGGCTGAAGCCACTCGTTTCTGGCGTAATCAACAAGTGTCCGCGCAGAATCTTTTTGTCTACGACAGTGCGTATCAGCTTGTTGAGAGCCAGGGCCGGGAAATGGCCAACAGTAGGCAGCAAAACAGCAGACATCTACCCCCACTAGTCCCCATTCCGCCTGATAACAGCACTTACACGCTCTACACTCGCGTCTATAGTTATGACCGTGGGGGCAACTTGACACGCGTTCGTCACAGTGCACCGGCGACCGATAACAGCTACACCACTGATATCACGGTTTCATCCCGCACCAACCGGGCAGTGCTGCACACGTTAACGCAGGAGCCGGACGAGGTGGACGCCCTGTTCGATGCCGGTGGGCATCAATTACAGCTTCAGCCGGGACAACAACTGGCGTGGACAGTGCGCGGAGAATTGCTGCAAGTCGGTGACGAGAGTGCATCGAGCCAAGAGTATTATCGATATGGCAGCGATGGCATGCGCCTTCGTAAAGTGAATGTGCAACACACGAGTAAAGATGTGCAGACTCTAAGAGTGACGTATTTGCCAGGACTGGAGTTAAGCACAACCTATCAAGGTGAAAGAGTGCCTGAAGATCTGCATACAGTGCTGGTCGGCGAAAGTGGCCGGGCTCAAGTTCGTGTACTCCATTGGGAAACAGGACGCCCAACAGATATCAGCGACAATCAGGTGCGTTACAGCTATGACAATCTGATTGGCAGCAGTGGTCTAGAGGTGGATGCTAACGGCGAGGTTCTGAGTTACGAGGAATACTACCCATTTGGCGGCACCGCAATATGGGCTGCATCGAGCCTGATTGAAGCCGACTACAAAACAGTGAGGTACTCAGGCAAGGAACGTGATGCAACCGGCCTTTATTATTACGGTTATCGGTATTACCAATCTTGGGTGTGCCGCTGGCTGAGTGCCGACCCCGCCGGAGCTATTGATGGACTTAATCTTTTTAGAATGGTTAGAAACAACCCTGTGACGCTGGCGGATGCGAAAGGATTGGCCCCTAGTGACAAGGTTAAAAAAGCATATTTTCATATGTTAACAAGTGGAGCGCAATTTCGAGATAGCGCGCTCGAAACTCCAGGGGATATTGATGAAGCTGTTGATATTGTTGCCAGGCAATCTGAGCGAAATCTCAAGCGCTTAGCGAGTAACTTTGAAAAATTCGAACCTGACACCCTAGAGACTGATTTTCTTCTACACGCGAGCACTGCAGACTATGAAATAACGCATTTTTCTGATTCTGACTTTACTGATGCAGAAGGCAATGTTCATTTTCTTTCTCGCCAGCAACTTGAGAGGAGAAATATATCATTCAACACAAAAAATACAGCCTCAATAGATCTAGCTGATCTTGCAACAGACCGATTTGCTTTTTTCTCACTGGGCGAGCACGGAGGGAAGTCTAAAACAAAAAGCCGATTTGGAAAATTGCGCTATACAGCCAGTTATGAAACGCTGAACAGTTATCAAGACTATGCTCTTCTGCAAACGCATGATATTCTTTTCCCGCTCAAACGACCCATAAGTTCAAAGTCAAGTACAGAATTCTTAGTAGAAAGTGATCATGCTGTTTTCAATGATGGTTTGCAGAGCAACTTCAACTCAGATGAGGGGGAGGCGACTATCGGATCAATTTACATGGGCAAGGACATTAAAGAAGGGCTCGCAATGACTGTGGTTTGGGACCTTCACGCCATGGGAGTTGACACAAAACAAAAAATTTCAGAACTCGTGACTAAAGACCGTAACAGCAACAGTGTCGTACAAGCTTTTTATCGCCCTCAACTCCTGATTCCTAGTGGTATGCGCTTGAGTAAGGGGCAGTTCACATTAACGTCTCAATTTTCATAACTTATCTCGGGGAGCGCTTAAGCGTTATGAACCTTGGCGCGAGCTTGTCTCGTGATATTTTGATCATTTAAAAGATCGTGAAATTCGCTTTACAAGGGCGGGATATTTCTTGTGCAAGGCGTCATTTCGAGCAAATCGATGCGCTTGAACATGTGCAGCGTTTTGAGTTTGATATTGCGGGCCAGCCCTTTACGTCCTGGCTTGACGGCGTCGCGCTACTCAAAAGCACAACCTACAACACTAATGGCCACGTAGAAATTGAGCAGGCAGGCAATGACGTCACTACCACGGCGTATTACTCCCCGCAGGACGGCCTGCGGTCGTGAAAGCGCCAGTCAGAGCATCGGCCCGAGCCTGCCAAGGCTGGAGATCTTTGGCGCGATAGATGAGAGTTGTTGGCGCACTTACAGCCAGACCTATGGCTACGACAGCGGCGGCAGCCTGACTCAACTCAAGCACGATGCAGGGGCTGGCAATGCTTACACCCGCGAAACTCGGTTGAGCACTTTTCAGAGACTGACTTTATTGTCTCGGATGGGAGTGCTAACTTTCAAGCTCGGCAGCAGCCTATGAGAAGTAGAATGGCATTTAATGAATCCCATACGATGTCTCAAGATAGTGCAGTGTTAGGTACTGACGCTTTTGCTTTTTTTCGTTAAATATGAAAGGTGGCGAAGTAAAGACGTCAAGCTCGTTTGGGAATTATCGCTACCAAGCAGATTTTGAAGCGGTGAGTCAGGATCAAGATTATGCGCTTATGTAAACCCATGACTGACTCAATCCTGGTGATAGAAGGGTTTCAGAGGATAGGCTTGGTTTTATTGCCAGTAAAGAGGATCTTGAGTCTTTTGGTTCTGGTATGCAGCGTAGATTAGGTGTTGATGTGGGGGCAATCGTTGCGGGCTCTATATTTATGGGTGGCGATATTAAGCAAGGACTTGTATTGAGTGCTGCAGCTGACTTTATGAGTATGGGGGGCGAGACAAAAGAACGCATCCTAAGTCATATGGAGCAGGATGCTAACAGGGTTGTACAAACTTTTTATCGACCTCAGTATCTTGTGCCTGGCGGTATACGCTTGCAGAAAGAGCAATATAAAATTACACACCATCTTTGAGATGTAAAAGTGTTTGCCGATGGAGCGTATTCGAATGATCCGTTTACCGATAGATCGCGGTGGATGAAAACTATTCGGGATTCAGTGCAACTGAGCGAGTTGGCATTGCCGGGCCCCATGACTCTGCCACCACTGAAGTCACCTCATTGCCGATTTTTAAAGACATAGTGGAAACTCAAATACTTGGCTTCGATAAACAGTTGGAGTACGGCATTGCATGACCCTCCACGTGAGAGCTAAATGGCAATACCCTGCAATTAGCTTCCTCTACCCCCGAGGCCTGCCAGCATGGAACCAATCAGCGTTAAAGCCATTTTGCATAGCTCCATTGGCGTACTGTTCGTCAAAAATCCTCGTAATGAATGGGAGTTGCCGGGCGGTCGACCTGAGCCCGGTGAGAGTCTGGAAGCTGCGCTGCTCCGTGAGGTACAGGAGGAGTGTGGTTTGACGGTTACGGCGCCTGCCTACGTGGGCAGCCAGTCTTGCGAAATCATTCCCGGTAAGCGGGTGTTACTGGTGTTCTTCAGCTGCGAGTGCGCAACGGCCCTGCCTAGACTGCGTTTGAGCGAGGAACACACCGATTATCGGTGGGTAGATATGGCGGGTAAGCTGCCATCCATGCTGCCTGACTACTACTGGCAAGCCTGCCAGAGGGCGTGCACCCAGTCTGCTGTGTAGCCTGGCCGGGACAGGCTCCTGCTCAGGTGCAGGTCAGGTGGCGTCGACGTTGATGGCGAGTGATTGCGATGCCAACTGCGACCACCGCGATACCCAGATACGTTGTCCAGTGGATCACATCGCCGAACATCGACGCGGCCCAGAACAAGGTGACCGGCGGCTCCAGATAGACCAGCGCGGACACTCGGGTGGCAGACATCCACTTCAGCAGGCTCCATAGGCTGAGGTAGGCAATGAAGGTCGAGAACAGTGTCAGCCACGCGACGGCGATCCAGACCTGCGGTGTGGCCGGAACGTCTATCGAACCCAACGACAGACCGGCCGCAGCCAGCAGTACCAGCGTAGTCGCCGACTGTAAAAACAGCGGCATCAACAGACCGTCCTTGCTGTGATCGGAGGCCAAAACGGACTGCTGTCGTTGATAGAGGGTGGCGATGGAGAGCGTGATCGCCGCAATCAGCGGCAAGGCGTACAGACCGGGGCTGATCTGCTTGTCGGACAGGGCGTACTCGCCCGAGATGACGATGCCGACACCGGCAAATCCTAGGATCAAGCCGATCCACTCTTTCAGACCGCTGCGCTCATGATTACCCCGTACCGACATTGCGGCAGTAATCAGCGGTTGCAGTGCACAGATGATGGCAGCGATCCCGGCGGGTAGACCGCCGCGAATGGCGATGTAGACACTGACCAGATAAGCGAACTGGGACAGGATGCCGATGATGCCGTTGTAGCGAAGCTGCGACCAGGACAGTGCCCCCAGTCGACGGCACACCATCGGCAGCAGGCAGGTGGTCACCAGGGCAAAGCGCCAGAACAGCAGGTTGATTGCTCCGGCTTCCTCGGTGCCCAGGCGGGCGCCGATGAATCCTGAGCTCCAGGACATCACGAAGATGACCTGCAGCAGAATCAGGTACAACGCGCTTTCAGGCATGCTCCGCTCCCTGTGTAGTGCAGGTCTTCGTACGTGATTGGCCGATGCCGCATTTGAAAGAGGGGAGGCGGTCGGTGTGTCCCATGTCGTGTTACTCCACCCGTTAACTCGGGTGTTTTTACTTCGGTGGATATGGCTTGCGCAGCAGTCAGTCCGTTGAACTAACCCCGACAGGTCGTCATCTGCTGGGGCAACCCAGCGCGGAACTCATCGACCTGTTCTCGCGACAGCAATTGGACGTGGCAGTGGTAGTCAGTCAAAACGCGCTGGAGCATGGGGAATGGCTTCGTTCGACGCGCCCGCGTTGGGCGGCAGCGCCCGGGTTCAGCCTCGACCCGAGCAGACCGTTGCCGTTGGTCCTGCCCTTGAAGGGCTGCCCGTATCGGGAGGCGGCCCTGCAGGCCTTGAAGGCACAAGGCATCCCGTACCGGATCCTGCTGGAAAGCGCGAACTGGCCTGCGGTGCTGGCGTGCATGAAGAGTGGCTTGGCAGTGGGCATTGTCGAGGGGGACGGAGCGTGCAGATGCATCGCTGGAATGCGTGGAGGAGATGGACGTTTTTGGGACTGCTGAACATCACGTCTACGTGCTGTCCGACACCTCCCATCCTGTCGCGCTGCGCCTGTACGAGATGTTGAAGTGCACCCTTCAGGGGGACGATGGACGAGCGCCTGCCGGTTGTTGGCAGGGTCGGTAAGGCCATCGAGGTCATCGGTCCGTTGCACAAAAGGCTCAAAAACGACAGGCAGCAGCCTCTTCACTCCGTCGTCGCTCTAGCGGACAACACTGCTGAAACTCTGCCATGCTGGCACTTCGCCTTGTCTGCTGCCATGCTTTCGCGGATTAGGCCGGTGACTTTATCGTGCCAAGGACGTGTGTCATGGAGTGTAGACGTTGGGTTTAGAGAAGAAGGTCCGGGCGGCAGAAATAAGTGTTTTCAACAGATACGGGGTAATGGCCGATTTATCTACCTTCGAGGAAGAGGCGCTGGATCAAGCCATCAAGGGCCGCGTGCCAGTGAAATTGGCGCAAGACATGACGTTCGCCAGTTGGTGCGATCAATTGCTGGGACAGAATATCCGTGTTCCTGTCGCTCGTTTTGATAGAGCAGTTCCCGGTCAAACCAGACTCAGTAACCTGGCCGTTGCACGTGACTTGGCCAAGAGTTTAAAAGCTCGTGACAGACAGCTTCAGACTGCGCTCAAGGAGGCTGAAAATCAGGTTGATCAATTGAAGGCTGAACTCAATGCACTTAAGCAAGGTTCGGCCCTTGCAGAATCGGCTGTGCCTGTATCGAAGATCTCTGAAAGCCTGCGCACTTGGTACTGCACAACCTCTGCGTCTTTGCAGAAAGTTCTGGACGACATAAAAGAAATCGAAGGCCCTTTTTTTGGCCAGCAAGGCCTGTCCAACAGGGATTATCGTAAACAGTTGTTCGAGGCTGTTTTGTACGCCTTGAATAATCTGGAATGCATCGGTTTTTCCATTAATGTGCACCTGCACGACAATTCAAACGAAGAGCCTGTTTCTCCGTCACTCCTGATGCATCGGAGCCCAGTGTCTAATATTGATAGGTTCGATGTTAACTACTTTGATTTCGTCATTAATGACATCCAAGTCGATGTGTTTGAAGAGGTTAGTAAGAACTTTTTTGGTTGGCAGCCACAGCCAACTGTTGATCCCGAACGCCGTTTCCAGTGCCATGTTGAAGTGATCGCAAGCCAGCAGTTGGTCTTGGCTGAGGGAGAGTTATCGCACCTGTCCTACTTCATGCATAAATTATTCGAGAGCCTTTCCAGGTCAGGTGATTTCAAAAAAAGAGGATCATTGATCGAGAAGCTGGTTCTGTGCCAATTGCTATCCTTTACCGCTCCATGTATGCCTGGCAGATCAAAATATCAGCTTAGATCGCTAGACTCTGCGGGTCGTAGTGCACCCACGGATGTCCCTGCCGGGGTGATAGTTGATCATCTTTTCCAGATGCTGCGTGGGTCGATCTGGCGGTGAGTGTCAGCTATTTGGACACTATTTTGAAAAGTACCGATTAAGGTCGAAAAATCTATTTTGGAGTACAGGCTGTGAGTGCAGTAGTCGGTAAAAACTTCAAGGACTGGATGATCAAGTCAGGTAAAGCTGTCAACACAGCCAATAATTATTTGACGGGTGTGAACCTGGTGACCCGGCACTCTGGCAAGGATGTTTTGCAGATCACCGATCTTCCTGAGTTACGCCAACTGTATGTGGATTATGGGCCGCAAGGCACTCATGCCGCTATGGGTGACACTAATAGCAGTAATGTGCACAACGGACTGAAACAGTGGCTGGGGTATCAAACTTTTTTAGCTCAAGGGGGAGGGAACACAATAGAGCGCTCGGCTGTAACACCGCCTCTGAATCAGATCCTGTTCGGTCCGCCTGGAACCGGAAAAACCTATGCAACCATCGAAGCGGCTCTAGAAGTTCTTGATCCTCAGTGGCTATCGACTCATCTTGATAATCGAATTGCGCTGAAAGTACGTTTTGATGCACTGGTCCAGAATGGCCTGATCCGTTTTGTTACTTTTCATCAAAGTTTCAGTTACGAAGACTTTGTTGAAGGTTTGCGAGCTGAAACCGGAACGGACGGTCAATTGCGTTACGAAGTGGTCGATGGTGTGTTTAAAAGCCTCTGTGATGTGGCCGCCGCAAAGGTGACTCAGCAGGCGCAGGCACCGATTGATATCAGCGGTCGTCGCATTTGGAAAATGTCGCTAGGCAATACATTGGGCGATGATGCCTATATCTACGATGAGTGCATAAGCAATGGCTATGCGTTGCTAGGGTACGGCGATCAAGTGGACTTCACCGGTTGTGAAAGCCGACAGGCCATCCATCAGCGCTTTATTGAAGCCGGTTACACGCTGGCCCCCGATGCCTACAACATCACGGCAGTCGCGACATTTCTACTGAAAGTTAAACCGGGCGATTTGGTTGTGGTGAGCGATGGCAATCACAAATTTCGCGCCATCGGTGAGTTCACCAGCGATTATCAACCCATCAAGCGGGCCGATGCCGATGAGGCCTACGGGCAGTGTCGTCAGGTCAATTGGCTCAGGGTTTACTCACCGTCATTGCCGTGTGACTTGTTAATGAACAAGACCTTTAGTCAGGCGACTATTTATCAGCTGCGTGAGGGGTCAGTTGATGGGGGCAAACTGAAGGGTTTATTGGACGCGGAAGTATCTAATTCAGGGCTTGGCGTTCAGGCTCGACCTTTTAAACCAGGGGACCGCTTCGGTTCAGGCTATGAGGTGATCAACGCGTCGGCGGATGTCGTTGAACTGCGAAAGCCCAATGATGACGTTTTGCCCATAGGCATGAGCGTGGTGAACACGCTTGCCGACTATGTGCGTGCGCAACGTATAACGATGGCCGATATTCGTGAAAAACGGGTATTTGAACGAGTCGCGGACACCCAGCTAGAGCCTTTTTTAGTCAACGGCCATAACACTCTCTTGGCGGCTTTGGTCGAGCATGTGGTGAATCGCGTGACACCGGGAGAGGCGTCACTCCCTGGTCATGAGTCTTCCAATGCCCGCGTCCTGATCATCGACGAAATTAACCGTGGGAATATCTCGAGGATTTTTGGTGAACTGATCACCTTGATCGAACCTTCCAAGCGGGCCGGTGCTGCTGAAGCGCTGTCGATTGTGCTGCCCTACTCGAAACGCTCGTTCAGCGTGCCCTCTAATGTGTTCTTGATTGGCACCATGAACACGACAGACCGTTCGCTGGCCGGCCTGGATATCGCTCTGCGTCGACGATTCACCTTCCAAGAAATGCCTCCACGGCCCGAACTGCTGGACCATGTGAATGTGGACGGGGTCAATATTGGTCAACTGTTGCGGGTCATGAATCAACGCATTGAGGTGTTGTTGGATCGCGACCATTGTCTAGGCCATGCCTACTTTATGCCGTTGATCGATGACTGCCGCCTTGAGCGGCTTGCCTCGATTGTTCGTCATCAAGTACTGCCATTGCTGCAGGAATACTTCTTTGACGATTGGTTGCACATTCAGTGGGTCATGAACGATCACCGCAAAGCCCCGCAGTACTGTTTTTTGAGCCAAGCAACCCAAGTTGCAGAGTCTTTATTTGGTGCTGAGGTTAACCTTACGGCACATAACCTACCGTGGAGTATTAATAGCGAGGCATTTGAGCGTTTAGAAGCCTATCTAGGCGTTATTGATCATCACGTTACTTTTGCCAAGCCGAATATTGCGCAGCAGGTGCAGTTTGGTGCACTGACGATTCGACAATTGAGCAGCGGCACCATTGAGGTCTTGCACGATGGCGCTTGTTTAGCGACGGCAATGCCCTCGTTGCGGGATGTCGCGGGCCAGTTAGGAGTGTCCTTGACCACGAGTGAAGGCTCTGAATACAACACTCGCACGCTGGGGCGCAAGGTGATGAAGGCCATTGAGGCCAGTCACGAGTGAGCACGTTAATCACGGTACGCGAGTATGCGCGGCTTACGGTGGATGCTGTTGAGCCTTCACTCGACCGAGCTCAAGTGTCTGCCAGTGCGTTTGACTGGCTATGCCAACAAAGTGCGTCGTTTAGTCGAGCAGGCGCGACTTTGGTTCAAGTGGAAGGGCGTCGCTGGCTCAAACTTGATAGCTATGTTGGGGTGCTGGAAACACCTTGCGGTACGCGTTTGGAAATTTTGCCTAAGCACTTTGACAGTGGCGACTGTGAGGTCCAAAGCCGAGCGTTGCTGCGACGGCTGATCCAGCGATCACTCAACTTGAAACCTCGCGAAGTGAGCCCGACAGCGCTAGAGGTTTACGACGCGCCCTTGTCCGAATGGGTGATAGGACAATTTCTCGCAGCGTTAGATCATCTAATTAAACGCGGTATGCGTTTTGATTATCAGCGGGTCGAAGAAGAGCAGCGCTATCTGCGGGGTCAACTTAACGTGGTCGCGCAGATGCGTCAGCCGCCGGCGCGCAAGCATTTCTTTCACGTGCGCCATGACATCTTTGTCGCCGATCGAGCGGAAAATCGATTGCTCAAGTTGGCCCTTGAACGTGTGTGTCAAACCACCCAAGACCCCGCTAACTGGCGATTGAGCCATGAACTCCGTGGTGTGTTGCACGAGGTGCCCGCTAGCCCATCGGTGCGTGATGATTTTCGGGCCTGGCGGACTGATCGGTCGATGGCCCATTACCAGCCGATCAAACCGTGGTGCGAGTTAATTCTTAACCAGCAGATGCCAATTGCGGTAGCGGGTGAGTGGCGGGGGATTAGCCTGTTGTTCCCGATGGAAAAGCTGTTCGAACGCTATGTCGAAGGCTGGCTACGCCGCTCATTGCCCCCAGAGGCAAAGCTTACCGCTCAAGCGGCCAGTGAATATTTATGTGAGCACCAAGATGGGCGAATGTTTCGCCTTGAACCGGACTTACTGGTGCGCAAGGGCGGGCAAAGTTGGGTGCTAGACACAAAATGGAAGCGCCTAAGTTCAGTTGACCGCGAAAAGAAATACGGATTAAGCCAAAGTGATTTCTACCAGTTGTTTGCTTATGGTCAGAAATACCTGCAAGGGCGCGGCGAGTTGGTCTTGATCTATCCGCGCCGCGCGGAGTTTCAACACGCTCTGCCCCCATTCGATTTTGGCGATGGCCTAAGGTTATGGGTACTGCCGTTTGATATGGAGGCGGAGCGTTTGCTTGATGCTCAGGTGTTGAGTCTGTTTGCTGATCATTGAGCAGGCACTCAGGCTTATTTCAGGGGGATTATCGGGCTTCTTGATGCAGGGAAGGGTTAGCGTGTCATCGCCGCCAGTATTCTCCCCGTGTCTTTGGCGGGGGGTAATCCAAAAACGCGCGCATAGTCGCGACTGAATTGCGTTGCACTTTCATACCCCACTTCGAAAGCCGCCGCCGTGACACTTTTGGCATTGGCGACCATCAGCATCCGCGCTTGGAGCAAGCGAACACGCTTTTGATATTGCAAGGGGCTCAATGTTGTGACCGCTTTGAAGTGACGGTGAAAGGCTGAGACGCTCATCGCAGCGTTCTGAGCGAGGTTTTCCACCCTGATAGGCATGGCAAAATCCCGACGAATCCACTGGATGGCTTGATTGACTCTGGCCATCGCGGTGTCTGGCACTGCAATTGCCCTTAGCATCCAGCCGTGTGGCCCTTGCAATACGCGGAACAGAATTTCACGCTCGTAAACGGAGGCCAAGGCCGTGATGTCGTCAGGTTTGCCGATCAATCGCAACATCCGCACCCAGGCGTCCATCAACTCGGGGGTGGTGGCCGCCACTGAAAAGCCCGGCTGATGATCGTGACGACTAACAGGTTTGGGCAGATCGGCTAACAGCGTGGATAACACGATCGGATCAAGCGTCAGGCTGACCGCCAGGTAGGGCTCGCCTGTGGGGGCAGGGTGCACTGAACCCACTGCCGGAAGCTCAATGGACATAACGAAATAGGTCGCCGGGTCATACCTCAACGTGCGATCGCCCACGGTCATGGTTTTGCTGCCCTGCAGGATCAGGTTGATCATCGGTTCGTAGACCGCAGCGAGCATGTGCTCAGGGATTTTGCCCTGAACCATGGCGACGCGCGGAATGCCTGTCTCTGTGCGGCGGTTTTCGGCTTTTGAGGCGAGGGCCCGGAGTTCATTCAGTTGGCTGTTCATGGTGGGCATGCTGACGCGGCTATGGCGCCCAGCGCAAGTAAAAAGCAGAAACAGGCAGGTTTAGAGTAGGAACGGTTGTGCTCGTGATGGCGGGGCTCCTTACTGTGGAGGCTCATTCAACCAGCAGTGGAGCTTAGTCATGAGTGTGATCGTCATTACCGGTGGGAGTCGTGGCATAGGCGCCAGTGCAGCAGAGCATGCTGCTCGGCGTGGCATGGGGGTCATCCTCACTTACAACACTCATCCCGATGCCGCGGAAGGCGTTGTACAGCGCATTGAGCAAGCAGGTGGCAAAGCCGTAGCGCTCAAACTCGACGTTGCAAACGTCGCCAGCTTCGAGGCATTTCGCAAGACTGTCGTCACTGTCCTTCAAGGCACCTGGGGCACAAGCTCGCTCTCGGGCTTGGTCAACAACGCCGGGTACGGTCTGTTCAGCCCACTGGAGTCAGTCAGCGAAGCGCAGTTCGATGGCCTTTTCAACGTCCACCTCAAAGGGCCATTTTTTCTGACTCAGGCCTTGCTGCCATTGCTTGAAGAGAACGCGAGCATCGTTAACCTCACCAGCGCCACTACGCGTGTGGCGACTGCCGGGGTTGCGCCTTATGCCGCCTTCAAAGGTGGTCTGGAAGTGCTCACGCGTTACATGGCCAAGGAGTTTGGAAGGCGCCGCATCAGGGCCAATGCGGTTTCACCGGGGGCGATTCGTACTGAGTTGGGGGGAGGGCTCAATGATGAGTTCGAAGCCCTGCTAGCTGGGCAGACGGCGTTGGGCCGAGTGGGCGAGCCCGAAGACGTAGCACGGGTCATTAGCATGTTGCTGTCGCAAGAGGGCGCCTGGATCAATGCACAAAACATTGAGGTTGCTGGCGGCTACATCATCTGAACAACTGAGGAAATCACTATGCTGGATCATATTTTTCTGTCGGTCAGCAACATTGCACGCTCTATCCGTTTCTACGAGGCAGCTCTTGAGCCGCTGGGCATCACCGCGCGGTTGGACTATGACGGCAAGGACGGTCCACCTGGACATCCGGATCTGAAGGGTTTTGGCGCCAATGGCCGGATGTTTTTCTGGTTGCGTGAGGGCGTAGTGGAGGGGCAAGCCGTACACGTGGGGTTTGTCGCTCAAAGCAAGGCTGACGTTGAGGCAGCCTATGCCGCCGCGATGGCCCAGGGCGCTATCGATAACGGTCCGCCGGGCGCTCGTTTGCACTACGACCCCAATTACTACGCCGCCAATGTGCTGGACCCTGACGGGTACAGTTTAGAGTTCGTCTACAAAAACTGGCAGCATGCCCAATGAGCACACTTCTGATCTATGGCGCTACGGGCTATACCGGCCGTATGGCTGCGCAACAAGCTAGCGCACTTGGCTTGCCTTTCGAAATAGCCGGTCGCAATCGCCAGCATCTGATCGAGCTCGCTGAGCAACTGGGTGTGCCCTATCGCGTGTTCGAAGCCAGCTCCGGTGCTGCCCAATCGTTGTCTGGCATCAGTGTATTGCTGAACTTCGCGGGCCCGTTTGCTCACACAGCGCCTGCCTTGATGGCGGCCTGTATAGAAGCCAAAGTCGATTACCTGGACATCACCGCTGAGATTAATGTCTATCGACTAGCTGAGCGCTTGGGTCTAGACGCGGCTGCGTCAGGCGTGATGCTGTTGCCGGGTGTTGGTTGGGACGTCGTCCCCACCGACAGCTTGGCGGCGCACGTCGCCCAACGCGTTGCCAACCCTGTTGCCTTGAGCATCGCGCTTCAGGTGCCAGGGTCTATGTCGCGGGGGTCGGCGATGAGTGTCAGCGAGATCATCGGCGCAGGTGTGCTGGCGCGAATAGACGGGGAGTTGGTCTCGACTCCAGGCGCGCAACCACGCCAGTTTGATTTCGGAGACGGCCCGGTTTTATGCGCGCCTCTGTCGTTCGGTGATCTCGTTACGGCGTGGCATTCGACGCGCATACCGAATATTGCGATGTTCGTGCATATCTCCGGTGATGCTTTTCCTGAAGGTGATTTATCGCTGTTACCCGATGGCCCAACTGAGCAGGAACGTGCAGCGCACCAGGCCCGAGCCGTTGCAGAAATTGTCAGTGCTGACGGCCTTCTGGTGCGTTCAGTGATAGAGACGGTCAACGGCTATACGTTCACTCCGCTTGCGGCGATAGAGGCGGCACGAAGGGTGTTGGGCGGTGAACGACAGGCTGGGTTTGCAACACCTGTCAGCGTATTCGGCGTCGAATTCGCCACTACTATTGCCGGGACGATGATCAGTGATTTTTAGGTTCTACGAGACATCACCTTCTCGCTTATCGAAAGCCGATTGCGCCTGGATGACTTCATCCACGTGACTGATTGTCCAGGTGTACAGAGCATTGAAGGGACCTTCCAGTGTTCGGCCCAATGGCGTGATGCTGTACTCGACGGCTATTTGTGAGGATGGAATCACGCGACGGCCAAGGATGCCGTTGCGTTCAAGCCGACGCAGGGCCTGGGTTAACGCTTTTTGAGTGATACCGTCCAGTTGGCGTTTGAGTTCGTTAAAACGCAGAGGCTGCCGACAAAGGGCTGCGAGGATTAGCACAGACCACTTATCTGCTATCTGGTCCAGCAAAAAGCGGCTTGAGCAATCGACCCTTGGTTCTGTCTCGGCACCGATCTGTGCCAGGGCCCGGTCATTGGTTTCTTGCATGGGGGTTTCCTCCGAGATACCTGGTGACTTCAAAGTGCGTAATTGATATCTGGTATACAAAATATACCATTGCAGCTCATTCCCACTCAGGCGCTAATCATGTCCTCTACTGACCCTAATGAAATGGCTGACAAGTTTGCTGTGACCGAGACGCTCTATCGCTTTGCCGCAGGCATCGATTTAAAAGATAGAGAGCTTCTTGCTTCTGCATTCACCGATGATGCTGTCTCTGATTTCAGGCTTGCTGCGGCAAAAGCGGGTTTTGAATACCCGGTACTTGAGGGGCGAGATCTTATCGTTTCTGCCTTGTCCGACTCGCTCAAGTACATCGATACCACGCATTCTGTGAGTAATCCTCGTGTCAGCGTTAGCGGTGACACCGCCCGGCTTGATGCGCTGGTGGAAGCGCAACACGTTTCGCAGAACGATCAATCACATCATTACCTGATGAAAAATCGCTACGACGTCGAGTTGGTCAGGGACGGCGGGATTTGGCGTATTAAACGGGTGACAGTTGATAACGTCTGGCGCAGCGGTGACCCTGCGGTATTGTCCGGCGTTTAGGGCAATACCGACTTCGCTATGAAAGGTCGTCAGCCGGTGGCCGTCAAAACGTCTGCTATGTACGGGGCACTCGAAGCAGTGGGGGTCTTGAATCTTGCTGCGTCGCGTGCGGGTGGCAGACCAAAGAGGCGGGCGTATTCACGGCTGAATTGCGAGGCGCTTTCATAGCCGACGGTGTACGCAATGGACGTGGCATCCCGCGTGTCGAACAGCAGCAACCAGCGTGCTCTTAGCAGGCGCAGACGCTTCTGGTATTGAATAGGGGTCATGGCCGTCACCGATTTAAAGTGCCGGTAGAACGCCGCCACGCTCATATCCGCCATCACTGCCAGTGGTTCCACGCGAAACGGCTCTGTGTAGTGTTCGCGGATCCACTGGGTCGTCCGCCGAATTTGCGCCATCCGGCCATCCGGGCGCGCAACGTCACGCAGCATCCCGCCCAGAGGTCCCTGCAAAGCGCGAAACAGGATCTCACGCTCGATCATCGGGCCCAACACAGTAGCTTCTCGTGGGTAATCCATCAGCCGCATCATGCGTAACCAGGCGTCGATCATCTCTGCCGGTGCTGGCACGGGGTTAAAGCACGATCCGGTTGGGGGTTTTGTGTTTTTTTCGTCCTCCATCAACAACGTAGAGATCACCGTTGGGTCCAGGCGCAGACTCACTGCGAGATAGGGCTCATCAGCGGCGTTTCCGTGAATCTGACCTGTTGCTGGTACATCTACCGGCACTAAAAAATAGCTGCCCGCATTGTATCGAGAGACCTCATCACCTATCGACAGCGTCTTCTGGCCCTGAAGCACCAAGTGCAGCATGGGCTGATAGACCTGATCGGCGCATGCCTGCGCTCGGACCATTGCCACGCGAGGCAATCCGGTATCAGTCCACTTGTTTTGTGCGCGCATCACGATGCTGCGCAGTTCTGTCATTGCTCTGTTCATGGGCAAGACGATGACCCTGTTATTTGGGCAGTGCAAGCCATGTGAGAAGAATAGGCAAGGATGTGCGAAAAACCGGCAAACGCTGCGACCTGCATGGGGGGAATACTTTGGCAAGCAGTTCGTTGCCTCCCGCTGATGAGTCGGGCGCCGCGGCTTTTGTAGAACCCTTATCCAGAGAATATTGATCATGAAACTTGAAGGAAAAATCGCAGTAGTGACAGGTGCATCCAAAGGCATTGGCGCTGGAATCGCCAAGGCACTCGCCGCACAGGGCGCGACAGTCATCGTTAATTACGCGTCCAGCCAGATTGAGGCTGAAGCGGTGGTGGCACACATCACGGGGCTTGGAGGCAGCGCTTATGCGCTAAAGGCTGACATGAGCGTCGGCGCCGACGTTGTACGTCTGTTCGATACCATAAAAGCCGAGCATGGAACGTTAGATATTCTCGTCAACAACGCGGGTGTTGCGGTGTTTCAGATGATTGAGGACCTCACTGAGGAGGCCTTTCACAAACAGTTCAACCTCAACGTACTGGGCTATTTGCTGGCAGTGCGAGAGGCCGCCAAGCTCTTTGGGGCAAAGGGTAGCATCATCAATATCAGCTCCATCCTCAGCACGGACCCCTATCTAGCGTCCAGCGTGTATTCAGCAACCAAGGGCGCCGTCGACACGTTGACCTTCGCACTGGCGCGGGAGTTAGGTGCCCGTGGCATCAGGGTCAACTCTATCTTGCCAGGTCACACCAATACGCCCGGTACGCAGGGTAACTTTGCGGGTGAGTTTGGCGAGAAGCTGGTGGCGGGAACGCCGTTGGGTCGTTTTGGCGAACCTGAGGATATCGCTGCGCTGGCTGTTTTCCTGGCTTGCGAGGACTCGCACTGGGTAACCGGTGAGTCTATTCGAGCGTCGGGCGGTGTACGGGGTGTCGGTTACTAAGCACGCCGATTGAGCGAGAGGTGCGCGGTGTTTGCTCTCGCCATTCATTCAGCCACTTTCAAGCGAGCACATGTGGATGCGCCGCAAAATACGCGACTAGCCAATCGACAAATGCGCGTACTCGCACGCTCAAATGCCGATTGGGCATGTACACCACAGAGAGAGTATTAGCGCGCGCCGACCAGTCCTCTAGCACGGGTATCAGCGCGCCGGAATCTATATGGGGCTGGACCATGAAGCGCAAGGTATGAATAACCCCCAGGCTTGCCAGCCCTGCTGCCAGATACCCATTGCTGTCGTTGACTGCCACGAGGTAGCTGCCGTCAATCACGATCTGTTCATCACCGCGCACAAATTCGATGCGGTTGTGTTTGCCTGAGGAAGGAAATACGTACCTGACTATGGGGTGGCTGTTTTCCAACTGCGAGGGATGGCACAGAGATTCGCGAACTGCGAGATAGGCGGGAGTTGCACAGGTGACGAAGTCTACGCTGCCCAAACGTCGAGCAATGAGGGATGAGTCTCGAAGGTCGCCACCTCGAATAACGCAGTCAATGTTTTCGCTCACAAGATCTGCGGTGCGATCACTGGCACCAATGTCTATCTGGATGTTTGGGTAACGGGCATGAAACGCTGAAAGCGCTGGTATGACCAAATGTGTGGCAATGGTCGTGCCCATATCTACCCGAATCCGGCCTTTGGGATTGGCATGGGTGACAGCCATTTCTGACTCGACCTCCAGCCATTGATCGAGCACATGGCTCATTCGCGCATAGTAAACATCGCCTTCACTCGTAAGCGTCACCCGGCGGGTCGTTCGGTTGAGCAGCCTGACATGCAGGTGCGACTCCAGCCCCTGAACCAATTTCGTCACAACGTTGGGGTGTAGGTCCAGTTGCGCAGCGGCCTTGACGAAACTTCCCGTCTCCACGATGCGATTGAACGCTTTTACGGCCAGAAAATAATCCATGAGCGACTCGGGGCAATGGGCGTTGCGCGATTATCACTTATTTGGGGATTTTGAATGTTTGTTTTGTCCGTTTATAACTTCTGGAGCAAGACTTACTGTGATTGCTCTGGCTTGCGACCCGCAACCCCGAAGATCCATAGACTTTTAGAGGACGTCCCATGACCCAGTTTTTGAAAGGTAAAGTCGCGTTAGTCACCGGCGCATCTCGCGGTATCGGTGCCGCCATTGCAAAACGTCTTGCGGCCGAGGGGGCAGATATTGCCTTCAGTTACGCCAAGTCCCCTGACCGGGCAAAGGCCGTGGCGAGCGAGATAGAAGCGTTGGGCGTGAAGGTATTGGTTGTGGCCGCCGATCAAGCAGACGGACATGCCGTTGCTGCGTTTGTTAAGAGAGCACACGAACACTTCGGGCGATTGGACATTCTGGTGAACAGCGCAGGCGTATTTGTGACAGGTGTCATTGGTGATCCGCAGGCAGATGTCGCCGAGCTCGATCGTCAGCAAGCCGTCAACATTGGCGGTGTCGTGGCAGCCGTGCGCGCTGCTGTGCCATTGCTCTCGGACGGTGGTCGCATTGTTTCGATAGGTACCATGTTCGCTAGCCGCGCTCCGTTTCCTGGCATTGGCGACTATGCGGCCAGCAAAGCCGCTGTCGCTGCTTATAGCCGAGCCTGGGCTCGAGATCTGGGAGGGCGCAACATTACCGTCA
Source organism: Pseudomonas sp. CCC3.1 (assembly GCF_034347405.1). Lineage (NCBI taxonomy): Bacteria > Pseudomonadati > Pseudomonadota > Gammaproteobacteria > Pseudomonadales > Pseudomonadaceae > Pseudomonas > Pseudomonas sp. CCC3.1. The sequence continues at coordinate 2,381,053 of NZ_CP133778.1, forward strand.
ACACCGTTCAACCTGGCCCCATCAACACTGAACTGAACCCTGAGACCAGCGATATGGCGGCGATGGTCAGTCAGATGACGGCGTTGGGGCGGTACGGTCAACCTGAGGAGATTGCGGGTGTTGTGGCGTTTCTGGTCGGGCCGGATGCGGCCTACATCACGGGCGCAACGCTCAATGTTGATGGCGGTCAGAACAGCTGAATTACCAGCTATGTATAGCCAGTAGATCCATTAGGGGCTTGCCTGAGCTGAAGTCCATCAAACTAGCGTTTGATGGACGCTCCGTCAGTCGCACATAAAGTGAGCGCGCGCAGATCAATTGCAGGCATTTACAGGTAGTCGTCCACCCGCTTGACGTTGGCATAGCCAAATTCAAACGCGGCCATCATTGCGGCGTGCACATGTGTCGCCGGCACGGTGACACCCGCAAAGGTCAAGTCGAGCGTGGCGCAAGCATCTTGCAGCACGGTAACGGGGTAACCCATATCTGCGGCTGCACGTACCACGGCGTCGATGCACATATGGCTCATTGCACCTATCACGATCACTTCATCAACTCCGTGAGCGTCCAGTTGTTGTTTGAGATCAGTGTCGCGGAATGAGTTGATGTGGTTTTTTACAATCACGGGTTCGTCGCCTGCTGGGGCTACAGCAGGAATAATCTCGACACCGTCCGAGCCTTTTACAAAAATCGGGGCATCATCGTCGGTGGACTCGTGACGGATATGGAAAACCGGGATATTCCTGTTACGCGCATGAGCGATTACCCGAGCCGCATTGGCAACGGCGACTTCGATCCCGCTCAGTGGCAGCTTGCCGGTAGGCAGGTACTCGTTTTGCAAGTCAACGACGATAAGACCAGATTTCATAGAAGTTCTCCGACTAGTTGGCATGGAACATCAAGTGACGTGTAGCAATCATTCATCTGCGATACGCCATTGTTGTCGGGTAAGGAGATGCGCAACAGTGGCCTGAGTGACATAAAGCGTTACTATCAGGCCATTAATGATTACCCAGGCGTCAGGCTGTCATGAGTGCTATTTCGGTGGCTGTACTTGCTTACAACGGTGTCAGTCTTTTTCATCTGTCTATTGCGGGCATCGTGCTGGGGAGTGCGGGGTCGTCGTGCGACGAGCCTTATTACGAGGTCAGTTACTGCGCTGAAGTGCCGGGCATGGTGCGCAGCGACCATGGCGTGAATATCGAGGTGAGTCACGGGCTCGAATTGATGCAGCGCTCGGACATCATCATTATTCCGGCCTGGAGTGACCCTTTACAGCCTGCGTCCGAGCAACTGGTCAAGGTGTTGCAACAGTCTGACGTTCAAGGAAAACTGATCGTTGGATTGTGTTTGGGGGCTTTTGTGCTGGGGGATGCAGGCTTGCTCGACGGACGCGAGGCAACGACTCACTGGATCGCTCGTGATGTGTTCTCCCGGCGCTTTCCAAGGGCTCATTTCCGCCCTGAAGTGCTCTATGTAAGTGCCGGTAACATCATGACGTCGGCCGGTACGGTGGCGGCGATCGATTGTTGTTTGCACCTGATTCGTCAGGGCCAAGGTGCCGATGTAGCAAATCGCACGGCCAAGTGGCTGGTCACTCCACCCCTCAGGCAAGGTGGGCAGGCGCAGTATGTCGATAAGCCCGTGCCACAGTTGGCTTCTGATACTCGGTTGTCTGAGGTGCTGGAGTGGGCTCAAGCCAACCTTCACCTGGAGTTGTCACTCGACACGCTTGCTGACGTGGCAAAAATGAGCAGACGCACCTTCACCCGCCGCTTCAAGGAAGCTGCGGGGATTACAGTTTCAAGGTGGTTAAACGCGCAACGGGTTGCCAGAGCGCAGCAACTGTTGGAAACCACGGATTTATCCATTGAGTGCATTGCTGATGAAGCGGGTTTTGGCACGCCCTTGTCCCTGAGGCAGCAGTTCAGCGCACAGCTTGGGACCTCTCCGTCGGACTACCGAAAGATGTTCTTTCGCGCAATGAAGCCCGAGAAATTTAAAGATACGGGAGGTAGGGTGTGCTAGTAGTTATTGACTTTTCGCGCGCTGGTCCTTGTCTGAGTGCCTGCGTCATGCAGGGATATTCTCGACGTTTCCGGCAACGCCATCCCTCCCGCCAACGCCATTAACGCCACTGCGATCAGATAGAACGCAGGTGAAAGATTGCTGCCCGTGGTGCTGATCAACCAGGTTGCCATCAGCGGCGCGGTGCCGCCGAAGAGGGTGTAGGCCATGTTGTAAGTGATCGCCGAGGCGGTATACCGCGTGCGGGTCGGAAAGACTTCCGAGAGCAGCGCCGCCGTGACCACGCCACACAGCACGGCGCCAACGGCCAATAGCATCACCCCGATGATAGAGGCTGCGAACGAGCCGGAACTGGCCATCAGAAACGACGGGTACACCACGACCATCAACAATACGCATGCTGTCATCACTGTGGCGCGACGTCCGACTCGATCCGAATAGAGCCCCGCCAGCGGGCAGATCGCCGCTGCAAATATCAATGCAATCAGCGACACCAGCAATGCCGCGGCACGGCTCAGCCCGCCCGCCACTTGCAGGTAGGTCGCGAAGTAGGTGGTGAACATATAAAACGACAGCGCCGTGAGCGACACGAAAGCGCCCAGGCAACAGATTGCCGCAGCATGGTTGCGCAGGGTTTCCTTGAGCGGGGAGTGGGCGACCGCGTGTTCTTGCTTCGCTGCCTGGAAGGCTGGCGTCTCATCCAGCTTCCAGCGCAGGTAAAGCCCCACCAGGCCCAAAGGTGCCGCAATCAGGAACGGCAGGCGCCAGCCCCAACTGCCCATCGCTTCGGCAGATAACGAGGCTTCAAGTGCGTAGGCCACCACGGCGGCCGCAGCGAAGGCAGAAAACGTCGACACTGGAACGAAGCTGCCGTACCAGGCGCGTTTGTCGCTGGGCGCGTGTTCCATCAGATAGGCACAGGCTCCGGCGTATTCGCCCCCGGCGGAGAAGCCCTGGGCGCAACGGATCAGCGTTAAAAGAATCGGTGCTGCGACTCCGATTGCGGCGTAGGTGGGGAGCAGGCCGATCAAGGTTGTGGCCGCGGCCATCAGCAGGATCGTCATGGCCAGGGTGCGCTTGCGACCGATTCGGTCGCCGAGCATGCCGAAAAAGATCCCTCCCAAAGGGCGGAAGGCGAAGGCGACGGCGAACACGGCGAAGGTTTTGAGCAGCGCGGCGCTGGCGTCGCCGCTGGGAAAGAATTGCTGGGCAATGGTGGTGGCGAGGAAGCCGTAAACGGCGAAGTCGAACCATTCCACGAAATTGCCGATGCCAGCGGCGATGATCACTTTTCGCAAGGTTTGCGGGCTTACTTGGGCGGTGGATGGGCTCGTCATGGGGGAAGGCCTCGGGGTTATTCAGGGATGACTGATTATCCGAGGAGGCGTTTGGCCAGCGGGTTTCAAAAGAGTCATCTGCGTAGTCAGCAGCGACGTGGAGAAGGCTCAGGAGGCGGGATTTAGGCCAAGTGGGCAGGCGGCGCGACGGCAGAAGGCCGTCAGTTGTCACGCGCGATACCTGACTGTTACTGCGCACAAGGTCTGCCCCTTAATGGCGCGTCTTGTGTGCTGTTTAGTAGCACGTTGGTTTGATCGCATTGCTCTGCACCACGTCAGCCCTATAGCGACTTGCTTGAAATCAATCACTTGGCTCACAGCCGTTCAGTTGGCACGTATTCTGCTTTTTTGTATTTGTGGATAATTGGATACAAAAATACAAAAGGTACTGCTGATGCAATTTGCCCCTGCTTACGTTGAACGCCAGCCCCAGACCGCTGAGGAGGAGGCGTACAACTTTCTGCTCAACGCGATTTGCAACGGCCGCTACCGAAAGGGCGATCGCTTGATAGCGGAGGACATCGCCACTGAGCTGGGAATGAGCCGTATGCCGGTGCGCGAGGCCTTTCGCCGCCTTGACGCTCAAGGCCTGGTGACGCTGCGCCCCAACCGTGGCGCTATCGTCAGCGGCCTGGATATCGATGAGTTGTACGAAGTGTTTGAAATGCGCAGCGCCCTCGAAGGCCTAGCGGTGCGCGTCGCGGTCGGCCGTATCGGCGAACGTCAGTTGGCTGCTCTGGAGCGCTTGCTGGACGAAATGGACGACTACCGCGACGACAGCGCCGAGTGGGTCAGCCGTCACCGTGCCTTCCATGAGTTTCTATGCAGCCTCAGCGGCCGGGCGCGTTTGATGAAGCAGATTTCGGCGCTGTATTCCTTGGTCGAGGCCCCCATGCGGCTGTGGTTGCAACACGGCGAAAAACTCCTCAGCGCCCGTGAGGAACACGCGGTGATCCTTGACGCGATTCGCGCCGGCGATGCGGCTCGCGCCGAGGCCGTGGTGCGCGAGCACATCGAAGGCACGGTGCCCGAGCTGATCCAATTCCTGCAATCCGAAAAATAAAAAAGCTGTCGTGTTTTGACGTTGAGTCCTGCCCCGTTTTTCAACGAACTGGAGTATTTGGTCATGCATAAACGCCGTGCCTTGCTGGTGGCTTTCTCCCTCGGTCTCTGTAGTCAATGGGCTAGCGCCGCGCCCCAGGTGCCGGAGCGCCTGCAGAAGGTCGAAAAACTCACCTACTGCTCGGGGATGGACTCGCCGCCCCTTGTGTCCTTTGACGAAGCTCAGAAGCCACGCGGGCTCACCGTCGATCTGGGCTTGGAAATTGCCAAGCGCCTGGGCGACAAACAGGTGCAATGGCGGGTCATTCCGTTCTCCGGGTTGGTGCCGGCGTTGCTCGCCCAGCAGTGCGACATGATTGTCGATCAACTGTTCGACAAGCCCGAACGGCGCCAGGTCATCGACATCGTCAATTACATGTATTCCAGCCAGTCGGTGGTCGTGCCCAAGGGCAATCCAAAAGGCATCAAGTCACTGGATGACCTGTCCGGGCACAAGGTGGCAGTGCTCAACGGTTCCACCATCAAGACGCTGCTCGATACCCAGAACGAAAGCTTGACCAAGGCAGGCAAGCCACCGATGAAACTGGTGGTCTACAACACCGACACCGATGCCTTCCAGGCCCTGCGCATCAATCAGGTCGATGCGTATGGCACCACCGTGGAAACCGCCGGTTACTACGCGGCAATGGCACCGGACCTGTTCGAGGAAGGCGTACCGGCGTTCAGTCGCATCCTGACTGGCTTGGGCATGCGCAAGGATGATCCGCAACTGACGGGCGCCGTGCAGCAAGTTATCAGCGATATGCGCAGTGATGGCAGCTATGTGCAGTTGCTGAACAAATGGCATGTCAGCAGCGACACTCTCGACTGAGGCTTTGCAGCGATGAATTTCAATTGGGATGTGTTTTGGCACTACCTGCTGCAGCCCAGCGGGGTGTACCTCACCGGGCTCTGGCTGACGTGCTTGATTGCCGTGCTGGCGATGGCGATTGGTTGCGTGCTGGGCTTGGCGGCGGCGCTGTTGCGCTTATCGAAAAACCCGCTGCTGCATTTGCCGGTGCGCTTTTATGTGTGGGTGATGCGCGGTACGCCGTTGCTGGTGCAGATCGTGTTTCTGTACACCGCGCTGGCGGCAGGCGGAATTTTCCGTTTCGAGGATATTGACCTCTTCGGCATGGTCATTCCCGGCAATATCCAGGCAGCAATCATCGCCCTGGGCCTGAATGAAGGGGCGTACATGTCCGAGATCATCCGCGCCGGTATCGGTGCGGTCGATAAGGGCCAATATGAAGCCGGGCGCTCACTGGGCATGGGCTTCGCCAAGTTGATGCGCCGCATCGTGCTGCCCCAGGCGTTCCGGGTGATCGTGCCGCCGCTGGGTAACGAATTCAACGTGATGCTCAAGAACACCACCTTGGTCAGCGTGATTGGTGTGCAGGAGTTGCTGCTCAGTACCCAAATGGTCACCTCGGCGACGTTCCGCGTGTTCGAACTGTATCTGGTGGTCGCGATTTACTTCCTGATGCTCACCACCTTGTGGGGCTTCTTCCAGCGTTGGCTGGAAACGCGCTTTGGCCAGTCGGACCGACCCTCGTCATCGCCACCGGCCTCCAGCCGAATGTTTGGCCGCAGTACCCTGAAACTGCTGAGGGGACGATAACCATGGCGCACAAAAGTGAAGAGCTGATCATCGAGGCGCTGGACGTGCACAAGTCGTTCGGCCAGTTGCAGATTCTCAAGGGTATTTCCCTGCAAGTCCGTCGCGGCGAAGTGGTGGTGCTGATTGGTGCCTCGGGCTCCGGCAAGACCACCTTTATCCGTTGTATCAACTTGCTGGAGGATATTCAGGGCGGACGCATCCGCGTCAACGGTCAGGCGATGGGGTATCGCGAGCGCGCCGACGGCAGCCTGGTGCGGGATTCGGAGCGCAATATCGCGCGTCAGCGCCGGGACATCGGCATGGTGTTCCAGCGTTTCAACCTGTTCCCGCATATGACGGCCCTGGAAAACATCATCGAGGCGCCTATCCATGTGCTTGGCGTGCCCCGTGCTGCGGCCCTGGAACAGGCCCGTGCCTTGTTGGCGCGGGTTGGCCTGGCCGACAAGGCCGGTCACTACCCGTCGATGCTGTCGGGTGGACAGCAGCAGCGGGTGGCGATTGCTCGGGCGCTGGCCATGAAACCCCAGGCCATGCTGTTCGACGAACCCACCAGTGCCCTGGACCCGGAAACCGTGGGCGAGGTGCTGCAAGTGATGAAAGAGCTGGCTGAGGAAGGCATGACCATGGTGGTGGTAACCCATGAAATGGGCTTTGCCCGTGAAGTGGCTGACCGCGTGGTGGTGCTCGATCAGGGGGAACTCATCGAACAAGGGCCGCCGGAACAGATCTTCAGCCACCCCAGCCATCCCCGTACCCGGGCCTTTCTCAGTCGTGTGTTATGACCCTTCATAGGAAACTCACCATGCGTTTATCGAGCTTGTTTGCAGCCCTGTGTTGCGCCGCTGTTGTGCCCATGACCCTGGCCGCCGAGCCGGTGGTAAAGGTCTATAACTGGTCCGATTACATCGGGCCCGACACCTTGAAAAACTTCGAAAAAGACAGCGGGGTCAAGGTCCAGTACGACATCTTCGACACCAACGAGATGCTCGAAGCCAAGCTGCTTTCCGGGCATTCGGGGTACGACGTGGTGGTGCCGTCCAGCCAGTTTTTGTCCAAGCAGATTCGCGCTGGCGCCTACCAGCCGCTGCAACGTGCCTTGCTGGATAACTGGAAACACCTCGATCCGCGTCTGATGCAACGCCTGGAAGCGGCCGACCCCGGCAACCGCTACGCCGTGCCGTATATGTGGGGCACCGTGGGCATCGGTTACAACGAAGAAAAAGTACGTGCCGTGCTGGGCAAGGACGCGGTGCTGGATTCCTGGTCGATGGTGTTTGAGCCCGGCAATCTGGCCAAGCTCAAAAGTTGCGGCGTGGCGTTTCTAGATGCCCCCGTGAAGATCATTCCTCAGGTCATGCTCTACCTTGGCCTGGACCCCAATAGCGTCAAGCCCGACGACTACAAGCAAGCCTCGGCTCGTTTGATGGCACTGCGTCCGTCAGTGACCTACTTCAACTCGTCGAAATACACTGCCGACCTGGCCAATGGTGATATCTGCGTGGCCATTGGTTATTCCGGCGATGTGATGCAGGCGCAAACCCGTGCCAAGGAAGCCGGAAAACCGATCGACATCCGCTACCTGATCCCTAAAGAAGGCGTGAACCTGTGGTTCGATATGCTGGCAATCCCCAAGGATGCCAGCAACGTGGCCAATGCCCATGCCTTGATCAACTACCTGTTGCGCCCTGAGGTGATCGCGCCGATCAGCGACTATGTGGGCTACGCCAACCCGAACAAGGATGCAACGCCATTAATGGATGCCAAGGTCAGCGGCAATCCGGGCATCTACCCAGGTGACGATGTGATCAGCCATACCTTCGTCTCCGCCGACCTGCCAGAACCCATCCAGCGCCTGATGACCCGAGAGTGGAATCGCGTTAAATCCGGTCAATGAATCGAAGAGCCTTTGCCATGTTGAAATTCTCTGCTCACGAGTACCCCTATCCGTCGCAACGCCAGAGCGTGTTTGCCCGTCGTGGCATGGTCGCGGCATCGCAGCCCCTGGCCGCCCAGGCGGGTATCGAAATGATGCAAAAAGGCGGCAATGCCATCGACGCCGCCATTGCTACGGCGGCAGCCCTTACCGTGGTAGAACCTACCGGCTGCGGCCTGGGGGGCGATGCCTTTGCCTTGGTGTGGTGCAAAGGTCAGTTGCATGGGCTTAACGGCAATGGCCATGCGCCGGCGGCCTTGAGTATCGAGGCGGTCAAGGCGGCAGGGCATGACCAGATGCCGTTGTACGGTTGGACCCCGGTCACGGTGCCCGGCTGCCCATCGGCCTGGGCGGAACTGTCCAAACGCTTCGGCAAGTTGCCCTTTGCCGACCTGCTGCAACCGGCCATTAGCCTGGCGCGCGACGGTTTTCCAGTGTCGCCGGTGGTTGCCTATCAATGGCAGCAAGCACTGGACGAATTCAGCCCATATCGCGACTCGGTGCTTGATGCCTGGTTCGATACCTTTCTGATTGACGGACGTGCGCCACGGGCGGGGGAAATATTCTGTAATCCGGCTCAGGCCCGCACCTTGGAAGAGCTGGCGGCCACCGAGTGCGAAAGCCTGTATCGCGGCGACCTGGCCGAGCGCCTGGATGCCCATTCTCGGGCCAGCGGTGGCTATCTGCATGCCAGTGATCTCAAGGATTACCGCGCGCAGTGGGTGGCGCCGATTCATATCAACTATCGCGGCGTGGACGTCTGGGAAATCCCGCCCAGCGGTCAGGGCCTGGTGGCACTGATGGCACTGAAAATCCTCGAAGGTTTCAGCTTCGATCACCGAGATAGCCAGCAGACCTGGCATCGCCAGCTTGAGGCGATGAAACTTGCCTACAGCGACGGCCTGCACTACATCACTGACCCTCAGCATATGCGCGTAGCCGTGGCGGATCTGCTGAGCGACGACTACAGCACCCGACGCCGTGACCAAATTGGCGAGCAGGCGCAGATGCCCAAGCCGGGAGATCCCCACGCCAGCGGCACGGTGTACCTGGCCACAGCGGACGCCGAGGGCAATATGGTTTCGTTCATCCAGAGCAACTACCACGGTTTCGGTTCGGGTGTGGTGCTACCCGACAGCGGTATCGCCTTGCAGAATCGCGGGCAGGAATTCAGCCTCGACCCGGCCCACGCCAACTGTCTGGCAGGCGGCAAAAAAACCTTTCACACCATCATTCCGGGCTTTCTCACTAAAGACGGCCAAGCCCTCGGGCCCTTTGGCGTAATGGGCGGCTACATGCAGCCACAGGGTCATGTGCAGATGGTCATGAACCTGGTGGATTTCGGCCTGAATCCGCAGGCGGCATTGGATGCGCCACGCTGGCAATGGCTGGGCGATATGAACGTCGGCATCGAACAGGGCGCTTCCCGCGATCTGGCCAATGCGTTGGCCCGGCGCGGCCATCAGGTGCAGATCGCCAGTGACCTCACCGACTACGGGCGCGGGCAGATCATCCTGCGTGACCCCGTCAGCGGGGTGCTGTGCGGCGGAACCGAGCCGCGAGCGGATTCCCATATTGCGGTGTGGTAATCGGCTCGTTCGGCGTGAAACCTGTGGGAGCCTGGCTTGCCAGCGATGCAGGCGATGCGGTTTATCAGCTAAACCGCGTCGACACCTTCGCGGGCAAGCCCGCTCCCACAATTGCGCACTATTTCGCGTAGACGCTGGCCCAGTCAGCAAAGCCCTTGACCTCGATAGGATTGCCGAAAGGGTCGACGAAGAACATAGTTGCCTGCTCACCCGGTTCTCCGGCAAAACGTACAGTAGGCTCAATCACAAACTGCAAGTCGAGGGTCTTCAGCCGATCTGCAAGGGCTTTCCAGTCTTCCATCTGCAGGATGATTCCCATATGGGGCATGGGCACCATGTGCTCGCCCACTCGGCCTGTGTTGGTCACGGGGAAGGGCTCGCCAAGGTGCAACGACAGTTGGTGCCCGTACAGGCTGACGTCCAGCCAGGTGTCGGTACTCCGGCCTTCGGTGCACTGCAGCGTCCCGCAGTAAAATGACTTTGCCTGCTCCAGGTCGCGAACATGAAATGCCAAGTGAAATAGCGATTGCATACGGTGCTCCTTTCTAGAAAACACCATGATGATGCAGACGCCCACACCCGTTAAAACCTATAGTTTTTGCTCAGTGCGAAAGAGATTTTTATGGACAGTCGCTACCTTAAAAGCCTGGTTACCGTTGTTGAACGGGGCTCTATCGTTGATGCCGCGCGGGCTGAGGGCTTGACGGCAGCAGCGGTCAGCCAGCGAATCAAAGCACTGGAGCGCCTGTTGGGTGTGGACTTGTTATTGCGCATGGGCAATACGGCAACGCCCACTGAGGCGTGTCTGGCATTGCTGCCACGGGCGAAAAGAATTCTGGGAGAGGTCAGCGCGCTGGCGGGGGATGCCGATGCATCAGGGCTGACCGGCGCCTATCGTATCGGGGCCATTTCCACGGTGCTCACGGGGACCCTGCCACCGGTGTTGCGCTTGCTGACCCAAGAGGCGCCACGCATCACACCGATTATTCGTCCTGGAACTTCCAGCGACGTGTTTCAACAGTTGTTGGCCGATGAGCTGGACGCAGTCATCTTGGTGGCACCTTCATTTGCGCTTCCGAAAACAGTACGAAGCCATTCCTTGTTCAAGGAAGAGCTGGTCCTGCTCTCCAGGGACGAACCTGCACAGGGCGTTGAGGAATGCCTGCTGACTCATCCTTATATACGTTACGACCCGCTGTCCTGGGGAGGCATGCGCGGGGAGCAATACCTGAAGGATCGGGGCCTGGGTCTGAACTCGTTGCTGGAGCTCGACGGCTTGGAGGCCATTGCCATGCTGGTGGCACAGGGCGTTGGTGTCAGCCTTGTACCTCGATGGAATGGCCTTGAGCATTTCGCCCATGGCTGCGTGATGACGCCTGTCGGGGATAACACCTACGACCGGGAAATCGTGCTGCTCACCCAAGCACCGTCCCGGCGCTCCAGCATGGATGCCGCCTTGTCGTCGGCACTGGCCAGCTGTGCGAGGCGTTGAGCGAGGAGCTTTTTATTCGGCACAAACCACGTCGTTACTTCGCCTTGATCGCGGTGACGGTTCTCTCGACCAACCAGCCCGGTGGTACTAACCGAATGACTTGTGCTCGCGTACGCGCTGGCACGTTCGGCTGGGCCTGGGTTCCGAAGTACTGATTGTAGATGCGGGAAAAACCATCGAAATCAGCCTCTCCATTCATCGCCGGATCACCGACGATAAGGGCTTGCAGACTCCCTTTGTCGCCCGGTGTGATTACGCGGCGACGTTTTAGTTGTAGAAGCTCAGACGTAATCTTCTACAACTGACATCGACTGAACAGCCTGTCAGTCACCTCCGGCCGATCCAAGCCGTTCCATGACAAATGAGACAAATGCGTTCAACTTGGGCAATGACTTCTTTGACCGCAGGTACACCATTTGTACAGGCTTGGGTTCGGGCACATAGGTATTCATGATCGTCACCAGTTGACCACTTGACACTGCCGACGCCACTAGAAAATCGGGTTGCATTAATATCCCGACGCCGGAGATGGCGGCTTCAAGAAGCACTTGGCCGTCGTTACTTTTCAAGACCGCCCGCTCGGGCCAGGGCACCTCTTTATTGCCATTTTTCAAGGGCCAGGCAAATCGATTATTCCAGGACGTATGGGTCAGAATTCGGTGTTTATAGAGATCTTCCGGGGTTTTCGGTTCTTGCCACTTGTCCAGGTATGTTGGCGCCGCACAGATCAGCATCCGATACGGCGGCAACGGCTTTGAAACAAGATTGACTTCAATGAGTTCAGAGATTCTGAAGCCCAGGTCAAAGGCGCTTTCGTACAAGTCCACCACCTTGTTACTCAAGATCAGCTCTATCTGTATTTCTGGGTACAGCTGCATGAACTCGGTGACGAGCGGGCCTACCAACGCTGCGCCGAAGGTCATGGGGGCGGTTACACGCAACAGGCCGCTGGGTGTTCCGGTGAATGCTTCTACCCGGCTATAGGCGTACTGGATTTGTTCAAGGGCTATTTTTGACTCTTCATAAAACAGCCTGCCTTCACCCGTTACAGATTGCCGGCGTGTGGTCCTTTGAATAAGTGTGGTGCTCAGTGCTTTTTCAAGGCTCTGAATGTGCCGTCCCACCATCACCGCCGACATCCCCACGTGCAGCGCCGCATCGGCAAAACTGCCTGCCTCTACCACGGCCACAAAAACTTCCATTTGCCTGAGCTTACTCATAAAAAAACGCCTTCTGGCCTCACAGATAAAACTGAGGAACGCGGTATTGCTGCCCTCTGAGACGAGTTCGGGACGATACGTTGCGTTCTGGGGGCAGAATGCCAAATACGATGAAATATGCAATCGGTATTAATTACGAACCTCAGGTTCTACAAGTGCGAACTTTTAGTGCGTTTATTGCGGGCCACTTTATTCATATATTCATTCTGAATAAACATTAGCGATGGGGTCTCATTACATGCAAACCGTACTGGACACGGCACTCAATGCCATCGGTCGAGCCGAGCTATTGCAAGGCGCAACCGCTATTCAGCGCGCCGAACGTCTTGAGAAACACTTGGGCCTGTCCGCGCAAGGCATCAGCCTTTATCTCAAGCGCGATGATCACATGCTGATCGGAGGCGGTGGCAACAAGCTGCGTAAACTCGAGTTTCATGTTGGGGCTGCTCTGAAAAGCGGGGTTGATACCCTCATTACTGTCGGTGGCATTCAATCCAACCATGCCCGGTTGACGGCTGCGGTGTGCGCTCGACTGGGTATGGCCTGCGAATTGTTTCTGACGCGGTCGGTGCCCAAAGAGGATGTGGATTACGAACTCAATGGCAACGTGCTGCTGGACCAGCTGTTTGGTGCCGAGTTGCACGTTCTGGCCCAAGGGGTTGATTCGCTGGCGATGGCCGAACGTCGAGCAACGCAATTGCGTGCGGCTGGGCGTGAGGTACTGGTCATACCGACCGGAGGCTCTACGCCGCTTGGCAGCCTGGGTTACGCCCGTTGTGCAGCAGAAATCGTGCAACAAGAGGTCGCGCTTGACGTGCGATTCACTCAGGTGGTCGTCCCCAACGGCAGCGCCGGTACGCATGCCGGGCTGGCCGCAGGGTTTGAATTGCTGGGGCGTGGCGCTTCAACCGTCAAGTCCTGGTCGGTCCTGGCCGATCAGGCAACCTCTGCCAGCAGAACCTTGCAATTGGCCCAAGAGACGCTGGCACTGCTGGGGTCTTCAACACCGCTCCAGGCGGACGCGATCCATGTGGATGGCAGCCAATTGGGAGAAGGTTACGGGCTGCCCACTCAAGCCATGCTGGACGCGGTTCGGCTCATGGCGCGTTGTGAGGGCTTGCTGGTCGATCCGGTGTATGGCGGCAAAGCCTTCGCCGGGTTGCTGGACGATCTTCAACAAGGGCGCTACCGCTCCGGTGTCAACGTGCTGTTCATCATGACGGGCGGCACGCCCGGCCTATACGCCTATAGAGAAACGTTCGAACAAACGCCTCGTTGAACCACTGTTCAACGTGCTGTGGATGAGTACTTTGCGCAACTTCCGATTGTATTAATCAGGGGCTAAGTCATAAGCCAGTAATGTAATGGAAGTTGCATAAGAAACAGTACGTCCTGCCAGTTCATCGCTACGTTAATGATAATAAGTAAGGAAGCAGAGATGAGTGCGCTACATGAAAGTTCGGCCACTGGATCAATTACGCCGATGGACAGTGATCGCGATGAAACGCAAGAGTGGCTGGCGTCGCTCGAGGCCGTTGTACGAGATGCCGGCTCTGAGCGCGGCCAGTTTCTGCTTAAACAATTAGAGCAACACGCAAGAGCACTGGGCATCACCTCGCATGTGCATCCGTACTCGGCTTATCGGAACACAATTTCGATTGAACGGCAGGGAGCCTATCCAGGAGACCTTGCTGTCGAGGAACGGATTACGTCGATCATTCGCTGGAATGCATTGGCTATGGTGGTGCGCGCAAACCTGGCCTACGGAGAGCTGGGAGGGCATATCGCAAGCTATGCGTCTGCCGCCGAAATATTTGAGGTGGGCTTCAATCACTTTTTTCGCGCCCGTGATGAACATCATGGCGGCGATTTGGTGTTTTATCAGCCGCATTCTGCACCCGGGGTTTACGCCCGCGCGTTCCTTGAAGGAAGGCTGTCTGAAGCACAACTGGCCAACTATCGGCAGGAAGTCGGCGGCAATGGATTGAGTTCTTATCCGCACCCTTGGCTGATGCCTGATTTTTGGCAGTTCCCGACCGGATCGATGGGCATTGGCCCTATCAGCGCGGTCTATCAGGCGCGCTACATGCGCTATCTCGAACACCGCAACCTGGCCGAAACCTGCGACCGTCATGTCTGGGGCGTGTTCGGTGACGGTGAAATGGATGAGCCTGAGTCGATTGCGGGGCTCACGCTTGCGGCGCGAGAAAAGCTCGACAACCTGACCTTTATCGTCAATTGCAACTTGCAACGCCTGGATGGGCCGGTACGTGGCAATGGCCAGGTCATTCAAGAGCTTGAGGCACTGTTTACAGGGGCTGGCTGGAATGTGATCAAGGTCATTTGGGGCTCGGATTGGGACATGTTGTTTGCGCGTGACGCCAACCATGCGCTGTTACAACGCTTTGCGCAGACTGTCGATGGTCAATACCAGACGCTCGGGTCCAAGGACGGTGCCTATAACTTGCTGCACTTTTTCCAGCAAGATCCAGAGATCAAAGCGTTGGTCTCGCATATGTCCGATGCCGACATTGATGCCCTGAAGCGCGGCGGCCATGACTTACGCAAACTCCATGCAGCGTTCGCCGCAGCCAAGGCGCACAAAGGGCGTCCGACCGTCATCCTGGCCAAAACCAAAAAAGGTTACGGCATGGGCGGTGCCGGCGAGTCTCGGATGACTTCGCACCAGGCCAAAAAACTGGATGTCGATGCACTCAAAGCGTTTCGTGATCGTTTCGCGTTGCCACTTTCAGACGACGACGTCGCGCAATTGCGCTTCTATCGCCCGGCCGAAGACAGTCAGGAGATGCGCTATTTGCATGAGCGCAGAGCTGCGTTGGGCGGCTACATGCCTGCGCGACAGAAAGGCAGCGAACACGTCGTGGTGCCTGCGATGGCCGACTATGCGCGTTTTGCATTCGAAGCCGACGGCAAAGAAATGTCCACCACCATGGCCGCAGTCCGGATGCTGGGGGGCTTGCTCAAAGATAAAGAACTGGGGCCACGGGTGGTGCCTATTGTCGCGGACGAAGCGCGGACATTTGGCATGGCCAACCTGTTCCGCCAGATCGGCATTTACTCGCCGCTGGGCCAACTCTACGAGCCAGAAGATGCGGGCTCCATGCTGTATTACCGCGAAGCCCGTGATGGCCAGCTGTTGGAGGAGGGCATTACGGAAGCGGGTGCCCTTTCTTCTTGGGTCGCTGCGGCGACGTCTTACAGCGTTCACGGCAAACCGATGTTGCCGTTCTACATCTACTACTCGATGTTCGGTTTTCAGCGCGTTGGGGACTTGATCTGGGCGGCCGCTGACCAGCGTGCACGCGGCTTTTTGCTGGGCGCCACGGCAGGGCGCACCACCTTGGGTGGAGAAGGGTTGCAGCATCAGGACGGCAGCAGCCATGTGATGGCCGCCACTGTGCCCAATTGCCGTGCCTATGACCCGGCGTTTGCGGGCGAACTCGCGGTGATTATCGACCATGGCATGCGCCAGATGATGGAGCGCAATGTCGATGAGTTTTACTACATCACAGTGATGAATGAGAACTACGCCCAGCCTTCATTGCCATCCGGCGTTGAGGATCAAATCATTCGCGGCATGTATCGCTATGCCGTGACCGATGCGCCCGCGTCACAGGGTTCGGTCCGGTTGCTGGGCAGCGGGACCCTCTTGCGAGAAGTGATTGCGGCGTCCCAATTGCTGGCGGCTGACTGGCAGGTATCGAGCGAGGTCTGGAGTGTCACCAGTTTCAGCGAACTGGCTCGTGAAGCGCGGGAGGTCGAGCGCCACAACCGCCTGAATCCTGTCGAGCCGCAGCAGGTCAGCCATCTCTGCGCCTCCCTTGCTGGAGATGCCCCGGTCATTGCCGCTTCTGACTATGTTCGCGCCTGGCCGCAGCTCATCGCCAGCTACGTTGACGTCCGTTTTATTGCGCTGGGCACCGACGGATTTGGGCGCAGTGACACCCGAGCAGCCTTGCGCAGCTTCTTTGAAGTTGATCGTCATCAGGTGGTTCTGGCCGCTCTGGACGGTTTGGTGCGTGACGGCCTGTTGCCGCGTCAGGTGCTGGCCGAAGCCATCGAGCGCTACGGCCTGGCAGGCGATCGCCCAGCGCCATGGACGTGCTGACGGATTCTCTTCGCAAGCGCTCGATGAGCGCTCCATCCGTTCCGTGAACGCGGAACAGCTCTATTTTTTGGCGTCGGTAAGTCATGAGTGAAATCAGAGAGATTCAAGTCCCGGACATTGGGGACTTCAAAGACCTTCCGGTGATTGAGGTATTGGTCAAACCGGGGGATAGCGTTGCGTTCGATGAGCCTTTGCTGACCCTGGAGTCGGACAAGGCATCGATGGATGTACCAAGCCCTGGCGCAGGCATCGTGGTTGCGGTGGCCATCAAGGAGGGGGATCGGGTTTCCAAGGGCAGTTTGATCCTCACCTTGCAAATGGCCGTTGATGATGTGCCTGCGGCTGAACCGCCCGTCAAGAGCGATGCGGTTGCCGAGACGGTGGCAAGTGCCAAGGATTCAGCCGCTCCATCAGGCGCTTTTCAGCCGCCAGCAGTGCCTGAGGTGAGCGTATCGGATGTGAAACCGCGTGCCAGCCCTTCGATTCGTCGTTATGCCCGTACCTTGGGTATAGACATCGCAAGGGTGAAGGGCAGCGCAAAGGGCGGGCGCATCCTTCGTGAAGACATCGAGGGCTACGTCAAGAACGCTCTGGTTCGCCTTGATACTCCTGGGCAACGTGCCGAGCACGGCGCAGGCCTCAACCTGCTGCCTTGGCCGGACGTTGATTTCACCCGATTTGGCACGATCGAGAAGGTCGCGCTGTCGCGAATCAAGAAAATCTCGGGCGCTAACCTGTCGCGTAACTGGGTGATGATTCCGCACGTCACCAACCACGAAGAAGTGGACATTACCGAGCTTGAAGCGTTTCGGGTTCAACTCAACCAGGAAGGAGGCAAGGATGCAATCAAGTACACGATGCTCGCCTTCCTGATCAAGGCAGCGGTCGCCACTTTGCAAGCCTTCCCGTCGTTCAACAGCTCGCTGGGCAACGAAGACGGCGAGCCGATCCTGATCCTCAAGCAGTACTTCCATATCGGTTTTGCCGCAGACACACCGAACGGGCTGGTGGTACCGGTCATTCGCGACGCTGATCAAAAAGGTATCGGCCAGCTCGCCACTGAATGTGCCGAATTGGCGAGAAAAGCCCGGGATGGCAAGTTGGGACCAGCCGACATGACCGGGGGAACCTTTACTGTTTCAAGCCTGGGTGGCATCGGAGGTACCGGTTTTACGCCGATCATCAATGCACCAGAGGTGGCGATTCTCGGCGTTACCCGAGCGCAAATCAGACCGGTTTGGGACGGCAATGCGTTTGTCCCGCGGCTGATTCTGCCCTTGGCACTGTCATGGGATCACCGTGTTGTGGATGGCGCTGCTGCTGCGCGCTTCCTCCAGCATCTGGCTGCGCTGTTGGCGGATTTTCGGCGCATTGCATTGTGAGGGAGCCCCATGAATCAGGTGATGGATGTCTGGGGCAGCAAAGCCTGCTGTAGGCGCGAGCATTTACATCAAGATTGACGTCAGTCTTAGCCCGCCTATAGTCGCTCTCATCAACGTGACTGAGGAGAGTGCGATGACCAAGCCAGCTATGTTGCATAACATTTGGGCGGCCCTTGGCGGTCATGCCGATGATTGCAATCGGGTCATATTGACGACTGAGGGTGCGCTGCCCTCGGTTTATCCGGTGACTGACCTGGCCAGTGCATCAATGGCTGCCGTTGCCTTGTCGATTGCTCGGCTACGCGCACAGGCCGGCGGCAAACCCGTCGAAGACGTGCATGTCGACCGGCGCCTGGCCTCTATCTGGTTTGCCAGCTCATTGCGCCCGATTGGCTGGCAAGTGCCCAGCGCATGGGACCCGATTGCCGGTGATTACAAGACCCGGGACGGCTGGATTCGCTTGCACACCAATGCGCCTCACCACCGTCTGGCGGCAGAACGCATTCTGGGAGCCCATAGCGATAAAGCGGGCATGGCCAAGACTGTGGCGCTTTGGGATAAGGCTGAACTCGAAACTGCCATCGTAGAGGAGGGCGGGTGTGCCGCAGAGATGCGTTCGTCACTCGAATGGTCACAGCATCCGCAGGGGCGCGCCGTCGCGCAGGAACCGTTGATTCACATGGACAGAAAGCAACTGGCCAATATGCCTGCGCAGCCTGTTGATCCGGCTCGCCCGCTGGCGGGTATCAACGTGCTGGATCTGACCCGGGTCCTGGCCGGGCCAGTCGCTACCCGTTGCCTGGCCGCCTACGGTGCAAAGGTTCTGCGCATTGACCCGCCGGACTGGAATGAACCAGGCCTTGTGCCTGAAGTCACCCTTGGCAAACGCTTGGCCAGACTGGACTTGCGTGATCCAGGCGTATTGGCAAGGGTCAAGGTGCTGATCGCTTCAGCCGATGTCATCCTGCATGGATACCGGCCCGACGCCCTGGAGCATCTTGGTCTCGGCAGAACCGTCAGGCAGCGACTCAACCCGGCTTTGATCGATGTCAGCCTGAATGCCTACGGCTGGACCGGGCCATGGCGCGAGCGCCGCGGTTTTGACAGTCTGGTGCAGATGAGTTGCGGCATTGCCGATGCGGGCATGCAGCATGTTGAAGCCGACAAGCCCGTACCAATGCCTGTTCAAGCACTGGACCAGGCAACGGGCTACCTGATGGCCGCTGCCGCCATCGTGGGCATCACTGATCGCCTGCAATCAAGCAAGGTGCTGCAAGCCAGGCTGTCGTTGGCACGGACTGCGCAGTTGTTGCTCGACTACCGGAGCGATGCCAGCGCCCAGGCATTCGCTCTGCAAACCGATGCGGACCTCTCGGGCACCCTTGAACTGACATCGTGGGGGGAGGCGAAACGCATTCGCTGGCCGATCCAGATCAATGGCTGCCCCGCGTCTTGGGCAATACCCGCGCGGGAGCTGGGTTGCGACGCTGCGTGCTGGCCGGCTTAAACGAGACCGCCGTTAGCCCGCAGGATTTGCCCGTTTACCCAGGCCGAGTCTGGGCCGACCAGGAAGCTCACGATGCGGGCAATGTCTTCTGGCTGCCCTAGGCGTTCCAGTGGGGGCATCTTGGCGAACGCCTGGATCTGTTCTTCGCTCTTGCCGTGCAAGAACAGTTCCGTGGCGACAGGGCCCGGGGCTACGGCGTTGACGGTGATATTGCGACCGCGCATTTCTTTGGCGAACACTTGGGTCAACGATTCCACGGCCGCTTTGCTGGCGATGTACACCGCGTACCCCGGCAGATTCATGCCCACAGTGCTGCTGGAGAAGTTGATGATTCGTCCACCCGCGTTCATGCGAGTGGCGGCCTCGCGCAGGGTGTTGAAGGTGCCGCGGGCGTGAATGTTGAAGTTCTGCTCGAACAGTTCGTCTGTGTGTTGTGCCAGCGGCATGACCTTGAGGATACCGGCGTTGTTGATCAGCACATCAACCTTGCCCAGTTGTGTTTCGGTTTTTTCGAACATCTCGCGCACTTCACTGGCGTTGGCCACGTCCGCCTTGATCGCTATGGCTTGATGGCCTGCCTGGCGCAACTCAACGACCAGCTTTGAGGCTTCAGTGGCGCTGTTGGCGTAGTTGATGGCGACGGCAAAGCCTTCACTGGCCAGTTGCTTGGCAATGACAGCCCCGATGCCGCGGGAGGCGCCAGTGATGATGGCAACTTTCGATGTTTGGCGGGTCATGGCGATGGATCCTTTGCAGGGGGTGGTGTTGGATGAAGCTAGATTCACATGTTTACTCTGGTCGATAAATGCACGAGAGTTGCCTTGACTGTTCAATAATCACCAACAATTAGCGTGCGGAGGGCAATGTGGATCAGGTCAAGGCAATGAAGGTTTTCGTGCGGATTTACGAGCGCAGCAGCTTTACTGTAGCCGCCGAGGACCTGAATTTGCCCAGGGCCACGCTGACCCACACGCTGAACCAGTTCGAGGCTTGGCTGGGCACGCGTTTACTGGAGCGAAGCACACGCAAAGTACGGCCGACACTCGACGGCGAGGCCTACTACCTGCGCTGTGTACAGTTGCTGGCGGAACTGGAAGAGGCTGAGTTGGCCTTTCGCAGTGTGGCGCCCAAAGGGCGATTGCGCGTGGACTTGCATGGCACCCTGGCCAAACATTTCGTGATTCCTGCTTTGCCGCAGTTCATGGCGCGTTACCCGGACATAGAGCTGTCTATCAGCGAGTCCGACCGTTTTGTCGACCTGATTGCCG
The DNA here is from genome assembly GCF_034347405.1 of Pseudomonas sp. CCC3.1. NCBI lineage: Bacteria > Pseudomonadati > Pseudomonadota > Gammaproteobacteria > Pseudomonadales > Pseudomonadaceae > Pseudomonas > Pseudomonas sp. CCC3.1. Next base: position 2,401,660 of record NZ_CP133778.1, read on the forward strand.
AAGGCATTGACTGCGTATTGCGTGCCGGGGCCCTGGTTGACTCCACGTTGATCGGCAAACGTGTTGCCAGCTTGCGACAAATCACCTGTGCCAGTCCCGCTTACCTGCGCAAGTACGGCGAACCGAAAAGCCTCGAAGACCTGAAACACCACAAAGCGGTGAACTACGTCTCGCGCACCACCGCCAAGCAATTTCCGTTTGAATTCATGGTCGATGGTCAATGTGAAGAAGTTGCCATCGACAGCGCGCTATCGGTATTTGGCGCCGAGATTTATTCGGCATCAGCGATTGCCGGGCTGGGCTTGATCCAGTGCCCGCATTACCGAATGGAAACGCTGATTGCTCAAGGGGTGGTAAAGGAAGTGCTCATCGACACCCCACCACCACCAATGCCGGTTTCAGTGTTGTACCCGCATAACCGCCATATGTCGCCACGGGTACGGGTGTTTGTGGAGTGGTTGGGGGAGGTATTCGCCAGTCGTCAATCCAGTGCTGGAATGGCTCTTTAGTGGCGCGCAGTCTGGTAATCGCTGACGAACGATGAAGACTGTGATTGTTGATTGCTCAACGACGTTTACCAAACACCGACTTCGGCGACTTGCCAAAAAAACGGCTAAAGGCCGCGCTGAAGTTGTTCGGGAATTTGTAGCCCACTTGATAGGCCGCCTGCGCCACCTGGCAACCACTTTCCAGCAGGGTGTAAGCCTTGCGCATACGCAGTTCGTGCAGCATGCGGTGCGGGGTAGAGTTGAAGCGGTAGTGCATGCCTTCCTTCAGTTTGAACTCATTGAGCCCCACGGCAGCGCACAGGTAGGGGATGGTCAGTGGCTGGTCCATGTGCTCGACCATGATGTCTCGGGCGCGGTCGAGCTTTTCGATGTCGACTGCGCTCATGGGCAGGCTTTTATCGCTGGCTGGCGGGCTCAGCAGTTTCAGCTGTTCGGACAACAGGCTGAGGGTGTGAATGTGCATGTCCAGCTTTGCGGTCACGCCTTGATTGAGGTAGCGGGTCAGGGCGGTGGCATGGCTGGCACTGGCGGCCGAGGTTTTCTGGAAGGCCAGTTGGCGAACGTGGCCGTTGCCGAGTAATTGATGTGTACGTTGTTCGCCTAGGTAGGTGTTGAGCATGCGCTCACCGATCAGCACACGCAGCTGGGAGACTGTTGCCCCTGCCTCGTAATAGCGTTCGCCCAGGCTCTGCTGAAACGCGGTGATGGTGGTGTAACCCGAGCGAAATGCCACTGCCGAGCCGTCAGCGCCTTTGTAGCCGGAGTCACCCTGCATGCCGAATGTGATCACCAGCATCGGGCGATTGTGCGGGTTGGCGGTTTCTTCGATCAGGTTGCGCGTGGCGTGATAGCGCGAACGCAACACCATCAGGTCGTTGTCCAGGGTCAGGCGTTCGCAATAGCACTCCCCCAACGCTTCAGGCAATTGCTGGCGCATCCAGCCGGATTCATCGTGACTGACCCGCCGCGATTGCGTGGTTGCCACTCGGTAAGACTGAGAAATCTTCTGCAAGGCCGCCATGTTTACTGCCCTCCCTTGATTTGGCTCCAGCGCGCATACGTATTGATCCGCAATTAATACGTCGCTACATGATAAGTATTCTCATTAGCTAATAGCATGTTTCCCACGCAACAGCCATCGCCAGCACCCGGCAATGGCGTGATTAATGAGGGGGAGCATGATGAACAGCTATGTCGTTAAAGCCAGCGCCTACACCCTATGTATCGGTGGCTGGTTGGGAAGTGCGGTGACATTCGCCGCCCAGACTGAATTGCAGCCGGTCATGGTCACGGCCAATAAGATCGAGCAGGAACAGGAGCAGGTTCCGGCCAGTCTGTCTGTGATCAGCGGTGACGATCTGCGCAAAGGGGCGATTGATGATTTGGCACGTCTGGCCCAGGTCACGCCGGGGTTCACTTTCCAGCCGTTTGGCCAGTCAGGCACCAACTTGCCGGTGGTGCGTGGCCTGACCTCCAGCCCTACGGCGTTCTCGTCGTCCATGTTGATGCTGGTGGACGGTGTCCCCACGCTGATGGCTCAAGGGTTCGACCACAACTTGTTGGGTGTGGAGCGCATAGAGATACTTCGCGGGCCGCAGTCGACCCTTTACGGGCGTAACGCCGAAGCCGGGGTGTTGAGCATTCATACCCGCCAGCCCGGCGCACAACCGTATGCACGTATCGAAGCCGGCATCGGCAGTCGCGACCAGCGCACCCTGAGCGCAGAGGCGAGCACTGCACTGATTCCCGATACCTTGTACGCCGGTGTCTCGGGTCAGTGGCTTGAACAAGACGGCTTTATTGATAACCGCTACCTGGGCGGCAAAGCCGATGACCGCGAGCGCCATAGCGCGCGGATGATGCTGCGTTGGACCCCAAGCCTGGCGACTGACATTAACCTGCGCTACAGCCGTCAGGATTATCGCGATGGCGCCTCGCTCTGGGGCGCAGTCAATGAGAGTCATCGTGACGTGCGTTCGGGCACACCCAGCTGGAACCATTCCAGTGGCCGAAGCTTGTCGCTGGATGTGCTGCATGAGTTTGATTCGGGGCTCAAGCTGCGCTCCATCACGGCGCGCAACGACTTTTATGACCGGGTCCAGCAGGACACCGACTTCATGCCGGCTGACCTGTTCCACCTACGGCGCAATTACCACATGAATACCCTGTCCCAAGAGTTTCGTCTGGAAGGGCAGTGGGGCGATAACCAATGGCTGCTCGGTACCTATGCCGACCGCGATGACCACGACCTGTCGTACCAGCAAAAACTGCCTGCTAGCCTGACTCAAACCGATGTCACGCTGGGTGGTAACACCACGGCATTGTTTGGCCAGTGGCTGGCGCCGCTGACGGATCGCTGGACCTTGACCCTGGGTGCCCGCGTCGAGCAGGACAAGGTGCAGATCGACCCGGCCATCGGCAGCAGCCAGAGCGCTAAATGGCAACGCTTCACCCCCAAGCTGGCGCTGCAATACGAATGGCAACCTGATGCATATCTCTATGGCAGTTATGCTGAAGGCTTCCGTGCCGGTGGTTTTAATGCGTTCTCCAGTGCCGCCAACTATCCCGGGTACGACCCCGAGAAGGTCAAGACCTACGAGGTCGGCGCCAAGGGCTGGCTCGACGACAAGCGCTTGCGTTATTCGGCGGCGCTGTACTGGATGGACATCAGCGACATGCAGGTGCAACAGATCATCCAGCCCGGCTTGGTGTACATCACCAACGCCGCATCGGCTCGCTCCACCGGGCTCGATTTAGAAGCTGAATACCTGTTCGACGATAACTGGCGGGTGGTCAGCTCAGTCGGTTTGAACCGCACCCGTTTCGAGCGCTTCAGCGAAGGCAGCAATGATTACAAGGGTAATCGCAACCCCTTCGCCCCAGACTTCACGGCTCACGTCAGTCTGCGTTACGACGCCCCTGCGGGTTGGTACACCCAGGGCGGTGTCAGCGCCATTGGCAAAACCTACCTGGACTCGGCCAACCAGTACAGCCGGGGTGGCTACGGCCTGATCGACCTGAGTGCCGGTTACGACTTCAGCCACTACGGCCTATCCGTCTACGTGAAAAACGCGGCTGACAAGCGCTATGACGCGGTCGGCTACCTCAGCGGCACCGCGCGGGTTTACAGCCCGCCACGGGAAATCGGCCTGCGACTCAGCTACGAAATGTGAGGGATGAACACCATGAACGCGATCAACCTGGCCACGCCGCATGCGTTGCAACCGTACTGGGACCTGACCTTGGCGGCGGTACGCGCCGATGCCCTGCGCATTGCGCTGGACTGGCAGTTATTCAACCTGTTGCACACGCCGAACACGGCCCAAGCCGTTGCCCGCCAGTTGCAACTCGACCCGGACAACACCGGCTACTGGCTGGAATTGTTATGGAGTATGGGCTTGCTGGTGCGCGATGAGTACCTGCCCGCCCAGTACCTCAATTCGGCGCTGGCCAGCGAGTACCTGCGCGCTGATGCGCCGCACTATTGCGGCGATGCCTGGGGCTTTCGTCTGCAGGGTTTGCGGCATTTTGGCGGTCAACTGGGCGATCAGGTGCGCAACGGCACACCCTGCGGTCAGGCACCGAAGGTCGCGACCAACATTGACAACTGGACGCTGGCCGCGCGCGTGCAGATCGCACAGGAACAACGAGCAGTGACCGTGGGCGTCGCGTTGCGCCTGATGGCTCAAGTGCCAGAATTTCAAAGCGCGCGACGCTTGCTGGATCTGGGAGGAGGGCCGGGGCTGGTGGCCATCGCCCTGGCTGAGGCCAATCAGATGCTGAGGGGGGAGGTGTTCGACTTTCCCCAGACCGTCGCCGTGGCGGCGGAAAATATCCGGCTCGCCGGGCTGGAACAGCGGCTTCAGGTGCGGGGTGGTGACGTGGCCAGCGATACGATCGGTGAGGACTATGACCTGATCTGGTGTTCATCGGTGCTGCATTTTGTGCCGGACATGGCCGCAACCTTGGCCAAGATGCATGCGGCGCTGCGCCCCGGTGGGGTCTTGGTCTGTGCTCATGCCGAGATACCGGCAGCGGCAGAGCACGCTCAACGGGTGATGCCGTACTACCTGTCAATGCAAATGCTCAGCCGTCACGTGACCCGCGCCGGTGATTTGGGCGAGGCGTTGCGTCAAGCCGGTTTTGTGCATATCGAGCACTACCCCGAGGTGGCCTTTGCCGTGACCCCGGTGTCGGTGCTGGTAGCGCGTCGGAGCGCCTCATGAGCCAATTGCCGGGAGCTGCAACCTGGCGTCTGCAACTGTTGTTCGGCTGGCTGAATTTTGTATTGGTCGTGCCCAGCATCTACCTGATGCTGGGCTTGCCTCTGGTCATGCGCGAGCACGGCTGGTCCGGCACCGATATCGGCTTGTTTCAGTTGGCCGGGCTGCCAGCGGTGTTCAAGTTTCTCCTGGCCTTGCCTGTGCAGCGCTACCGTACGGCGCGCAGCCACTATCGGCTCTGGGCGCTGGCACTGTGCTGGCTGCTGGCCGTGTTGTTGGTACTGGCCAGCCAGCAGGCCATTACCGCTAATCGCTGGTACCTGTTCGGGCTGGCATTTTCTTGCGCCGGGTTGGCGACCTGGGCCGACATCCCGGTGAACGCGCTGGCGATCAAGCTACTGGCTCCGTCGCAGCAGATTCGTGCCGGGAGCATCCGTTCGGCGGCGCTGTTTCTGGGGGCGATTGTCGGCGCCGGAGTGATGCTGCTGGTACAGAGTCGCTGGGGGTGGCAGGCGCCTTTTCTGTTGATGGCGGCCGGTTTACTGCTGACCCTGTTGCCGCTGGCTCTGCTGCGAGAAGAGCCGCAGACAAGCGTGGCAATCGAGCCTGTGAAGCCTGTCATGGCTGACTGGTCTGGCTACTTTCGCCAGCCCGGTGCCCGCATATGGACCTGGGTGCTGCTGAGCAGTTTTCCCTTCGTCGGTGCCGCGTGGCTCTATCTCAAGCCGTTGCTGCTTGACCTGGGTATGGCCGCACCCAACGTTGCGCTGGTCGCGGGCATCGGCGGTGGCGTAGTGGGCGCACTTGCCAGCGTGCTGGGTGGCGCAGTGGTGCGGCGTATTGGACCAGGACGCGCCATCCCGCTGTTTATGCTGTGGGCCTTGTTCGCCCTGCTGGCGATGACCGCCGCGGCAGGTTTGCAGGCGGGCGTGGGCTGGTGGGTGGTGTCGGCGTTCCTGCTCGCGACGGCCATGGGGGCGGTGTCGACCCTGGTGTTTGCGCTGATGATGTTTTATTCGCGTGAACATCGCCAGGCGGCTGACTACGGGTTGCAAGCCAGCCTTTTCGTCATCACGCGTATGACCGTGCCGATTGCCGCTGGCGTGCTGCTTGACCATAGCGGCTACGTGGGCATGCTGGCGGGCTTGTCCCTGGCAATGCTTGTGGTCTGTTGCGTGGCGCTGGCGTCTCGGCGTTCGATCTTGCTGGCTACGCAAAGTCGGCTTGATGGCGGAACGTCTTGATCAGTCAGTGAGCGTTCGTAAGCCTCGGTCATGATCTGCCAGGTATTCGCATCAGCAGGGATCAAGTGCTCGATGCGCAAAGACGTGACGGTGATGTCAAGCGGCATGCCGAACGTGGTAAAGGTCGACATAAAATTCAAATCGCCGTGCGGGGAGTTGATGCGGGTCAGCACCAGTGGCGGCAACTCATTGGCGACCAGGGCGGGGGAGGCTGGGGTGTCGAGGCTTGCCAGCAGATTCGCCAGGGCTGGGTTGTCCAAGGCTTCTCGTGTTGCCCTTTGCCATGCCAGGCTTCTGATTTCCTCTGCGTTGAGCAAATGGTCGCCCAGACCGCCCGGCTGTAACAGCGTGACCAGCAAATTCAAGGGCTGCGCCGAATCTGCGGGCAGCCCTAGCAGCTCGAACAGCACGCGAGTGCTGGCGTTGGCGGCCAGGACTTCCCAGTCGCTGCCCAACACAATCGCCGGGGCCGGGTTATTGGCGTGCAGCACATGGGTGATAGCGTCACGCACGGCGTCCATGGCGGGAGACGCGAGTGGCGTCGTTTCGTAGCGCGGCGCATACCCGGACGCCAGAAACACGCTGTTGCATTGCTCAAGAGGGGCTTCCAGGGCCATCAGCAGGTTATGCAGCGTGCCGGGGCTTGGCTTGGCGCGGCCTGTCTCGATGCAACTCAAATGGCGTTGGGACACCCCCGTGATCAGGGCCAGGTCCAACTGGCTCAACCTGGCTTGGCGACGGAGCTGACGCAGCAGCGGGCCAGCGTTGGTCGGGGTGGTAACGAGAGGGAAAGGTCGAGTGCTCATGCGTTAACTCTGGCAGTGCGGGTGGGCTGAGTCCATGACCTCTGAGGTCATTGCTGACGCGCCAAAAGTACCACTAACGTGGCGTACCGATCACCCGCTTCAGTTTTCCAGGATGAAGACATGACCAAACCTTATTTAGCACTCGCCGCCTTGCTGAGCTTCTCTGTGTACACGGGTTATACGATGTTGCTGGCCGACCAGTCGCTTATTGAGTTTGGCCTCGGACTGATGTCGAGTCCGGATACCGCGCAGGTCGTTATTGACCTGTATCTGATGGCTGCCTTGGCCTGCCTCTGGATGTACCGGGATGCGCGTTCCAAAGGCAGATCGCTCATCTCGGTACTGCCTTACGCAGTGCTTACGGCAGTTTTCGTCTGCATAGGCCCGCTGTTGTACATCGTGGTCAATGGGTTCTCTGGCTCAAGGCGCGAAGCATGAACAGCATGCTGTCTGTTTATGCGCTTTGCGTGGTGGTGCTGTGTGTGAAGATGGTGGCGATCTCGTGCTATCAGGGGTTCTATCGCATCAGCTCCCTTGCATTCACCAACAGTGAAGATGCGCGCTACTTCAATCGTCCTGTTCATCACCACGAGCTGCCGCAAGTCTGTCGCGCGGCAAAAGCCTGGGCAAATGATCTGGAGAACATTCCCTTGTTCTTTGTGCTGGGCGGGTTGTGTTGTGTGTTGGCGACGTGGAGTGTCCCCGCAATTGGGTTGTTTTGCCTATTCACGGTGGCCCGGGTGCTGCATACGGTTCTTTATTTGGCGGGTTGGCAGCCTTGGCGAACGGTTGCTTATGCGGTCGGTATCGTTTGTTTATCAGGCTTGGCGGGGATGGTTGCGTATAAGGCGACTGTAGGAGCGAGCTTGCTCGCGATCTTTTAAAAATCAAAAGATCGCGAGGCAAGCTCGCTCCTACAGGGGGTGTATTGGCAGGCGTGTGTTATTCAGTCCTGGCACCACGAAGGCGCTCGGTTCTGCGTCGCAACACTTCCATGGCCAGCAGTAACAGCAATGCACAGAGCACCATCATGGTTGCCGCCGCTGCGATGGTCGGGTTGAGGTTTTCCTTGATGCCCGCAAACATTTGCATCGGCAGGGTGCGTTGCGTTGGGCTGGCCAGAAACAACGTCACCACGACTTCGTCAAACGAGGTGGCGAAGGCGAACAGCGCACCGCTCAATACTCCGGGGGCAATGAGGGGCAGGGTCACGCGTTTGAAGCCATACCAGGGCGTCGCGCCAAGGCTGGCAGCCGCGCGCGTGTAGTTGCGGTCGTAGCCTTCAAGGGTGGCGTTGACGGTGATGACCACAAAAGGCACACCCAACACGGCGTGGGCGATCACCAGGCCCAGGTAGCTGTTAAGCAGCCCCCAGCTGGCAAAAAAGAAGTACATCCCGACCGCCACGATGACCACGGGCGCCACCATCGGTGAAATCATGATCGCCATGACCAGCGCTTTGCCGCGAAATTCTCCCCGAGAAAGTCCGACCGACGCCAAGGTACCCAATACCGTGGCCAGCAGGGTGGCGGCCGGGGCAATTTTCAAGCTGTTCAGCAGGGCTGGCATCCAGTCGTTGGAGCTGAAAAACTCGCGATACCAACGCAACGAAAATCCGCTCAGCGGGTAGCTCAGAAAGGAGCCCGCATTGAATGACAGCGGCACGATGACCAAGATGGGAATGATCAGGAACATCAGCAGAGCCAGGCTGTAGACGCTTAACAGCGGGCGCAGCACACGGATCTCAAGCGGTTCGACATGCTTCATTGCAGTCTCCTCAGGCAGCGCGATTAGCAGGGCGCGAGATCCTCGCGTACACCCAGTACAACAACAGCACGATAATCAGCAACTGGCCGCCCAGCGCGGTGGCCATGCCCCAGTTGATGGTGGTGTTGGTGTAGTACGCGACGAAGTAGCTAAGCATTTGGTCGCCCGGCCCACCCAGCAGTGCCGGGGTGATGTAGTAACCAATCGCCATGATGAACACCAGCAACGCGCCAGCGGTGACACCGGCATAGGTCTGCGGCAGGTAGACCCGCCGAAATGCCGTGTACGGGTGGGCGCCCAGTGAGATCGCTGCGCGCTCGTAGCGTGAGTCGATGCCTTTCATCACGGCATACAGCGGCAGGATGAGAAAGGGCAGCAAAATGTGGGTCATCGAAATCAGTACCCCCGCCCGGTTGAAGACCAGTTGCAGCGGCTTGTCGAGGATGCCCAGGTCAATCAGCGAGTTGTTGATCAGGCCGCCCGATTGCAAGAGCACAATCCAGCTTGCCGTGCGTACGATCAGCGATGTCCAGAACGGCAGCAGTACCAATATCAGCAACAGATTGGCGCGGCGGGCGGGTTGGCGCGAAAGCCAGTAGGCCAGTGGGTAACCCAACAGGACACAGAGCACCGTCACCAGGGCGGCTATGGTCAGCGAACGTTTGAGTACATCCACATACAGCGCTTTATCCGGCGCTACGGCGCGGATTTGACCTGCGTCCATCTTCAGGTCGAAGGCTGCCAGCCAATACAGACTGGTATAGGGTTTGCCGAGTTGCTTGAGGGTTGACCAGGTCTTGATGTCGCCCAGCGCTGGCACGCCGTTTATCAAGGTCTCGCGAACCGGGCTTGCGTCGGCCGGTAACCGGCTCAATACCGCGGTCGGCAGGCTCCGCAAGCTGGCACTTTCGTAGCCCAGCCGACGATTGAGTGCAAACAGCTGACCTTGGGCACGCGCCGTGCGCAGGTCTTGGCCGAACGTACTGAAGACAGCCTCTGGAGGCAGTGTTGTACCGTCCCAGCTGTCCAGTAATTTCAAGGTGTTTGGCAGGGCGTTGACGACCTCCGGGTTTTCTACGCTCTTGGTCAGCAGCGAGCCGATGGGGGTTATAAAACCTGCGACCAGCAATACCAGCAGAGGCAGGATGAGCAGCATCGAACGTCGCGTGTAAGCACGTTTGTTGGCCTGTAGTCGTTGCTGTAATCGTTGCGTCTGAACCACTGACGGCGCCGATTCTAAGGCTAGCGCTTCGGACATGAGGGAGTCTCCTTTCGTCAACAGGGCCCGGACACGGCGGCCATACAGGCTGAAACGGTCCGGGCAGTCTGTGGGGCTATCGATCAGCGCGCGGCCCAAGCGTTAAAGCGTTGTTCGAGTTCTTCGCCGTGATCGATCCAGAAGCTGGTGTTCACCTGAAGGGCGTGCTCCAGGTTGGCCGGAGCAGTGGGCAGTTGTTCGCGCGTTTTAACGTCAATCAGGGCCAGGGTTTCTTTGTTGGTCGGGCCGTAAGGGATGTTTTCGGCGAAGACTTTCTGGTGTTGCGGCTCGTTGGCGAAGGCGATGAATTTCTCGCCAAGGGCCTTGTTGGTTGAGCCTTTAACGATGGCCCAGCTGTCGATGTCATACAGGCTCTGATCCCAGACCATCTTAAAGTCATGGCCTTCGGCCTGTGCCGCAGAGACTCGACCGTTGTAGGCGGACGTCATGACCACATCGCCTGCGACCAACCATTGCAGCGGCTGGGCACCGGCTTCCCACCATTGAATATCGGGTTTGATCTGGTCGAGTTTTTTGAACGCGCGGTCGACACCTTCGGGCGTGCCCAAAACTTCATACAGCTCGGCAGGTTTGACGCCATCGGCCAGCAGGGCGATTTCCAGGGTGAACTTGGCGCTTTTGCGCAGGCCGCGTTTACCGGGGAAGGTTTTGGTGTCCCAGAAGGCTTCCCAGCCCTTAGGCGCGGTCTTGAGCTTGGCGCTGTTGTACGTCAGGTTGGTCGACCAGAGGAAAATCCCCGCGCCGCATTCATTGACCGCGCCGCTGACAAACTTGCTTGGGTCGCCCAGCTTGCTCCAGTCCAGAGGCTCGAATAAACCTTCGGCGCAGCCTCGGATCAAGTCAGGGCTTTCGACTTCAACCACGTCCCAGCTGACGTTTCCGGTTTCGACCATGGCCCGGATCTTGGCCATTTCCCCGTTGTATTCCCCGGCCTGTACCGGGCCGTTGCCCGCTTCGGTGAAGGGCTTGTAGAACGCTTTCTCCTGGGCATCCTTGTTCAGGCCGCCGAACGACACAACCGTCAGCGGTTGCGCATTTACGTGGCTACCGAAGGCAGCCAGAACAATCAGTGCAGATAGACGCTTGAGCATGGCAAATATCCTGATGTCATCAACAAGGAAGGGGAGGGTTCAAGCAGACATAGCGTCGAGCGCCGAAGCGTCCGCGCTGTGCCAACAGACGGGAAGGCGATGGCCTTCACGCCAGTGAGGTTGCATCTGGGCGATGGGTACTTTGACGTTGAAGTCGTTATTGCCTGAAACATTCAGGCGTATGCGCACGTGGTCGCCCAGATAGATGCATTCCTCGATAAAACCGGGCAGGCGACTGTCATAACGCTCGTCGCCATCGAGGATCACCCGTTCGGAGCGAATGGACAGCGAGGTGCGATTGCCGCTGGTGAGCCCCGGTGTTGCGCGGGCAAACATTTGTTCGCCCAGATCAAGCCGGACTTGGCATTGCTGGGTGTTGAGCGAGGTCAACACGCCTGGCAGGACGTTGGTGTCACCCATGAAGGTGGCCACAAAGGCATTGGCCGGGCGCTCGTAAAGTGCTTGCGGGGTGTCTATTTGCTGGATGACGCCGTCGTTGAAAATCGCGATGCGGTCCGACAGGGTCAAGGCTTCTGCCTGGTCATGCGTGACGAACACAACCGTCAGGCCGAGTTCGCGATGTAAACGCCGAATTTCCAGTTGCATCTGTTCGCGCAGCTGTTTGTCCAGCGCTCCCAACGGCTCATCCATCAGCACCAGCTTGGGTTCGAAAATCAACGCTCGGGCCAGCGCAATCCTCTGTTGTTGACCCCCTGAGAGCTGTGCGGGGAAGCGTTTAGCAAGGTCGCCAAGCCGCACCATTTCCAGGGCTTTTTTGACGCGAGCCTCTATCTCATGGCGACCCATGCCCCGTACTTGCAGGGGGAACGCCATGTTTTCGGTCACGCTCATGTGCGGGAACAGGGCGTAGTTCTGAAACACCATCCCGATGCCGCGACGATGGGCCGGGACGTTTTCGATGGCATTGCCGTCGAGAAATATGTGGCCTTGGGTCGGCGTTTCGAAACCGGCCAGCATCATCAGGCTGGTGGTTTTGCCGGAACCGGAAGGACCGAGGAGGGTCAGGAACTCGCCCCGAAAGACATCTAAGTCCAATCGCTTAACCACGGTCTTCAGACCGTCGTAACTTTTCTCCACCCCTTTGAAGCGGACGAAAGTGCTTGCACTGTTACTTGTCATCTCAAACCCTCCGATTGCGGTTTAAAAACAAAACATGATGCATCATGTATTTTTACTAAGCAGATTCTGTGCCACTGAGCGATGACTGTCTGTTTCAAGGGGATTTGGATGAAAGCCCTTTGGGCCATGCACCATCCGGGTGCCTGGGTGTCCGAATTTGTTGTCGGTTGCCCCCGGATCGGCCTTTTTTAGCCCGTGTCAAAGCAGGCACTGCCAAGCCTGCCTTGGCTAAACGTGGTGCTCAGCCCAAATCGTTCAGGGTTTGATCCAGGCGTTCAAGCAACAGGTCGGCATGTTCTTTGGCAAACACCAGAGGCGGGCGGATTTTCAGGACATTGGCCTTGGGCCCCGTGGCACTGATCAATACCTGACGGCGACGCAAACCATTGACGATGGCCGCAGCGCAGGCCGTGGCTGGGGTTTGGGTGTGTCGATCAGTCACCAGCTCGACGCCGATGAACAGGCCTTCGCCCCGTATATCGCCGATGAGCGGGTGGCGCTCCGCCAGTTCTTGCAGCCCTTGTTTGAGGTAGTCGCCGACCTGCCTGGCATTGGTTTGCAGGTCTTCTTCGCGCAGCACCCGCAGCACGGCGTGGGCCGCCCGACAGGACACCGGGTTTCCGCCGTACGTATTGAAGTAACGCTGCTGACGACCGAACTGATCGAAGAGCGCCGAACGCCCGACCACGGCAGCCACCGGGTGACCGTTACCCATGGGTTTACCCAGCGTGACCAGGTCCGGGATGACGTTGTCACGGGCAAAACCCCAGCGTTGCCCGCCTGTACGGCCAAAGCCCGGTTGCACTTCATCGGCGATGTACAGCCCGCCCGCATCGCGCACGCACTGCGCGGCGGCGGCCAACTCGCCGTTCGCCGGGCTGAACACGCCGTCGCTGGAAAAGATGCTGTCTACCAGCAGCGCGGCGGGCTTGATTCCTTGGGCCTGCATATCCTGCAACGCGGCTTTCACGCTGGCGACAAAATCGCCCGTTTTGCGGTAGGAATCCGGGGCATCGACCAAGCGCACGTGGCTGGCAGTGGGCAGCCCGGTGGCCAGTGATGGTGATACTTCGGCCAATGCGCTCGTCACGCCATGGTAGGCCCAGCGGGTGACGATGATGCCTGTTCCGCCGCTGTGACAGCGCGCGATGCGCAGTGCCAGATCGTTGGCCTCGCTGCCGGTACAGGTCATGGTCATGTTGTCGAGCGGTTCGGGAAACTCGCTCAGCAGGTCTTCGGCGTAGTCCACGATCGAGGGGTGCAGGTAGCGCGTGTGGGTATTGAGCTGGGCGCTTTGCTCTGCAATGGCCGCAACCACCGCAGGGTGGCAATGCCCAATGGACGCCACATTGTTGTAGGCATCCAGGTAGGGCGTGTTGTCTTTGTCATACAGCCACACACCTTCACCCCGAACGGGTGCGAAAGGTTCCTCGTAAAACAATCGATAGCTGGCGCCCAGTGCGCGTTCGCGGCGGGCGAGCAGTTCAGCAGTGGCGGGCGAACTCATTGAACCTCCGGGGTGCAGACATTGATCAGGCTTCGGGTCAGCAGCCCTTCGGGCATCGCGGTCAGACCTTGCAGGTTGCGCCAGCTGGAGCGCAGGTTGCGCAGCAAGTAGGTGCGATTTTGCGGGTACAGGCTGGCACGCCACTGGGCGATGGTGATGGCCATGGCCATCCGCATGGCAATCAGTGCGCCCAATACGTCGAGTTCTTCAGGTTGCAACGGAATCCGCCTGTTGTAGGCGGCGATAAAGGCTTTGATCTGCCACAGCGGGTCGGCGGCGTCGGCGTCGAACTGATAAGAGAGCGCGGTGCCCAGTTCGTTGATCAACGGCGCGTGAAGCGCGTCGCCGAAGTCAATGATGGCAGAGACGCGGCTGCCGGTTTCGCTGTCGAGCATGACGTTGTGAGGGTTCAGGTCGTTGTGGATCACTTGCGCCCGGAGCTTGGCCAGACGGGGCTTTACATAGGTTTCGTGGTTGTCCATGAGCGCGGCAACCAGCGGGAGTTGCTCGGTTTCCAGGTAATCCAGATAAGGCCTGACGCGTTCGGCGTGGCCGACATCCCACAGCAAGTCGCGGTGGGCTGCCGGGTGCTTGAAGTCCTTGAGGGCCAGGTTGACCTCAGCGAGAGAGGTGCCCAGTTCGTGCATCAGAGCGGCGCTGGGTTTGCCAAGGTTTTGTGAGATGCCGTCCAGGTAACTGACGGTACGCAAGGTCAGCACTTGCTCATTGACCCGCACTGTCGGTTCCGCTTCACCATTGCGGGCGGCCAAAACGCGGGGAACGGGCAGGTGCGCGCCATGCTGCTCGATGTGCAGCAACGCCAGGGTCTGAAAATTGATGACGTTTGGGTCTTCGGCCGGATTGATGAATTTCAGGACGAAGGCCCCGCGCTGGGACTGGATGAGGAAGTTGGTATCACGCTCGCCATTCAGCCGCTTCAGCGAACCCTTGAGGCCGTACACCCGCTCGGCTATTTCCAGTGCTGCGCTTGCCTGCACGATTGGCGCTTGCGTTGTCATCAAGTCGGCGCCACAGGCGTTTTCCATGATTGCTTCAGACATGCTGGCCACCATTGACGTGAATTTCTGCGCCGTTTACGTAGGACGCGCCGCTGGTGCAGAGAAAATAGATCAGTGAGGCGACTTCCTCCGGCTTGCCCAGACGGTGCATCGGCACCAGTCGTTCTACGATGTCGGCGGTGCCTGGAGACAGGATGGACGTGTCAATTTCGCCTGGGGCAATGGCATTGACTCGCACCCCGTGTGGGCCGAAATCAAAGGCCATTTCTCGGGTCAGCGCCGAGAGCGCAGCCTTAGAGGTGGCGTAGGCGACCCCGGCGAAAGGGTGCACCTTGGAACCGGCGATGGAGGTGACATTGATGATGCTGCCCTGCGCGGCTTTCAGTTCATCGAACAGGCCGCGGGCGAGCAGTGCCGAGGAGAACAGGTTGACGTTGAACACCTTCAGCCATGTGGCGTAATCGGTTTCAAGCACGCCGAGCCGGCTGCCCTCCGGGCCTTTTGGCGACATGCCTGCGTTGTCGACCAAGGCATCCAGGCGGCCGCCCAGTTTTTCTTTGATGATCGCCAGGCTAGCGCTGACGCTGTCGATGTCTTCAAGGTCGAGATGGATGTGGTTGAGCAGGCCTTCTGCCCATGGGCATTCGGCAACCCAGTTTTGCCGTGAAGCGGTGAACACTTCCCAGCCCGCCGCGTTGAAGTGCTTGACCGTCGCATGGCCGATACCGCGGCTGGCACCGGTCAGCAGTAGCTTTTTTTTCTCGCTCATGGACGCATCTCTATCAGTTGATATTTGATGCATCATGTTTTTAGGTGTGCGTGCTGTCAATAGCTGTTCGCGGGAAAGCTGCGTTAAGGCGGTTAATAAGCACTTCACACCGCCTCTGTAGGAGCACGATTGCTCGCGATCTTTTGATCGTTTAAAAGCTCGCGAGCAAGCTCGCTCCTACAGGGGGTACTTGCGTTTAGGAGGCGGTTTCTTGAGTGACGGCTATGAATTCCAGCATTTTTTGATTGCCGTCCAGAATGTCGGTCTGGATCGCATGCTTGGCCGCCGCGGCGTCTTTATTGCGCAAGGCATTGAGCACTTCAACATGGTGCTCGATGGCCATAGTCATAGAAAAATGCACATAAGCCTGAGCGATCAACGGGCCAGCGCGCATCCACAGACTGTCCAGATAACTGCGCAACAAAGGCATGCGCGCGGCGTCTGCGATCAAAAAGTGAAACTCGCTATTGAGGCGCAGTGCCTCCGGCAGATCGTTGTTGTTGATGGCCTCAAGGTTGTTTTTGATGTTGGCATCGATACGCGCCAAATCGCTGGAGGTCGCAAGCCGCGCAGCGGTTTCGGCGCCCAGACCTTCGAGATTGAGGCGCAGGGTCCGGATTTCCAGGTAGGCGTCACTGTCGAGCACAGGCACCCTGATGTCTTTAGGGGTTTTGAGTACCAGCGCTTTCTCTTTGGCCAATTGCAAAATGGCATCGCGTACTGGCGTGACGCTCGTGCCCAACTGACTGGCAAGCTCCCGGATACGCAGCTTGTCGTCCGGCTTGAGCCCGCCGGTGATCAACGCGTTACGCAATTGGGAGTAAACATTGCTGCCCAGGTAGGTGTGATTGATAGCGTCGAGGGGGTAAGACATGGATCACCGAATGCCATGAAGCTGCTTGGCCGAAGACTATACAACATGATGCATTAAGCCTTCTGGGAAATTGCGCGTGCGAAATGGATGCCCGGACAGTCTAAACCCGGGCTGGACGAGGTTCTGGCGTCACGGGTAAATTGCCCATCCGACTGTGTCCAGGGTTGTCGTCACCATGAGTGATCGTCAGATCATTGTTCCAGATTCCATGAAATTGCTTTCTGATCGTGCTGGCTACGCGCCAGCGGTGAAAGTAGGTGCAACGTTGTATTGCGCAGGCCAAGTCGGTCGTACGCCTGAATTGGCCGTGATTGATGACCCGAAGCAGCAGTTTTTGGCCGCGTGGGAAAACCTGCGGCTTGTGCTTGCAGCGGGCGGATGCGGGTTTGAGGACGTGGTCGAAATGACCACTTATCACGTCGACATGCAGCGCCACATGCCTGTGTTCAGAGAGGTGAAGGACGCCGTGTTTCCCAGGAACCTCTGTGCATGGACCTGTATTGGCGTCAGCGAACTCGCAAAGCCAGGGCTGCTGGTTGAAATCAAGTGCATTGCCGTGCAGCGATCAACGCTAAACCCTTGAGGCATCCCCACCTCTGCATTTGCATGCTATAAACAGCGCCCAAAAAAAGGGAGCTACAGCCAATGGATATCAAATGCTCAGTGTTTATCGCAGCCAGCGTTGACGGTTTTATCGCCAGGTCGGATGGCGATATTGAGTGGCTTCACCAGCCCGAGTACGAGTGTCCGACGTTGAAGGGGCTCAGTTACGACGAATTTATGGCCAGCGTCGATGGCTTGGTCATGGGTCGTAAAACCCTGGACAAGGTGTTGTCCTTTCCAGACTGGCCCTATGAAAACAAGCCGGTCATTGTGCTTTCCCGCCTGGGTGTGACGCTGCCGGAATCATTGCACGGCAAGGTCGATGTGCTGGCGGGCGATCCGGCCTTTATCGCTGAACAATTGGCGGCCCGTGGCATGAAGCATCTGTATATAGATGGCGGGCAAACCATTCAGGCATTTCTTGGCGCCGGGCTGATCAACGAGATCACTATCACGCGCATTCCGGTGTTGCTGGGCAGGGGCATCTCCTTGTTTGGCCCGTTGGGTGATGAGCAGTCTTTACGTCATATCGAGTCGTCGGTGTCTGATAACGGGTTTGTCCAGAGTCGCTATCAAGTAGTGCCGCGCACGGCTAACTGAATGCTGTTTTTATGAACGGCGGGCATGCACCTTAGCGTCAAGCCCCAAAAAAACAGCGCGGCCAGACTGACGCCTCCACCCAGCACGCACACGCCCGTCCAGCCATACATTGCGTAAAGGCTGGTCGAGGCGAGGGCGCCCAGCCCGCTGCCAACGGCATAAAAAAGCATGTAGCAGCCGACCACTCGACTGTGTGAGCCGGGCCGTGCGCTGAAAATCATGCTCTGATTGGTCACATGAATTGCTTGCGCGCCCAAATCCAGAATGACCACGCCGATCACCAGCCACGCGATTGAATAGGGTGTGAGCCAAAGCATCAGCCAGGCAAGCATCAGCAGCGCCAGTGACACGCCGGTTGTCCATTGCCCCAACCCTCTGTCCGCCAATATGCCTGCGCGAGCGGCCGCCAAAGCACCGACAACGCCTACGAGCCCAAACGTTCCTATTGTGGTGTGAGAAAAGGAGTAGGGCGGGTGGGTCAGCAGAAACACCAGCGCGCTCCAGAAAATGCTCAGGACCGCAAAAATAAACAGCGCAAGCATGCCGCGGATTTGCAGAATCCGGTCGTGTTTGAGCAACGTAAACATTGAGGCAAGCAGCTTGGGGTACGCCATTGGCGCGCCTGATGGACGCTGCGGCACAAGGGTTTTGCAGAGAGTAAGGGCCAACGCCATCATCGCCAGCGACGCGCCCAGATACACCCAGCGCCACCCTGCAACGTCAGCGATAAGTCCGGCAGTCACGCGGGACAGCAACAGACCGATCACCACCCCGCCCTGAACCGTTCCCACCACACGGCCGCGTTCTTGCGGCAGGCAAGCGGTCGCGGCATAGGCAATCAGGCCTTGGGTCATGGCGGTGCCCATAAGGCCAATGACCAGCATGCTTAACAGCATCAATGCCGGGGAATGCGTGAGGCTGACGCAGAATAGCCCGCCGATCAATGCGACGATTTGCATCAACATCAAGGCGCGCCGGTCCATCTGGTCACCCAGCGGCACAATGAGCAGCAGCGCCAGCACGCTGCCGACCTGAGTCGCCGTCATCACCCCGCCAACAGCAGCGGGGCTAATGGCAAAGTCCGCGGCTACTTGATCCAGTAGAGGTTGGGCGTAGTAGACGTTAGCCACACTCAAGCCGCTGGCGCAGGCAAACAACCCTATCAAGCCGCGTGACATGGGCGTGTTGATGGCATCAGAGGGTAAGGTAGGCAGCGAATGACAGTGATCAAGGGGCATGGACGAGTCTCGCAAAAAGAAGTCTCAAATAAAGACTGATAGAATTCTAGGCTTGCCAGTCTTAAAATGAAACTGCTTTTTTGGGGCCGATCGCCAATCCACTACAAGAGGAGTCTGTATGACCCAGCAGCAGGCTAATAGCGCTCAAACGTGCCCCGTGGCACGAACCGTAGACTTGATCGGGGATCGCTGGTCATTGTTGATCGTGCGCGACGCGTTTGATGGTGTTCGCCGTTTTGGCGATTTTCAAAGTGGCTTGGGCGTCGCTCGCAGTGTCTTGACCCATCGCCTTAAAGCCCTGGTCGAGGCTGGCATTCTGCACGTGCAACCGGCCTCTGATGGCACCTCGTATCAGGAGTACGTGCTGACGGCCAAAGGCCAGAGTCTGTTTACGTTGGTCGTGGCTTTGCGCCAATGGGGCGAGCAACATCTGTTCGGGCCGCACGAAGCACATTCGCGGCTGCTGGAGACCGCTACAGAGCAACCTCTGCCTTTAATGCAACCCATTGCCGCAGATGGACGAGTGATTACCCCTGAGCAAACCCGTGTCGACAAAGACGTGTGATGGCCCGCGAGTGTTCAAAGGGCAATCAGCTGAGTAACATCCATGCGCAATTCGTCACACATTCAACCAAGGAAATTTCATATGGACGTGCAGTGCACATCAATCGACGACGTTCGACAACGCATTGATCTCATCGACCGCGACATCGTGGCTTTGCTCGCTCAGCGTGGGCAACTGGTGACTCAGGCCGCGGCATTCAAGAAGACCACTGACGATGTCCGCGCCCCGGCGAGGGTCGAGCAGGTCATCGCTAAAGTACGCACAATTGCATCCGATGCCGGGGCCTCGCCCGAGGTGGTCGAGCGCGTTTACAGAGCCATGATCAGCGCGTTTATCGATGAAGAACTGAGCGTCCATGCCGCACTGGCGAAAGAGTAATGGCTTGCGAAACACCCTCGGCTGATAGCCCCTCACGTTTGGTGATGCGCCACCAGAAAATCGACAAATGCCCGCACGCGTGCGGGCATCGCCGCTCCGCCGACGAACACGGCGTGAATCGGCTCCCGGTCTCCGGGGTTGTAAGCTTCAAGAAGGGGCACCAGATGGCCGCTTTTAAGGTCGTCTGCCACGCTGAATGCGCCGATGCGTGCGATGCCAGCCCCCAGCTTGGCGAACTGTGACAGCGCCTCTCCACTGTTGCCTTCGATCGTGCCGGCAACTTTCAGTGAAAAATCGCGCCCGTCCTGGCGAAACGGCCAATCACAAACTGCCCGGCGGAAGTTGAAGCGCAGGCAGTTGTGCTGGAGTAAGTCATGCGGTTCAAGGGGCGTGCCGTGACGTGCCAGATAGGCTGGCGAAGCCGCGATGACCTGCCCGGTGGAGCCGATCAGGCGAGCAGTTAAAGGGCTGTCGGCCAACTGGCCAAAGCGAATCGCAACGTCGGTTTGCCCACCCAGCACATCCACGAGCTCGTCCCCTAACACTAAATCGACCACGATGGCGGGGTAGCGTGCGCTGAACGCGGCAACCAGCGGCACGATCGAGAGGCGCCCGTGTGCAAGCGACGCACTGACCCTCAAGCGCCCTCGGGGCACGCCCTGATCGGTGATCGCATCCTCGACTTCAGCCATGTCCGCTAGGATCCGCCGCGCGCCGCGCAGGTACGCTTCGCCCTCGGCGGTGAAGGTGATTGCGCGGGTGGTGCGCAGCAGTAGGCGGGTACCTATTCGCTGCTCTGTGCGGGCGATGATGCGGCTGACCGACGACGGCGTAAGGTTCAAGGCACGAGCCGCGCCCGACAGACTGCCTTGTTCCGCGACCATGGCGAACACCGCCATCTCGCCCGAGCGACCGCTGATGTCCATTTGTGCGCTCCACGCAAAGCTGTAGTGCCCTGTCGAGGGCTACTGCTGAAAAAGGCGGGATTGTAGCATTTGACACACAGATGAGGAGTCAAGCATGCGTATCAATCCACCCCTTGTAGCATTGTCCATCGGTGCCTTTGGCATCGGAGTCACAGAGTTTGCACCCATGGGCATGTTGCCCGGTATCGCCAGCGATTTGGGCGTATCCATTCCTGCCGCCGGCTTGCTGGTGAGTGCCTACGCCATGGGCGTACTGATCGGCGCGCCGATCATGACCCTCGCCACGGCCCGAGTGCCACGGCGTCACCTGTTGGTCGGCCTGATGGCGATCTTCACCCTGGGTAACCTGCTGTCGGCGTTGGCCGCTGACTACCAGACCTTACTGATCGCTCGACTGGTGACATCGCTGAACCACGGCGCATTTTTTGGCATTGGCTCAATCGTCGCCGCCAGTGTGGTCGCCCCAGACAAGCGCGCTGGAGCTGTGGCCGCGATGTTTCTGGGGTTGACCCTGGCGACCATCGGGGGCGTGCCCCTGGCCACCTGGTTTGGCGAAAACTTTGGTTGGCGTACGGCGTTTTGGGGCATCAGCGGGCTCGGCGCGATCGTCATGGCCGCCCTGTGGTGGGCGTTGCCGAACGCACCGGCCCCTAAAGGAGGTGGTCTGATGGCCGAAATTCGCGTGCTGGGTCGCGGGCCGGTGCTGGCCGCGTTGGCGCTGACGGTGGTGGGCTCCAGTGCGATGTTTACTGTGTTTACCTACATCGCGCCGATTCTGCGGGATGTGACACAGGCCTCGACCAACTTCATCACCGGGATGCTCGTACTGTTCGGTATCGGCTTGACCCTTGGAAACATCTGGGGCGGCAAGTCTGCGGACCGTTCAGTGAACCGCACCTTGATAACCTCGCTGGTGGTACTGATTGCCGTGCTGCTGGCTTTCTCAGTGCTCATGCAATGGCCGATTCCCGCCGCCTTGTCGATTATCGTGTGGGGGGCCGCGAGTTTTGCGTTGGTACCACCGTTGCAAATGCGCGTGATGGAAGCAGCCAAAGATGCCCCCAACCTGGCCTCCGCGATGAACATCGGCGCGTTCAACTTCGGCAACGCCATCGGCGCAGCGTTGGGCGGCGCGGTGCTCAATGCAGGGCTGGGGTATCCGGCTATTTCGCTGACTGGCGCAATGATGGCGGGCTTGGGGCTGCTGATGGTGCTGGGCCTGAGCTGGCGCTCGCAGCGTGCGAAGTATCAACTCCAGCACTTGGGCCAGTGACTCACGCGCCTGTGGCATTCAGTGGCTGACTGTGGTGTGCTGTCGGCATCGCGCCCAGTGTTTATAAGGGCGCAGGTCATCTCAGTAAACAACCGATGAGGTCCGTCTCTTGAGTAAAGCGCCCTATATTCCGCCCAAAGTCTGGATTAACGAAACACCTTCTGGCGGCCATTTTGCAAGCATCAATCGTCCGATTGCCGGGCCAACCCATGACAAGGAACTGCCGGTTGGCAAGCATCCGTTGCAACTCTATTCGCTGGCCACGCCCAATGGGGTGAAGGTGACGATTCTGCTGGAGGAGTTGCTGGCGCTAGGGCATTCGGGCGCTGAGTATGATGCCTGGTTGATCCGTATCAACGAGGGCGATCAGTTTTCCAGCGGGTTTGTCGATATCAACCCGAACTCCAAAATCCCGGCCTTGCTGGACCGTAGCGTTGAACCCGCTATTCGGGTGTTCGAGTCAGGTTCAATTCTGCTTTATCTCGCGGAGAAATTCGGGGCTTTTATTCCCGCCGATCTGGCAGGGCGTACCGAGACGCTGAACTGGTTGTTCTGGCAAATGGGCGCGGCGCCTTATCTGGGCGGTGGCTTCGGGCATTTCTATGCGTACGCGCCAGAGAAGCTTGAATACCCGATCAATCGCTTCACCATGGAGGCCAAGCGACAGCTGGATGTGCTTGATCGTCGCCTGGCGCAGAGCCGTTACCTGGCCGGTGACAGCTATACCATCGCCGATATCGCCGTCTGGCCTTGGTACGGCCAATTGGTGCGCAACAATGTGTACTCGGCCGCTGAGTTCCTTTCGGCCCACGAATACACTCATTTGCAGCGTTGGGCCGAGGAAATAGCCAATCGGCCTGCGGTCATTCGTGGGCAACGGGTCAACCGGACCTGGGGCGATGAGGCGAGCCAGGTCGCTGAACGGCATCAGGCGACCGATCTGGATTGAAAGGACGTTTGATGGTTAAGCCAGCAACTCGGTGATCCAGCGTGCTTGTAGCGTGATGTCTTGCAGCTTCTCTTCGGGCACGGCTTGCCGGGCCCGGGTGAGCTGGCTCAAGGTTTTCTGTTTCTCGCACAGGATGCGCTGCCATTTGGCCAGGAACACCGGGGTACGCGCTTGCATCTGCAGCGGGCCGAAATACAGTTCTTCGGGGCTGTATTTCACTGGCTCGGCAGGCTCGGCGACGATGATTTCGTAGTAGAAGCGGTTTTCTTGCAGAATTTCTTCGAAGAGGATGCGGTAGTGGTGGTCCATCAACCATTGACGCAACGGCTGTTCGCCGCCATTGGGTTGCAGAATCAGGCGTTCCTCACCGCTCAGGTGTGTTTTACCGCTGTCGAGGATGTCGCGAATAGTCTCGCCCCCCATGCCGCACAGGCTGATCGCCGTGATCCCGTCTCCCGGCTCAATCGCTGCCAGGTCACTGGCCAAACGCACGGTGATCGCCTGCTCCAGGTCGTTCTCGTGCACTGTGCGTTGCGCGGCGCGAAAAGGCGTCAATGCAACTTCGCCAGCCACTGCGGCAGAGATGGCCCCACGGCGCATTAACGCCACCGGCAGATAGCCGTGATCAGAGCCGATATCAGCCAGCCGCGCACCTGCGGGTATGTGTGCTGCCACGCGCTCCAGGCGCATGGACAATGTGTGTTCGTTCAACTGCAATTCCTTATTGCCATTAAGGCGAGTGCCACTCTGTTAACGGTTAATGCTGATCAGCCAGGTCACTGGCGCGAGGTGACTCAATGAGTTACGCCGCCGCAGGCCTGATCGGTCAAATTGAATGTTGATTAACCCGTTGAGTCAGTTCTTGTGCCGACTCTTTGCGCTCTGAGTATCGGTCGATCAGGTCCGGCCGATCCCTCAGTAACAGCGTGAACTTGACCAGTTCCTCCATTACGTCAACCACGCGGTCATATAACGCAGATGGTTTCATGCGGTTGTCTTCATCAAACTCCAGATAAGCTTTTGGTACTGAGGATTGGTTGGGGATGGTGAACATCCGCATCCAGCGTCCCAGCACGCGCAGTTGATTCACCACGTTAAACGATTGGGAACCGCCGCTGACCTGCATCACCGCCAATGTTTTACCCTGGGTAGGGCGCACGGCGCCTAACGCCAGCGGCACCCAGTCTATTTGCGCCTTGAACACGGCCGACATAGCGCCGTGGCGTTCCGGCGAGCACCAGACCTGCCCTTCAGACCACTGCATCAGTTCAAGCAGTTCCTGGACTTTTGGGTGGTCGGCCGGTGCGTCATCAGGCAGTGGCAACCCGCTGGGGTTGAAGGTGCGGGTCTCGGCGCCAAAGTGTTCGAGCAACCTGGCCGCTTCCTCGACCAGCAAGCGGCTGAACGAGCGCTCGCGAGTGGATCCATACAGCAGCAGAATCCGGGGTTTGTGGTCGTAGGCGCAGGAGGCCGTTAGCGATGTATCGAGATTGGGCAGCAGGGGGATCATGTGGGCTCCGATTACAGGGTACTGATGTGGTCCAGTTGCTGTTTCAATGCTTCGCGGTCAAGTTGAGCCAACGGCAGGGCAATGAATGCGCGGCAGCGTGTTTCGATACGGGCCAAGGTTGAGTGAAATGCCGCTGATACGCTCGCTTCATCGTCCACCGTCTCTGACGGGTCTTCCAACCCCCAGTGGGCTTTGAGTGCCGGGCCGAAGTAGACAGGGCAGGTTTCACCCGCGGCTTTGTCACAGACGGTAATGACAATGTCAGGTGGATTGGCTTCAAACGCTTCATTGCCTTTGCTGCTCAACCCGGCGATGTTGATGCCGACTTCTTGCAGCGTGCTCAGCGTGCGCGGGAGCACCTGGCCCTTGGGGAAACTGCCCGCGCTGAACGCCTGCAAGCCTTTTGGGGCGAGATGATTGAACATGGCTTCGGACAAAATGCTGCGACAACTATTGGCGGTACACATAAACAGAACGCGCATGGTGTTTCCTCTTTTCAGGCGTACAGGGGCTAAAGGCTCAAGCGCAAGGCCAGGGCCGACAAGGTGATGAAGAGAATGGGCAGGGTCAAAATCACGCCTGTCTTGAAGTAGTAACCCCAGGTAACACGAATGCCCTTGCGTTGCAGAACGTGCAGCCAAAGCAGGGTGGCGAGGCTGCCGATGGGGGTTATCTTGGGCCCAAGGTCCGCGCCGATGACGTTGGCGTAGATCATGGCCTCACGCACGACACCGCTGGCGTCACTGGCCTGAATCGACAGTGCGCCGATCAATACCGCTGGCATGTTGTTCATGCCGGATGAAAGGAACGCCGAAAGAAACCCCATCCCTAACGCGGCGCCCCATACACCGAACTCCAGCAGGTGGTTCAGGGCTAGCGTCATATAGGTGGTCAGGCCCGCATTTTTCAGTCCATACACCACCAGGTACATTCCCAGTGAAAAGATCACCACCTGCCAAGGCGCTTCACGCAGTACGCGGCGGGTCGAAATGATGCGCCCACGTGCAGAGACCGTGAGCAGTATCGCGGCACACGCGGCGGCAATAACGCTGATCGGAATGCCCATGGGTTCGAGCACAAAAAGACCTGCCAGCAATAAACCCAGCACGATCCAGCCCGTGCGAAAGGTCATGGTGTCTCGTATGGCAAGTCGCGGCTCTTGCACATCATCCCTCGCATAGTGTTGAGGGATGTCGCGACGGAAAAACCCATACAGCACCGCGAGCGTGGCACAAACGGCGACCCCGTTGACCGGCACCATGATGGATGCGTACTCGTTGAAACCCAGGCCAAAGTAGTCAGCCGAAACGATGTTGACCAGGTTCGACACCACCAACGGCAGGCTGGCGGTATCGGCAATGAAGCCCGCGGCCATGACAAATGCCAAGGTCGAGGCGGGCGAAAAACGCAAGGCGAGCAGTATTGAAATGACAATGGGCGTGAGGATCAAGGCCGCGCCGTCATTGGCAAACACGGCGGATACGGCAGCGCCCAGCAATATTGTGAAAACAAACAGGCGGCGACCATTGCCCTTGGCCATGCGCGCTACATGCAATGCCGCCCACTCAAAGAACCCTGCTTCGTCGAGCAGCAGGCTGATGATAATGACGGCGATAAACGTCGCGGTCGCGTTCCAGACAATGGCCCATACCCGTGGAATATCATCCAGCGTCACAACGCCTGTCATGAGTGCCAGCGCCGCGCCCAAAGCGGCGCTCCAGCCAATACCCAAGCCTTTGGGTTGCCAGATGACCAATATCAGTGTGAGTAAAAAAATTGCGGATGCAGTCAGCATAATCAGTCTCGACAGTCGCTTTGGCTCAGCAGCAGGCGCCAGTGTTAAGTGGTCGGTCGCCCATGGCGTTGAGTCGAGTGCTGTTCTCCTCAAGCCAGTCAGTGTTGGCTGTCAGAGTGGTTTCAAGAACGGCACGTACCCAGTCCGGTAGTTCGGGGTTGAGTCGGTAGTAAACCCACTGACCTTGGCGGCGGTCGAGAAGCAACCCGCAGCCGCGCAGCTGTGCGAGATGACGGGATATTTTTGGCTGACTATCGTCGAGCGCGCAGACCAGTTCGCACACGCATAATTCGCCTTCACGCGTGATCAGCAAGGTTGCACGGGCCCGGGTTTCGTCGGACAGGCATTTGAAAATGGCGGCAGGGCTGAGCATCAGGTCTCTCTAAATATGCGTTTATTCGAATATACGTTTATCCATATGTTTCGAGCAAGCCTGTTTTTTAACTGCGCGTAGTCAGCGATTGTGACCGGCAGCAAAATCTCTTAAGGGGGCGGGCATTTAATGGCTCACACGCTATGATCTGACTTCTTACAGCCGCCAGGAGGCATTCATGACCGTTAGCCGCAACGATCGGCAGATCGACAATATTGAGTTCAATGTTGCCGATATAGAGCGCAGCAAAGATTTCTACGGCGGTGCGTTTGGTTGGACGTTCGTCGACTACGGGCCAACCTATACTGAGTTCAGTGATGGTCGGCTCACGGGTGGTTTCACAACCGGCGAGCCAGTAAGGCCGGGCGGGCCTTTAATCATTTTGTATGCGCAAGATCTCGAAGCCACTCAATTGCGCCTCAAGGCGCTGGGTGCTGTTATCAGCCGAGAGACATTTTCATTTCCAGGTGGAAGCCGGTTCCACTTTATTGATCCTGATGGCTATGAATTGGCCGTGTGGACAAGTCAGGACTAGGCGCAGGGAAGGGCGTTGACACTTGGCAGGTATGGTTTTGCACGCAACGCGCACCACAGGAGTCGGGCTCGTTACTTAAACTGATATGATTCAGGCGCTTACAAATTGAGTGGAAAAAAATGAATCGTCGTAAAAAGATAAACAAGATATTGAAGGCTCGGGCCAAGAAAGCCAGTGCTAAATTAGCCCCGAAAAGCAAGGATCAATACATCAGCAAGGCTGACCGATTGAAGCTTGCGGCTGAATCCAGCGCTGACTCGCCCGTTTTTTCTGAAAGCTGATCAACGGACCTCAACCCTTCAAGCAGGTTGAGGCAGAGCCTGGATGGCACGTGCTTTGCTTTTGATAATCCGGTCAATGAGCGGGGTGCTGTGCCAGCAAGGTTTCATGTTCGGCAATGTAAAAGTGTCATGCCTGTGCTCCATGTTGAGGCAGTACAGGCGTGTCTCAGCCACGGTTTTAGGGCGTTAACGATTCGTATCAAAGACGATTGGAGATCGTTTAGCGCCTGGCAAGGCCGCCACAGATGATTCGGCGACAAACGGTACACAGAATGAAGATCGCTTCCCTCAATGAATCAAGGGGCTCTTAATTGATCAAGCATTATGTATTGGGGTTGGTATCTGTGTTGATGTTGGCGGGGTGCGAGCTGGATAAAGAAAAAGTGGCGCGCGAAAAAATAGAAGCGCTCAAGAATGTATTTGAAGCTAGCCGTTCGGGGCAGGTCGATGTTTCGGCTACGCAGCCCATAACCTCCGACAGCTTAAATCGATGTATTGTGCAAATGGTTGAAACTAAGGCAAAGCTTGATGCTATTCAAGTGGATTATGCAGAAACACCTTCTGTGCAGTCGGTAGAAACCCACAGGTTGTATAGAAACATTAATGATCAACTTATGACCTGTCAGGAAACCAAGTATTAATCGGAGTCTTTTAACTGATTTTTTCATGATGTTTCAGGCGCCACGCTAGAGCGCAGATACCCGTATTCATTAGGCGGGATCATAGGCGGTGTTATTTACAGCGATACCATTCCCTTCAGACAGTACGTGCTTGTTCTGCTGCTGGGGGTGTTGCTGATTTATATCCTTAATGCAGCCACTAAACATATTCAACTGTTGCGCGGGTTTGCGATAGGCAGTCCCATTCCTATCATCAAGAACGGCAAATTTATTATTGAAAACCTGGTTGGCAACAAGCACAAGATTGATAGGTTGCGGGTGGCCTCGCAGTTACATGCACAAGGTGCCCGTGCCTTTCAGTAGGTGTATTACGCGCAGATTGAACCGGGCGGTGAGTTGACCGTGATTTGCGATGAGCGCGATATGCCCTCAGTGATTGTCATGTTCGACGGTGAGCCTCGAATAGACCCGTTGGTGTCCATAGGGCGTGACCCCGAATGGTTGCTGGAGCAAGTCGAAGGCTTGGGTTTACAAGCCGATGATGTGTTTCTGGCAGAGTTCTGGCATGGAAAATTGAGCGTAACGCTGAGAGATGGCAGCGTGGCTTGTCATGCTCAGCCCGTTGTATGCTCAGCGCCAACATGAAGATTTGCGCCACAAGGTAGCGGTCAGTGCAGAGTTGGTTTTCAATTTATGGGCACTCAGTGCAGCGACAATGCTGCTGACTGCCCGTTTTGTGATGTCAGCAGAGGCTCCCGTATCATGCGCCAGCCTTGCACCTTGCGATGAACGGCTCGAAATCCAGTGACCGTCATCAATTGCCACCGGGCTATGATCAAACTATATAAACCGGACGCTCTGACTTATGGCTGTTGACCTGCAAGCGCTTTACCCCAAACTGATCCATCTGATGCTGGACACAGTTTTTGTGGTCGATAGGGACAATCAGATTGTATTCGTGAGCAATGCGTGTGAAACGCTGCTTGGCTACCGTGCCGAAGAGCTGATCGGCACACCGATCACCGACTATATGCATCCCGAAGACCTGACGGTAACGCGAGCCTCGATTATCCGGGTCATGAATGGTCAGCCGCATATGGACTTCCGCAACCGTTATGTCCGCAAGGATGGCGGTGTGGTGCACATCCTGTGGGCTGCTTTCTGGTCTGAGGAAGTCGGTGCCCGCATCGGTGTTGCTCGCGATGTGACAGCCCTCAGAAAAGCCGAAGAAGAATTAGAGTTTCTCGCTCACCATGACCCGCTGACGGGGTTGACCAATCGCTTGCTGTTTAATGATCGACTCAGTATGGCCCTGCGAGCAGCGCATCGTGGCAAGTACACGTTCGCGCTGCTGTTTCTGGATCTCAATGACTTCAAGGAGATCAATGACGTTCATGGGCATGCAATGGGTGATCGCGTGCTGTGTGCGATTGCACGCAGGCTCGAAGGCTGCGTCAGGGCTACGGACACGGTAGCGCGCATAGGCGGCGATGAATTCACAGTGCTATTGAGCGATATTCAGTCGCGGGACGCCGCGTCCAGCAAAGTGGAACAGATAATCGCGGTCATGGCCGAGCCGCTGGGCGCTGAATTCGGGGGGATCCAAATGCCGTCGTGCAGTATCGGCGTGGCATGCTACCCCGCAGATGGCGTGGATGCCGACACGCTGCTCAGCCATGCGGATGACGATATGTACCAGATAAAAAAGCTGCGCTCGGTTGCGAGCTGAGCAGCATCAGTCGGTATGCGCAAGCGCATCACACAATTGGAGCAAATGCCCTTGCAGCAACTGACCTGCGTGACTGAGCCCGCTGTGGCCATAGAGCGCCAGAAATATGCCCTGGATATCCGGTAAGCCGCTGCTGGCGTCCAGCACTTGGTGCTCGGCGCTGATCACTCTGCGTGGCAGTAAGCTGATGCCCAGGCCTGCCGCCACTGCCGAGCAGACACTGGCAAGGCTGGCACTGGAGTAACTGATACGCCAGTGCCAGCCGCCCACCTCCAGGTGATGAAGCATTTCATTGCGGTACAGGCCTCCTACAGGAAACGCCACCAACGGCAACGGATCGCGTCCCAGCGCCGGTTGCGAGCGGCTGTCCACCCAGC
The DNA here is from genome assembly GCF_034347405.1 of Pseudomonas sp. CCC3.1. Lineage (NCBI taxonomy): Bacteria > Pseudomonadati > Pseudomonadota > Gammaproteobacteria > Pseudomonadales > Pseudomonadaceae > Pseudomonas > Pseudomonas sp. CCC3.1. The sequence continues at coordinate 2,431,640 of NZ_CP133778.1, forward strand.
ACAAAGGTTCTGGCCAACAGGCCAGGCAATCATCGCTGCGCCCCATCTGCTTGACCAATAGCAGGTCGAACTCGCCACGGCGATAGAACCGCATTAACTCAGGCCCCAGTCCGCTGGTGACCTCCAGGCGCACGCCCGGATGTTCCAGGCCGAAGCGCGAAAGCATGGGCATCATGCGTTCTGCGGCAAAGTCCTCGGGCACGCCGAGGCGCAATACCCCCGCGCTTTGCTGGTTGAACAGCACATCTCGGGCCTCTTCCTGCAGCGCCAAGATACGTCTCGCATAAACCAAAAATCGTTCGCCCTCGGCCGTGGCGATTACCTGACGTTGTTCGCGGTCGAGCAGCTTGCAGCCGAGGTCGTCTTCCAGGCGGCGTATTTGCTGGCTGACCGTGGACTGAGTGAGGTGCAGCCGTTGGGCTGCGCGGGTGAAGTTGGCGCAGTCCGCAACGGCGACAAAACTGCGTAACAGCACTGGATCAAACATTAACGCCACCATTCACATTGCCACTGAATGGCATGGCTATATTTAATTTCATAATACCTGCCTGCCTGACCATACTCGTTCTTCATGGGTTGTACAGACCGAAAGTGTGCAGAGAGAAAATGACCATGGGTAACCTGACGTTTAAATCTGGACGCCTGACGACCGCTATTTTGGTGATGGGAGTACTGACGATGGGAGGGGTGATGGCGAGCGAAAAAAGTGTGCTGACGGCGGTGCGCGACGGTGAGCTGGCCCGCGTGCAACAACTGATCGCTGAAGGGGCAGATCTTCGCGCGCAAGGGTTGGATGGCAGCAGTGCATTGCTGCTGGCTACCCGGCAAAACAAAGTCGAAATCGCCCAGGCATTGGTAGAGGCGGGGGCCGACGTTAATCAGAAAAACCTGATGCAAGACAGCCCCTATCTGTTAGCTGGCGCCAGTGGCTATAACCAGATCCTCAAGCTGACGCTGGCCCATGGTGCGGACTTGAAGAGCACCAATCGTTACGGTGGCACCGCGTTGATTCCGGCCTGTGAACGCGGCCATGTCGAAACGGTGCGGCTGCTGATTGAAGCCGGTGTTGATCTTGACCACGTCAATCGTTTGGGCTGGACCTGCTTGATGGAAGCCATCGTGCTCGCCGACGGCGGCCCGGCGCATCAGCAGATCGTCGGCCAACTCATCCACGCCGGGGCAGACCTGAACCTGCCGGACAGCAATGGCCGCAGCCCTTTGTATCAGGCACAAAGTCGCGGCCAGATCGCTATCGCAAACATGCTGCGCGACGCTGGCGCGCAATGATGGCCCAACAAGGAGTCTTCATGCACAACGATCAACAGTACTTGCAACGTGCCGTTGAGCTGGCTGAGATCTATCGCAACTGGCAGGCTCGCCATGCAGCACGCTAAGTCTCGTCTGCGCAGCTTGGCCAGTTGGGCGTTGATCATTGCCTTGGGGCTTAACCTGCGGCCGATCCTGAGTTCCATCAGTCCGCTGTTGATGGAGATTCGCGGCGACACGGGCATGAGCTTTCAAAGCAGCGCCTGGTTAACCAGCCTGCCAGTGATTTGCATGGGCCTTGTGGCCTTGCTCGGCGTGCGCATAGAGGCACGTCTGGGCGAGCGGCGCGGTGTGGCTCTGGGTTTGCTGATGATTCTCGGTGCTTGCTTCTGGCGTTTGCTGGGGCATCAGGCAGAGGTGCTATTGGCAACGGCCTTGTTGGGCGGTGCCGGTGTTGCATTGATCCAGGCATTGGTTCCGGCGCTGATTAAGCGTCAGTTTCAGCACAAAGTCGCGTTGGCCTTGGGTGTCTATTCGGCGTCGCTGATGGGCGGTGGAGGGTTGGCCGCGTTACTCAGCCCGGTAGTGGCCGGGCATTTCAGCCATTGGCAGGCTGGGCTTGGGGTCTGGTTATTGCCAGCACTGGCGGCGCTGTTGCTGTGGTGGCTATTGCCGTTCGCAGGCTTTGCCCGGAGCCCCGATGGGCCGTCCAAACACCCAGGGCGCAACCGCCGGGCCTGGCTGCTGGCGCTGTACTTTGGACTCGTTAACTGTGGCTACATGAGCATGGTTGCCTGGCTGCCGGCTTATTACCTGCAGATGAACTGGAGTGCGACGCAAAGTGGCTTGCTGCTGGCCTTTATGACCATTTTTCAAGTGCTTGCGGCACTGGTGATGCCAGCCTTGGCACAACACGGCATTGACCGGCGTCCATTCCTGGCCATAAGCCTTGGCGCCCAGGCGGTCGGGTTTCTTGGGCTGGTGCTGTGGCCGCTTGAAATGCCACATCTGTGGGTCGCATTGATTGGTTTCGGGCTGGGTGCTTGCTTCGCCTTGAGCCTGATACTGACCCTCGACCATTGTCGCGAACCGCAGGAAGCCGGGCAGTTGGCGGCCTTCGTGCAAGGCGTGGGTTTTTTGATCAACGCTGTGTCGCCGTGGTTGACCGGCTGGCTGCGTGAACTCACGGGTAGCTTTGTCAGTGCGTGGTGCGTGCTGATTGTCGGGGTTGTGTCGATGCTGGTACTGACCCGAACGTTCAGTCCCGCGAGTTATCGCAACAGGCCATCGCCCTCTGTGTGTTCAGGTACGCGGGCAGTAAATCCGTAAGTGGCTGGGTTGTCAGGCTTCAGATTCAAGTCGGGCAGGGGCATAGTCAGGAAATCGCTGTAAAGCCTCCTGCCTTCGTGCTCGACAACTTGCGGCTACTATCAAGTGATCTGCCCCGGACTCTCAGACCCATGCCCGTTGATCTAGAAGCGCTATACCCCAGACTGATCCATCTGATGCTGGACACGGTCTTTGTGGTCGATGCGAACAATCAGATTGTTTTTGTGAGTGATGCCTGTGAGGCGTTGCTCGGTTATCGTGCAGCTGAGCTGACCGCAACGGCGATCACCGACTATATGCATCCAGATGATCTGGCGATCACACGGGCCTCGATTGGCCGGGTCATGAATGGTCAGTCCCATGTCGATTTTCGCAACCGATTTATCCGCAAGGATGGAACTGTCGTGCACATTTTGTGGGCCGCGCTCTGGTCTGAGCAGGTCAATGCACGGATTGGTGTGGCGCGGGATGTGACGGCCCTCAGAAAAGCTGAAGAGGCACTGCATTTCCTCGCTCACCACGACCCGCTGACCGGGCTGACCAACCGATTGCTGTTTACTGATCGGCTCAGCGCAGCCCTGCGAGTAGCACGTCGGGGCACATGCAGCGTGGCGCTACTGTTTCTGGACCTCAATGACTTCAAGGGGATCAATGACGTTCATGGGCATGCCGCGGGCGATCGTGTGTTGTGTGCGATTGCCCGGCGGATCGAAGGCTGCGTCAGAGAGACAGACACCGTGGCCCGCATCGGAGGGGATGAATTTGTTGTGCTACTGACGGGTATCCAGTCTAGAGAGGCGGTTTCCACGAAAGTGCAGCAAATACTCTCGATCATGGACGAGCCGCTGGACGCTGAGTTCCACAGGGTCGACATGCCGTCATGCAGTATCGGCGTAGCCTGTTATCCCGAAGATGGGGAAGATGCCGACACGCTGCTTAGCCATGCGGACAGCGACATGTACCGGATAAAAAGGCTCCGCTCTGCTGGAGGGAGGAACGCCCGGGGTCACGCCTGAGCGCGCAGCCAGGTCAGTAAATCAGCCTGCGGGCTGCCGGGCTGCACGGGCTGGGGTGACAACAAGCAATAGCGCGAACCGTCTTCTACAAACCCCAGCGGCGCCGTCAGCAAACCGCTGTCCAAGTCGTCCCGCACCAGATGCCAGGGCGCCATCGCTACGCCAAGCCCGGCCACGGCGGCTTGCAGGCTGAAATAGAAGTGTTCGAAGGTCTGCGTCAGCCCACGTGGTAGCGGCTGTTTTGCAGTCATCGCCCAATCTGCCCAGGCGCTCGGTCGGGTGCGCGTGTGCAGGCACGCGGCGTCCTTTCGCAGCTCGTTGTGTTCATTGAACCAGGTATCGACCTTTTCCGGACGACAGACCGGCCCGGTCTTCTCCGCGAACAATGGCTCGGCGCAATAGTGCTCAGGCCAAGAAAAGTCATCGCGCCGTATGGCGAGATCGATGCCGCTGTTGAATGAAAACGGTCCGCCGCCAGCGACCAGATGCACGTCGATTCCTGGATGTTGGGCCTGGAAGGCTGGCCAGCGCGGTATTAACCAGCGCATCAACAGCGTTGGTTCGCACGACAGCACCCAACGCCGTTCTTTGCGAGCGCTGGCTCGTAATACGCCTACGGCCTGACGTATCACGCCCAGTCCATCGCCTACCGCCTGCGCCAGAGTTCGGCCTGCATCTGTCAGAAACACGCGACGGCTGCGGCGCTCGAACAGGGCAACTCCCAGCTCTTCTTCCAGCAGACGCACGGCGCGGCTAATTGCGCCGTGCGTGAGGTGCAACTCGGCGGCTGCGTGCGTGAAGTTTTCCAGGCGTGCGGCCGCCTCGAAACAGCGAAGTGCCAAAAGGGAAGGCAGGCGCGTGTCGCGAGATGGTGAGTCTGGCTCACCGTAATGGTCAGAAAACATCGTTATTCATGGAGCGCGATTCGCCTTTAGGATCTTGTTTTATTGAGACTGCCGAAAAGAATAAACCATGAATGAATTGATAGCTGTAATCACCATCACTGTATTAGCCGTTATCAGCCCGGGGCCGGATTTTGCGATGGTGACACGCAACAGTTTGCTGCTGTCACGTCGCGCGGGCGTTCTGACAGCCATCGGTATTGGGTTGGGCGTACTGGTGCATGTCACCTACACCCTGATTGGCGTCGGCGTGCTGATACAGCAGTCGCTTTGGCTGTTCAATGCGATCAAGTTGGCCGGTGCTGCCTATCTCGTCTACCTCGGCGTGAAAATGCTGCTTTCCAGGCCGGGAGAGACAACAGTCGATAGCAGTGTGGTGCCGATGTCGGATTGGGTGGCGTTACGTAATGGCTTTTTGACCAATGCTTTGAACCCCAAATCCATGGTGTTCATCATCAGCCTGTTTATGCAGGTGGTGCGGCCTGAGACCTCGCTGGAGGTACAAATAGGCTATGGGGTGTTTGTCTCCGTTGCCCATATGGTCTGGTTCGGCCTGGTCGCCATGTGCTTCTCGGCCGACGCCTTGCGCAAGCAGCTGTTGGCGATACGTCACTGGATTGATCGAGCCTTCGGCGGGTTGTTGGTCGGCTTTGGCGTCATGCTGGCCGTCGAGCACGGCGCGCACTGAAGGCGAGGCTCATCACTGATACTCGGCATCTTCACCGTTAATCGAAATCAAACGAACCGAGATTCTTAATGAGCCGTTCTCTTTCTATACCAGCGTCATGGATATAGTCATTATCCATGCCTCGGCAATAGCGTGGGTGTACGTCTACGGCCGTTTTTCTTTGCAGGCGAGCGCCCACAGGTGGTATTGCGCGGTTGCTGATCCCACGCTGATGCCTGCGACAGCTCCCACGAGGCGTGTTGGCGTAGCATCAATCTGCTTTCAAATTGGCCTGGTAGCGGATCCAGCCAGCGACTCGGCTGCCGCCGCCCTCGCGGTCTTTAGGGTGCATCCGGCCATCACTTACCGGCACTTCTGCAAAATCATAAGGGCTCATGCCTTCAATGCACGCCACATTAACGCCGTACTGGAGAGGTGATGAACGACGCTGATGGAATGTGTAGATCCCGCAGCGCGAGCAAAAGTAGTGCTTGGCTTCATGGGTATGGAATTGGTAGAGCGTCAACGCATCCTTGCCCTGCAACACCTCGATGTCTTGCTGGTCAACCGACACCGCGACAGCTCCGCGCATCGAGCAATAGGAGCAGTTGCACCTTAGCGCTGTGTTCACGCCGTTCGTGAGCTTTACGGTGAATTGAACAGTGCCGCAATGGCAAGCGGCCTGGTGAACGGGACGGGTATCGGTGTGCGAGTGCATAGCCTTCCTTTAATGTGTGCGACTCAAGATCGATTGATCGTAGCGCCTCGATACAGCTCTCGATACGCCGCGACCAATTTCCGGCACAGGCCTGCTATTTAAAATCAATGCCGTCACAGGTGCTGCGGCCAGGCATCGGTGACTTCATGCCACACCGCCTTCGATGACACATAAATGTGCTTTTGTTTATCGCAGGCGAGCGGTGTGTCCAGAGTGCCTAGGGCAATCGAGATCCAGTCGGCGTATTTTCCCTGAGCGGATGACCAGAACAGCGATGAGCCGCACTCGCCGCAAAACTGACGCAGCACCGACTCCGAAGACGAGAACGACTTAAGGCTATCGGCACCGTGGGTCAGCTCAAGCGCCTTGCGCAACACATTGCCATAGCTGGCAAAGGCCGCTCCGTGGCTTTTGCGACACTGGCCGCAATGGCAGTGAGAAATGACCTCAGGCCGAGAAGAAATTTGGTATTTGACAGCACCGCAAAGGCAACTGCCCAAGAAGAGGGGCGTCATGTTGGCAATATTCCAGGTGAGGAGAGTGTCAATCTAATCGTGGGTTGTTCCGTTCTCAACGCTTGCTGACGGCCAGCCGAACGGCAAACAGCACAAAGATCACGCCTGTAGTGCGGTCCATCCAGGTGACCACTTTCTCGCGCCGCAAAATACCGGCAAGCGGCTGGGTAGCACCAATCAGCGCCGCAGCCCATATCAAACCAATCAATACATGAATACTGACCAAGCCAAATGTCCAGGCAATCAGTGGTTGGCCTGGGGGAATGAACTGAGGCAGGAAGGAGACGTAGAAAATACCAATCTTGGGGTTAAGCAGGTTGCCCAGCATGCCCTTCAGAAACCAGTTAGCGTTTGGTTTGCCGTCTGTTTCAACCGAAGACAGCGAAGTCCGTGGGCGCAAAAGCATGTTCAAACCCAACCAGGCCAGATAAGCCGCGCCGCAGTACTTCAACAGATTGAAAGCCAGCTCCGACACCGCAATCAAAGCGCCCAGGCCAAAAGCCACGGCTGCGCCCCATAGCAGGCAGCCTGCGTTAATACCCAGCGCGGCGCGTAACGCCTGTTGTTTGCCTTCAACCGTCGCGGTCCTTAACACTAATGCCGTATCGAGCCCTGGCGTCAGCGTCAACAGCGTGGCGGCGAAGGTAAAGGCGAGAAGGTTATCGGCAAGGGTCATGGGATGAAACGCTGCAAAGTGGACAGTTGGCCACGTTATCACAGGGATGTGAGAAGGCCGATAAGGCAGTTGATCGACAAATCTCATGCACCAACAGTAAGCTCAACCGCAATACATAAAGGAAGACAGCACCTGGCGGTCTTCCTCCAGGCATTCCAGGGAGTGGTATGGGCTTTTTAGATCGGTTGTTTGGTGGGCGCTTTAGCATGCCCCCACCCGAGGAGACCAACCTTAGCGCTTCAGTAGTCATGAAAGAGCTACAGCCCGTTCGACTCGATCCTGCGCAGAAAAAAGCGCTTGAGTCTTTTGCCCAAACGTTGGTGGCGCTCGCTCCAGAAAAAGAAGGTGCCCGACTTGTCCGGCGAGTAATGCGTCGATATTCGATGGGAGATGAGCCTTCCAGTGCCCTCACTGAAGGGTTATTGAATGACTCGAAAGGACAAAAACTGGAACACCTCGTCCTCCTTAGCGTGGATTGGAAAAGTTATGACGTATTCGAGTATCAGGTGCCCTACCTGGTGAGCGCCAGTGGCTTAAAGGAGACATACGGCCTCGCGTGCAAAGCCCATTCCTCTATGCCAGAAGTGCTCAACGACTTTGATCAGTGGTTATCTCGGTCTGGAAAACGTTACCTGCACCTCGATTCCGGAGGTGAAAATTACGACGGCTTCATCGTTGACGCTGATCGGCTGGAAGAAATCATTGATTTGGCGGGTCGTGCTGGCCTCAACGTCAGCCTCGAGCATTTTTAACGCGGATATCCATCTGCTGATTCCAGATACGGACGACTGACTATGCCGATACGCAAACTGACCCACGATGACCTGCCTTGCGCCAGCAACCTGTGCATGGATGCATTCATGCAGGCCGTTGCGCCTTCGCTGTCGGCGCAGGGCGTAGAAACATTCGCCAAGGTAGCAGCAGCGCAAGCGTTCGCCGAACGAATGGAGGGTAACCTGATACTGGTCTGTGTTGAGGATGGAACGATTACCGGGTTGATCGAACTCAAGGAAGGGCGCCACGTGGCGATGCTGTTTGTTGCGCCGGGCTGGCAGCGTAACGGCATCGGCATGCGCTTGATGAGAGCGGCAATGGAGCACACCAGAGGAGAGGTAGTGACGGTCAAGGCATCATTGTCTTCGGTAGCCGCTTACGAAAAGTATGGATTCGTCCTGTCAGGGGACGTGGGAGAGTTCGCGGGTCTGGTCTATCAGCCGATGGAGAAACGGTTGCCTTTAATGTCCTAAGATTTGCCCAAAATCGGACGGCGTAATTTCGCTAAGCGATGGCTTTTTGACATATCGTAATGTTAGCCCATAATAATCTTGATAATTTATTAACGAGGAAAAAATCATGAAAGCAACTTTGCTCCTTCATATTATGATTTTATTTCTCTTGAATGGTTGTCAAGCAACATCTGAAGTTGTTAGTGAAGGCGGTGTAGCTGAGCCTAACGCAGGCTATGGAGTAAATACAGGCGCAGTCGACAATAGTGAACCCGGGGTTATTCGGCCAGCTACTGATGTTGCCCATGGGGTTGTTAAAGTTTTGTTTGCAACAAACAGAAAACAGCTGGGCTCAGAGAACTGTGCAGAGGCATATAGTGGTCGTCGAGGCAGTTTTGGTGATACTAAATACGGGTATTGCATGGTCTCTATTCCGGTTGGACATGAAGTTGGTGTGATTGAGGAAAGGAGGTGGTATCAGTTAAAGGAGGATCCTGACAGGCATGTGATGCTCTTGGACGGACAAACGATCAGTAAGCAAGAATTTGATAAATTGCTTGATTTGGGATTGGTTAATAAGTCGGATTCTACTTTGCTGTTTGTGCACGGCTACAACGTCAGTTTTGCTGATGCCGCAAAGCGCACCGCGCAAATGGCTTATGATTTAAAGTTCTCTGGTGTTCCCTTGTTTTTTAGCTGGCCCGCAAATGGCAAGGTGCTTTCGTATGCTGCTGATGAGGCCAGCATCGAATGGTCAGAGCCTGCATTTTATAATTTCCTTGTCGATCATCTTTCTAACCCTAAGATAAAAAAGACTTTTCTAATTGCGCATAGCATGGGAAATAGAGCAGTTTTGAGTTCGTTGGCGCGCTTAAAACTTGAGCATCCTAATTTGCGTTATAAACTGAAAGAGGTCGTCTTGGCTGCCCCAGATGTGGACGCTGAACAGTTTGTCGACATCATTATCCCGAAAATAGCTGACTCTAAGGCGCCGGTTACTTTGTATGCTTCGAATAGAGACATGGCTTTGCTGACTTCCAAGAGGCTTCATTTTTATGAGCGCGCTGGTGATGTACCAGTGGTTATAAAAGTATATGGCGGCGTGGAGTTTATCGATGCGAGCGCTGTTAAGACGGATTTCTTAAATCATTCTTATGTGTCGGAGTCTAAATCCGTTATAAATGACATTCTTGATTTGTTCGGTGGGAATCGTCCTGCTAATAGAAGTGGTTTGCGTGTAAGGGAAACCCAGGTGGGGCAATATTGGGAAATCAAGTAATTACAGTATGAATGTCAGAAGTTGGAGAGCTACCGATGATCAAACGATCAGAACAAGGTTGCTGTCCGAGAAGTGGATAATCGAATACTACCAGGATGGCAATCAGCCCCCCGGTAATGATTGTTCTCTGGTTTATTGATCGCTTATGCCCCGTAGTGTGTTGAATCTTGATTCACGCCACCCAACCTCACTCACCCTGCGTCCTATCCACCAGACGCAGGCTATTCCTGCCTCCGCGTTTGGAGGCGTACAGGGCGGCGTCTCCCTGCTCGATCAGTTCACTAAGGCTGGTGGGTGGGCGGTCAAACAGTTCGGCGCCGATGCTCAGGGTCACCGCTTGCGGGGTGGCGAATGTGTGTGAGGTTGCGAGGTAAAACGGGTCGCGCAGGGCACTGCCCAGGGCCTCAATGCTCTCACTTGAGGCGTTGCTCAACAGGATCACGAACTCGTCGCCGCCCAAGCGTGCGGCCAGTGCGCCTTTTGGGAGTACTGCACGAATGATTTCGCTCAATGTCACCAGTAGCCGGTCGCCCGCCGTATGGCCAAACAAGTCGTTGATCAGTTTGAAGTTGTCGATGTCGATCAGTAGCAAGGCTCCCGGTTGCGTGGGCGAGACCCCGTTCAACAAGGGCGGGGCACGCATTTCGAGGGCGCGGCGGTTGTACAGAGCGGTCAATGGATCACGGGCGGCCAGCCTGGCAATGAGTTTTTCGCGCCGGTAGCGCTCGGTCCCGGTCATCGATAATGCGATCAGCATGATTGCCATGGACCCTTCGACCAGTGAAATCTGAATGATCTCGCCCCTGAACGCCGCCAGGTCGATCAGTTCACCGGGTATCACTGCGGTTAACGCTTTGGCGAGATAAAACAGCCCATGGATCAACAGCACATAACGCAACTGCACGGCCCCCACGCTCAACGATTTACCGTGAGGGCGCAGCAGCCAACTGGCTTTGAGGGTCAGCACGGCCACTAGCAGTGAGTTGGCCAGTAGCATGATTCGCGACCATGACGGCTCATTCGGGATCAGCAGCAGCGCGGGCCAGATAACGAACGTCAGGTACCAGCCCCGTGACAGGCGCGCCTGGGTGAAGCGCGCCACGCCCAGCAGAAACAGCCAGTGGGCAACCACCAGCAGGCCATTGGCGAACCAGATGCCGATCAACAGCAGCCCGCTGCTGCGCAACAGCGCCAAGGTCGAGCCCACGGCAATCGTTGCAAAACCCGCGCTCCAGCACAGCAGCGAAGGTTCGCGGACGCTGCGCCATTCAATGGCCAGATAAAACGCGGCGGCAGCGGCCAGTGCGATGCTGAGGGTCAATAAGGTGAGGGGGTCGAGCGCCATAAAATGTTCGGTTTGTCTGATAGGCAGGAATGATGGCAATTGTATGCGCATTCACTCACCCTGCGGCACGGACTTATAGACGCGTTGCCCGTCGCGCCATCACCAGCGCCAAGACTGGCGCCAGAGCAAACAGTCCAAACAACCATTGCGCCGCGTTGGCGATGCCCACACTGTCGGTTGCATCATTAATCCCTGCCATGTTGGCGATCACGCCTGCCAATGCCGCGCCCATTGCCATGGCGAACAGTTGCAGGGTGGTAATCGACGCGGCGGCCGTGTCTTTATCGCGCTCCGAAGCCACTTGCAGGATGCGCGTGAGCAGGTGCGGCCAACCCAGGCCTATGCCAAATCCCACCAGGAAGAGCCCGATGCAGATAGGCGCCAGGTGTGTCCATTCGCCCAGGCTTGCCATGGGTGTGGTGATTGCCAGCATCACCAACCCGCAAAGGATAAACAGCGGCCCCGCGAGAATGGCACGCTGCGTGTTGCGGCCCGCCCAGCCGGAGCTGAGGATTTCGGCAACGGTCCAGCCTGCGGCCATTAATGCAGTCATGTAGCCGGCAATCAATGGCGACTGCCCATGCAGGTGTTGCAGAAAGTACGGCATGAAGATCTCGCTGCTCATGCCGATCACCAACAGGCAGGTGGTGGCGTAGAGCGCGCACAGCGGCGTGCTGAATTTAAAGGCGTCTTTAGGCAGAAGACGAACCGTGGCGCTGGATTCGTGACGAATCAGCACAAACACCAGAACCGCACAGGCCGCGATGCCCAGCAAGTTCCAACTCGGCAGCGACGAAACGCTGCCAGAACACACCGCCAGCACCGCAGCGGCCAACAGTACGAGTTGCATCACAGGCAGGCGACTTTGAGTGACTGGCGCAGTGTCGCGTGGCGGCAGCGCGCGGTGGGTGAGGACGATGTACGCAAGGCTGATCGGTACCATCGAGCCAAAGGCCAGACGCCAAGCGTCCATTTCAGCGAACACGCCGCCCACCGCCGGCCCGACCAGTGTCGCGACGCCCCACATGCCTGACACCAGTGCCATTGCACGTGGCCACAGACGCTCTTCGAATACCAGTTGGATCATCGAGTAACACAAGGCCAGCAATATCCCGCCGCCCAGTCCCTGAATCAGCCGTCCCGCCAGCATCACCGGCATGCTCGGCGCCAATGCGCAGATCAATACACCGACCATAAACACCAACGTAGCGATTGTGTAAGCCAGGCGCGGGCCTGTGCGTTGCAGCAGCTTGGAGGTAAGCGCGGAACCCAGGATCGAGGCCACCACATACAACGTGGTGCTCCACGCATAGAGTTCCAGCCCGCCGATCTCGGCGACCACTGACGGCAAAATGGTGGTCGCGATATAGGTGTTGGTCGCATAGAGCGCTATGCCACCTGAGAGCGCGATGGAGCGGGCCGCATTCTCGCCGAGGAGTAACTCTCCCCAGTTGCTGTCTTGGGTTTGCATCAGTGATTCCTTGTTCTGATTTTGCTGGTTTAAAACCTGGCGAATTGCATCAAAGGCAGGGTTGAGTTAATTTGCCAAGCAATTGCTTTGAATATTGCGACGAGGCTAAATATTTTGTCAAGAAATGACTTGGAAAATTCGCCAGCTTCCCCGGCAGATCGTTTGCTGCATCTGCTCAAGACGCGCGGTCCGCAGTTGGCCAGTGATGCGGGCGAGTTCCTGGGGACGACAGGCGAAGCTGCGCGTCAGCAACTCGTGAAACTGGCGGCGGGCGGTCTGGTGCAAGCCCACTCAGAGGCGCGCGGAGTCGGGCGCCCGACGCAAGTCTGGCACTTGACGGCGGCGGGGCATGCGCGCTTTCCTGACACGCACTCGGAACTGACGGTGCAACTGTTGCAGACGGTGCGCGAGACCTTCGGCGAGGACGCCATTGACCGCTTGATCGATGTCCGTGAACGTCAGACCCAGGCGTTGTATGAGCGGGAGATGGAAGGGTTGGTGGACTTGAAAGCGCGAGTCGAGCGATTGGCGCAGTTGCGTACGCGCGAAGGCTACATGGCCCAATGCAGCGAACAGCCGGATGGCGCCTTGATCCTGGTGGAGAACCATTGCCCGATCTGTGCCGCGGCCACCGCCTGTCAGGGCTTTTGCCGCGCAGAGTTGCAGGTCTTCGAGCACGTATTGCGGGCTAAAGTCGAGCGCGTGGAGCATATCCAGTTGGGTGCCCGACGCTGTGCCTATCGCATTGCTTGATCACAACGCACTTCAATTTGCTGGAGCACCTGTACATGGATGTCATCAACGCCACCGCTATCGAAACCGCTGAACGAGAGTACTTGCGCGCTCGCGTGCGCAACGTGGGTCAAATAGAGGGCAATCCGTACGGAGCCCGCATTTTTGCTAACGGCGCCTTTCCCTGTTTTCAGGTGAAAGCAGCCCCCAGTCCGATGTTCAATCGCATCCATGGCGATGTCTCGGCAGAGCCGCAAGCCATGGTCGACCTGCTACAGCAGAACGCTGCTTATTCGGTGGTTACGCCGCTCTTTGGAGCGGTCTCATCGCTTGAGCCGTTCATGTCTGTCGCAGGCCGTCGACTGGAGCGATTGAAGGGCTGGACGCACATGCAGTTAGCGTGTGCCATCGAACACGCAACACTGGGTCAGCACGCGTTCGACATTCAAGAGGCCACGCCGCAAAGCCTGCTCGCTTTTACAGAAGTCCATGCGAGCGGGTTCCATACCAAGCCCGCTCAACGTGCTGCCAGTCAGGCCTCATTCGGCAATTTGCACACAAACGACGCGTTGAAAATTTATGTCATTCAAGAGGCGGACAAGGTGGTGGCAGGTGCTTCGCTGTATCTTGCCAGCAACGGTGTGGCTTACCTGGGGACTGCGGTGACTCAAAAGGGGATGCGCGGTCGCGGGTTTCACGCAGCGCTTATCGCTCACCGCATAGCGCAAGCCAGAGAACAGGGCGCCGTAACAGTCGCGGCAACAGCGTTGGCCTCCTCGCAAAGTCGGCGAAATTTGCAGCGTGCAGGCCTGCACGTTTCTCACGCTCAATCACTCTATCGTCTATTGGAAAACTGAAGGTTTACTGCATGACCCAATACGCCAAAATCCGCTCCGCAGTTGCCAGCGATGAAGCCCAGATTCGCATCTGTGC